>CADCTC010000260.1 GCA_902805635.1 uncultured Chloroflexota bacterium
CGCATGTTGCTTTCCGCAGCGGCCGCGTTGAGGGCGCGCATGACTCTGCGGGACGTCTCACCACTCTCAAGGGGTAGTGTAACCACCTGGCCGACAGCCAGTCTCTTCAAGAACGCCTTGTACCCGCTCAAGTCTTCTGTGACGGTGGTGATCTCTGCCTGTGCAAACTTGGGCATGGACTTCTACTCTCTCCGCGGTTTTCGTAAGTGTGGGAGGCTCGGCCGCGCCACTTGCACTGCTGCGTACCGGCACTGCAATGCACTATACAACCACGTTCGGATGTGTGTCTATCTCGATTGATCGACCACATTCAAGTGTGCTTGTTGAGTGGATGATTGAGAGAGTGCAGCGTATCCCGCGGCGGCGTTGTCAGCGGCTGTGCCGCCCTTGTACGCTTACCAGTAGGAGCACGATCCGGGAATGGCGCAGCTGGTAGCGGGCAGCACCCACGCGTGGGCGGGAGACGACCTGCCGCCCGACGTGCGGCTGCGGCCGGCACTCTATGAAGAAGAGACGGCGGTAAGCGCGCTGCGGCGCGCGTGCGGCTGGAGCGCGGAAACGGTCGCGCAGCAGTTCCGCAACATGCGCGACGGCCGGCGCGAGATCTGGATCGCCGAGTGTGACGGCTACCTGGTAGGGACGTGTACCGTAGAGTGGCTGGCGGACGATTCGCACCTGGCCGATGGGCGCACGCGGGCGCACATCTCGAACCTGGTGGTGCACCCCACGTACCGGCGGCGTGGGATCGGCAAAGGACTGATGGTGGCGGTCGAGCGTGCTGCCGGGCGCCGCGGCTGCGCCGTGATCACCATTGGCGTGGACCGCGGCAATAACTACGCGCGCGCACTGTACGAGCAGCGCGGCTACAGCTACGTCAAAGACATCCACGCCCCGTGGGGATTGGTGCACATCCTCCAGCGGCGTCTCGCCTAGCGAGGGGTAATCGTGTGGAGGCGGACCTTCGCATAGCCCGCAGCGGCCGGCCAGACGCGTTCCACCTCCTCAGTCTCCACGGTCCACACGGCGCGTGCTTCATCGACGAAGCGGGTGCTGGTCGCGCGGCCCGGCTCTGCCAGCCACACCTGGCTGCCTTGGTGAAGCAGCCGGGAGAGCAGCTCGAGCAGCGGTGGGATGTCTTCGGCTTCGTAGAGCACGTCGGCGGCGAGCACCAGGTCAACCTCGCGTGGACCGGCCAGGGCAATGCGGCCCTCGGGCGTGCGCCAGTCCACCAGCAGGGTATGTACGGATTGGCCGGCGTTGCGTAGCGCGTTGTAGCCGGTGTAGGCCAGCGCCTCGGCGAAACAGTCGCTAGCGGTGACATCCAGCCCCACTTCGGCCGCGGCGGTGGCGGTGATGCCCAGGCCGCAGCCCAGCTCCAGTGCGCGGCGGCCGGTCAGCGCGCCTCTCCTGACCAGCAGCAGCTCTGCCAGTGCAAGGCCGCTGGCCCAGGGGGTGGCCCAGTAGGGCATGTGCGGATCGGGCGCCATCAGCTCGTCCAGGACGGCGTCGGGGTTGGCGGGCACGGCGATGCTGTACGCCCGCGCCGCGCCGGGGATGGTGATAGGCAGGTCCAGCACCTGGCGGCGGCGCTCCAGGCGCCGCCGCCAGGCCGCCAACCGGCGCGCGTCAGCCTCCCGCCGCGGGCTCGTTTCCAACCGCTGCACGGTACTTGCGATGCCTCCTAGGATGTGCCCACTGAAACGGCCGGTCTGCTCAACACGCCAGGACTTCTGGCCTGGATTGCC
Source organism: uncultured Chloroflexota bacterium (assembly GCA_902805635.1). Lineage (GTDB taxonomy): Bacteria > Chloroflexota > UBA11872 > UBA12225 > UBA12225 > CADCTC01. Next base: position 1,746 of record CADCTC010000260.1, read on the forward strand.
ATACCCTTTGGTCTGCTGCTGATCGGCGTCAGCCTGGCGGACATCGGCTTGACCGTGCTCCACGTCCAGGCAGAGAGCCCCGTCTCAAGCAAGCTTACCCGCGGGTTTTGGACGGTTTTGGCGGCGGTCTGCCGGCCGATGGGCCGGCGCGTGCAGGGGCGTGTGCTGGCGCTGGGGATGCCGCTGATGATCGCGCTGACGCTGGCCTTCTGGGTCGTCTGCAGCGTGCTTGGTTTTGCTCTGCTCTTTGCGCCTTTTATTGGCGATCCACGTTGGTTCGCGTCTGGACCAGGACAGAGTGGCGCATCGCTTGGGGTGGCCGATGCGCTGTACTTCAGCGCTGTCAGCTTCCTGACCATCGGCTTTGGCGACGTGGTGCCGCTGCACCCGCTGGTGCGCTGGCTGGCGGTTTCCGAGGGCGCATTTGGGTTGTTGACCATCTCGCTTTCGGTCACCTACCTGCTTTCCCTCTACCCCTGGGTAACGCGGAAAATGGCGCTCACAGCCGTGCTCAACCAGGAGGCCGGTGGACGCGTCGATGGCGCCGCTATCGCCCAACGGTACGTGTTGACGGGCCGGCAGGCCATGTTGGCCGATCGGCTCCGCTGGTTGAATGACGAGCTGTTGATGGCCGGACAGGCACATAGCTCGTACCCACTGCTGTTCTTCGTCCGTCCGCAGCAAGCCCATGAGTCGTTCGTGCGCGCATTGGCGGTGATCCAGGGCATTGTCTGCACGCTGCGTTACTTGCTGGACGACAAGACGTACCCGGACGTTGTGAACGATCCGCAGCTGCTTGTGCTCGAGGAGGGTTTGCTCTACACGCTGCACCGCCTGGACCGCTCATCGCACCTGGTGACCAAGGGAACCGACCCGGATGCAGAAGCGGCGCGAGTGGAGGCGGAGCAGCGGAACGTTATCGCTGCGCTGAGCGACGCCGGCGTGGCAGTCGTGCGTCTGGACCAACCGGAGCGGCTCGAAGCCGCGGCGGGGTTTCGCGCGGCCACCGACCCCTACATCCTTGCGTATGCCAGGAACGTCGACTACCGCCCGGAAGACATCTGGACCACGTATGACCGCTGGGAGCGCGACAGCGCGCTCAAGCAAGCCCCCAAGGCGGCATGAGGACCGCGCGTACAATTCGCCGCCATGTCCTCCAGCACTCCCAGTGCCACCTTTCCCTCGCCAGATGCCGTCCCTACTGCCGACCTTGGCCCGCACGGGCACGTCTCAGAGGCTCACCGCCCGGTAGTGATGGGGCGGCGCGGCATGGTCTGCTCCGCGCATCCGCTAGCCAGCCTGGCGGGGATCGGCGTGCTGCAGCGCGGCGGCGACGCAGCCGACGCCGCGCTGGCGGTGGCCGCGGCGCTGGGGGTGGCGGAGCCGGGCATGTCCGGCGCCGGCGGTGACGGGTTCATCATGTATTTCCGCGTAGCCGGCCCCGGTGGCCGGCGGGTGGAGGTGCTCAATGCGACAGGACCTGCCCCGGGCGCCGCCACCCTTGAGAACTACCGCGCCGGCATCCCCTTCAAGGGCATCCGGTCGGTATCGGTGCCGGGGCTAGTGGACGGCTGGCTGGAGGGCCATGCGCGCTACGGCAAGCTGCCGCTGGCTACCGCGCTGAAGCCGGCTATCCAGCTCGCGGAGGGCGGGCTGCCAGTGAGCCACCGCCTGGCGTCTTCGCTGGCGGGTGAGGCCACGTTTGGCGGGTTCGCGCCGTCGCAGGCGGTGTTCTGGCCGGAAGGACGGCCGCCGCTACCCGGCGAGCTGATCGTCAACCCGAACCTGGCGCGCACCTACCGGGGCATCGCCGACCACGGGCGGGAGTACTTCTACGCTGGGCCGGTGGCGCGCGCCATTGACGAAGTCTCGCGGCGCACCGGCGGCTTTCTGTTCTACGACGACCTGGCGCGCTACCGCGCGCGCTGGCAGGACCCGATCACCACCAGCTACCGCGGCCGGCTGGTATATGAGACGCCACCCAACGCCAGCGGTCACGTCCTGCTCCAGGAGCTCAACTTGCTGGAGGGCTTCGACGTCGCCTCCCTCGGGTGGCACTCGCCGGAGCTGATCCACCTGATGGTCGAGGCCAAGAAGCTGGCCTTCGCCGACCGCGAGGCGTACCTTGCCGACCCAGATTTCACCGACGTGCCGGTGGCGGCGCTGCTCTCCAAGGACTATGCCGCCGAGCGCCGCCGCTTGATCGACGCCGGACGCGCAGCGGCGCCGGGGACCGTGAAGCCGGGGTTGGACGGCGGCGTGGCGGTTCCGTCCGGCCGTGGCGCGCGGCGCGAAGACACCACGTGCTTCGTGGTGGCGGACGGTGAGGGCAACGTGGTGTGCCAGCTGCAGAGCCTCCAGCAAGAGTTCGGGTCGGGGCTGGTGGCAGGCAATACCGGCGTGCTGCTCAACAACCGAATGACCTACTGGCACCTGGACCCGGCGCACCCAGACTGCCTGGTCCCGGGCAAGCGCGTGCGCCACACGATGAACCACGTGATGGTCTTCGGGGACGCCGGCAACGGCAAGCCCGGCGAGTTCCTGCTTACGCTGGGCACGCCAGGGGCGGACACGCAGGTGCAGACGAACTTGCAGATGGTGAGCGGGCTGCTGGACTTTGGCCTGACGCCGGTGGAGGTGGTGGAAGCACCGCGCTGGCGACACATCCAGGACGGCACCGAATCCACGCTGCCCCACACGCTGCCGGACGCGCTGAACCTCGAGGCGCGGTTCCCCGAGACGACGCGTCGCCGTCTGGCGGAGCTGGGCCACCCGGTCCAAATGCTGGGGCCCTGGGCCGCCACCGGCAGCGCGATGGTGATCCGGCGCGACCCGCAGACCGGCGTCTATTGGGGCGCCGCCGACCCACGCCGCGACGGCTACGCGCTGGGATGGTGAGGGTCAGAACTCTTCGCCGGCCTCGATGAGCAGCCAGAGGCCGCGGTCGTCGCCGTCACGGATCATGAGGTAGTCGCGCCCCGGCTTAGCGATCTGGCCGTTGCGTGCGCCGACGCGCAGCTCCTTGCCGGAGTGCGCGACGACGACCTCCCCCTTCTCGGCCCGCACCACCGTCACTACCGGCTCGCCGGGATAGCGGCACACCAGCTCTGGCACCGCGGGGTCGTGGTACACACGGCCCAGGTTGAGTGTTTCTCCCGCCGGCGCTGTCTGGCTCATTCTTTCTCTATAAGGAAGTGTATAACTGCGGAGAGATGGAACCGAAGATCAATCCGTTTGGCTCGCGCTCGACGCTTTCCACCGACGACGTGACCGCGACCTATTTCCGGCTGACCGAGCTGACCAAGGCGGACGTGGGCGACGTGGACCGCCTGCCCTTCACCGTCAAGGTGCTGCTGGAAAACGCGCTGCGCCACTGTGAGGGCGGCAAGGCGTGCGAGGCCGACGTGCAGGCGCTGGCCCGCTGGAACCCCAAGCAGCTGGGCAATGAAGAGATCCCGTTCATGCCCGCCCGTGTGCTCCTGCAGGACTACACCGGCGTCCCCGCGGTGGTGGACCTGGCGGCGATGCGCTCCGCGGTAGCGACGCTGGGCGGCGATCCGCAGCGCATCAACCCGCTGGTGCCGGTGGACCTGGTGATTGACCACTCGGTGCAGGTGGACTTCTTCGGCTCGGCGCTGGCGGCCGAGGAGAACTCCAAGCGCGAGTACGAGCGAAATTTAGAGAGGTACAACATCCTGCGCTGGGCGCAGAAGGCGTTCCAGAACTTCCGCGTGGTGCCGCCGAGCAACGGCATCGTGCACCAGGTGAACATCGAGTACCTGGCCAAGGTGATCCAGCTGCGCCAGGAGCAGGGTGAGCTGATGGCTTTCCCGGACACGTTGGTGGGCACCGACTCGCACACCACCCTGGTGAAC
>CADCTC010000261.1 GCA_902805635.1 uncultured Chloroflexota bacterium
GTGCCGATGGTGGTGCTGCTGATGGTATTCGCGCGGCCACTGGTAGGGCTGCTTGGGGTAGGGTTCGCCCCGGAGGTGCAGGAGCAGGGAATCTTGCTGACGCAGGTGGCGCTGCCGTCGGTGGTGCTGCTTGGGGTGGCGGCGGTACTGATGGCGGTGCTGTATGCGCTGCACCGGGTGACGCTGCCGTCGTTCGCGGCGGCGGCGTACAACGTGGGCATCATCGCCTGCGCGCTGCTGCTGGCGAAACCCCTGGGCGTCACGGGGCTCGTGCTGGGCCTCGTGGTAGGGGCGGCGGCGCAGCTGGCGCTGCAGCTCTACGGGATACGTGACCGGCTGCCGGCGCTATCACTGCGGCTGCGCGAGCCGGCGGTGCGGCGCATCCTGCGCCTGTACGCGCCGGTGGCCGGGGGATTGGGGGTATCGGCCCTGGTGGTCGTGTTGGACACGCGCCTGGCGTCGCAGACGGGAGAGGGCAGCCTGGCGGCGATGCGGTACGCCACCAATTTGGTGCAGCTGCCGCTGGGGCTGGTGGCGACGGCGCTCTCGTTCGCGGTGCTGCCGGTGCTCTCGCGATACGGCGCGGCCGGCGTTGACGATCCCGGCTTCCGGCAGACACTGTCTATGGGGATCAGGGCGGCGCTCTTCTTGATCGTGCCGGCAGCGGTAGTGCTGGTGGCGCTGCGCGAGCCGGTAGTGCGGCTGGTCTTCCAGAGGGGCACGTTCGGCTCGGACGACGCGCAGCTGACCGCGACAGCGCTGCTCTACTATGCGCCGCAGCTGCCGTTTGTGGCGGTGGACCAGCTGCTCATCGCCGCCTTCTACGCGCTGCAAAATACGAAGCTGCCGGTGGCGATCGGCATCCTTGGCGCAGGGTTGTACGCGGTGGTGGCGCTGGCGGCGGTGCACTGGCTGGACCTAGGCATGCGCGGACTGGTGCTGGCCAATACAGTGCAGAACAGCGTGCACGCGGTGATCTTGTATGCGCTGCTGGCGCGGATGCACGCCCAGGCGCTGCCGCCGGGGATGGCAGCGGCATGCCTGCGTGTGGGAGGTGGTGCGGCAGTAATGGCGGGCGTGTTCTACGCTTTCCAGTGGATGGTCCCGCTCCCTGATGGCGCGGTGGCGCTGGCCGCGCACTTCCTGGTGTCAGTTGGGCTGGGCGGCGCGGCGTACCTGGCGGTGCTTGCGCTGCTGCGGGCCGACGAACTGACGTTCGCGCGCGGATTGGTCGCAGCGCGGCTGCGGTCAGCAGGCGGTAGGCAGTGAGTAAGTCGGGCGCGGGGGTCGGAGTCCACCAAGAGCGCAGCCTTGCTTCGGGGGCTGCTCCGGGGGTGGCCGGCGCAGCTCTTCCGGTGTTGCGGCTCGAAACGCCATGGCTGCTCTTCAAGGGCATGCGCCCGCGCCAGTGGCCGAAGAACGGCGTGGTGCTCGTAGCACTGCTGTTCGCGCAGCAACTGGGGCAGCCGGGGCAAGTGCTGCGAGCGCTGGTGGCGGCGGTGGTGTTCTGCCTCCTTTCCGGCGCGGTGTACCTGGTGAATGACCTGCTGGACGTGGAGAAGGACCGGCTGCACCCGGTCAAGCGGCGCCGGCCGCTGGCATCAGGGCGCCTGGCTCCAGGGCTGGCATGGGTGGCGGCAGGCGCACTGGCTGCCGGCTCGCTGGTCGCAGCGGCGCTGCTCTCTCCGGCATTCTTTGCCGTGGCGGCGGGATACGTGGGACTGCAGGTGCTCTACGTCCTGGCGCTCAAGCACATGGTGATCCTGGACGTGCTGGCGCTGGCGAGCGGCTTCGTGCTGCGGGCGGTAGCAGGGGCGGTGGTGGTGGGCGTGCCGATCAGTCCATGGCTGTACGTATGCGCCATGCTGCTGGCGCTATTCCTGGCGCTGGGTAAGCGGCGCCAGGAGCTGGTGCTGCTCATGGGTGAGGGCGACATGGACGGCTCATCGGCGCTGGCGCGGGGGCACCGTCCGGCGCTGGCAGGCTACACCGTGGGTCTGGTGGACCAGCTGATCGTGGTGGTGACGACATGCCTAGTGCTGGCGTACATGCTCTATACCTTCTCGGCGGAGAACCTGCCCCGCAACCACGCGATGATGTTGACTATCCCGTTCGTGCTGTACGGATTGTTCCGCTACCTGTATCTAGTGCATGTGCGCGGGGAGGGCGGCGCACCGGAGGAGGTGCTGCTGCGTGACCCGGGAATCGCGGCGTGCGTGGCCCTGTGGGGGGCAGCGGTGGTCGCCATTCTCTATCTGCTGCCGGGCAGCCTCCCGGACTATCTGCAGCCGCGCTGATCTGCCGGGATTCACGCAGGATGGGGTATCGAGTCGACTTCCACACTCACACCGGCCACTCCAAAGACAGTCTGCTGCCCGCAGGGCGCCTGCTGGAGGCGGCGGCGCGGCGGGGACTGGCGGCGGTGGCGATCACGGACCACAACTCGCTAGGCGGAGCGCTGCAAGCACGAGATCTGGCGGAGCGGCAGGCGGAGCAGTTCCGCGGCGTGCGCGTGCTGCCAGGCACCGAGGTAATGACGGCCGAGGGGGAGATCATCGCACTGCTGGTGCGGGAAGAGATCCCGCGCGGGCTCACGCCGGAGGAGACCATCCGGCGCGTCCGCGATCAAGGCGGCCTGGTCCTGCTACCGCATCCGTTCGACCGGATCCGCGGCTCACGGCTGCGGCGCGGCGCGGTCGAGCGCGTAGCGCACCTGCTGGATGCGGTGGAGGTGCTGAACGCACGCACCACACTTGGGCGCGACAACGAAGAAGCACGCACGTTCGCGAGAGCGCATGGCCTCGCGTCAGTAGCCGGCAGCGACGCGCACACTGCGGGAGAGGTGGGGGCAGCGTATCTGGAACTGGACGAGCCTCCGTCCGAGGAGCCGGCCGCGCTGCTGGCTCAGGTCAAGCGCGGGCGCGTCGGGGGCGGACTGAGCGAACCGACGGCGCACGTATGGAGCAAGTTGGCCACGTGGCGCAAGCGACTGGGGCTGGCGCCGACGGTGCAACTGTAGCGTGAGCGGGGATGCACGATTGGGAGGAGCGGACGCGCCGGCCGGACGTGGTGTGGACCTGACGGCTGCGGCGTCTGGCGCCCGGGCCAGTGGGAGGCTGCCTCTGACGGTCCAGGTACTCGCTTGGCTGCTGAGCTTCGCCGTGTACGGCGCGTACTACCAGGGACAGTGGGTGTATGGCGAGCAGCCGATCTTCAACATAACAGGGGATGAGCCGCACTACCTCACGATTGCCGTGAGCATGGTCCGCGACGGGGACCTGGACGTGCTCAATAACTACCGGGACAAGGAGTACACGGCCTTCTACCCGTCGCACCTAGGAGATACGCGGGATGCGGAGGACATGCACGCGCTGTACGGACGCGGCGGCGGGCTGTATTCGAAGCACGGGTTCGGACTGCCGCTGTTGCTCGCCCCCGCAATGCGGCTGGGTGGCCATGGCGCCGGGATCGTGCTCATGCTGGCGGTCACGGCGCTGGCATCGGTGCTGACGCTGCGGCTCGCCCTGGCGTGCTCCAACAGACGGTGGCCGGCGGTGTTGGCGTGGCTGGCGGTGGCGTTCAGCCCACCGCTCCTGCTGTACGCGCCGCTGTTCTATCCCGAAGTAGCGGGGGCGGCGTGCAGCGTGGTGCTTGCCCACGCGCTGCTAGTGGCATGGCGGGAGCGTCGCCTGCGTACTGGAATTGCGCTCGCTGCGGGCGTGGCGCTGGGCGTGCTGCCGTGGCTGCACCTGCGCTACCTGCCCATCGCGGGCATGTTCGCGGCCGGGCTGGCGCTTGCTTGGTGGCGCTCTGGACGCAACGGGACGGCCGCAGCGACGCTGTTTGGCGTGCCGGCGGCTGCGGGGGTGGCGCTGCTGGCGCTGGACTGGCGACTGTTTGGAGGCGTGCCGGCGGTTGGCGAATATGGAGCGGTGGGGCTGGCGCAGGCGTTGACCGGCGCGCCGGGGCTCCTGCTTGACCGGCAGTTCGGCCTGCTGCCGTATGGGCCGGTGTACCTGCTGGGCTTGGGGGGAATCGCGCTCTTGCCGCGGGCGATTGGGAAGGCACCGGCGGCGTTGCTGTTGCTGCCGGTGGTTGCGTACGCGGGGTTTATCGCGTGCTTCAGCTACTGGTACGGCGCGTTCAGTCCTCCGGCACGCATGCTAGTGCCGGTAGCGCCGCTGCTGGTGGCGCCGCTGGTGGCGGGGCTGGCGGCGGCGCCGCATTGGGCCTGGCTCTACGCCATGCTCTGCACGCTGACAGCAGCCCAGGCGCGGCTGCTGCTTGACGTGCCGCGCCTGCGCTACAACCAGGCCGATGGCCAGAGTGCGGTGCTGGAACACCTCTCCGCCACGTGGGGGCGTGACGTGACGGGCTGGCTGCCATCGTTCGTCGCGCCCACCGCCGGCTCGTACGTGTGGACGGCGGTAGCATCGCTGGTGGCGGCGGGGTTGTTAGTAGCGCTTGCGCGAATTGACCTCACCCCCAACCCCTCTCCGGCGCGGAGAGGGGGAGTTCGCCTTCCGGCTACTTGGCGGCCGTCGTGGGTCATCGCACTGCGGTCGCGGCTGCTGGGGGTACGATGACGCTGCTGGGCGGGCAATGAAGTGGGCAGGGGCGCTCCTGCTGGCACTGGCGGTGGGGGTGGACGTGCTGGCGTGCGCGGCGTACGCAACCACGATTGGGGCGACGAACGATCTGTTCCCGCGCTGGGTGGGGACGCGCCTATGGCTGCAGTACGGAGTTAGTCCGTACAGCCCCCTGGTGGACCAGGGGGTGCAGGCAGTAGTGGCGGACCTGCCAGGGCGTGAGGAGGATCCGTTCGTATTTGGATTTGTCTACCCGGCTTACGTGGCGCTGCTCCTGGCGCCGCTGGCGCTGCTGCCATTCTGGGCCGCGGCAACTCTCTGGCTGTTGCTGCTGCAGGCGTGCTGCCTAGGTGGGGCACTGGCGTGCTGGCGTGCCACCGAGGCTGAGGCATCACTCCCGGCGGCACGCCCGTGGCCGGCACTGGCGCTGGCCACGTTGTTCCCCGCGACGGTGATCAACCTAATCTTTCTGCAGTTCTCCGCGCTGGTATTTGCGGCCGCGGCGGGTGCATGGTTGCTGCTTAGGCGGCGCAGAGAGGTGCTGGGGGGAGTGGTACTCGCGCTAGGTGTTGTGAAGCCTGCGCTGGCGATCCTGCCGGTGTTGGCGCTGGTAGCTGGGGAAGTGAGGAGACGCCGGTGGCGCGCGCTGGCGAGCGGCGGTGTGGCGGCTCTTGCGCTTACAGCCGTCAGCCTCGTTGCGCTACCGGGATGGCCGGTGGCGTTCTGGCGGTCGACGGTCAACTACGCACAGGGCGCGAACCCGGTCAGCGCGGGATCTCTGGTGGGACTTACGGTGACGCAGGCGCTCGGTGGCGGCGACGGGGGGGCCACAGCGGCCGTTATTGGAGCCGCGGTGGCGCTCGCAGCCGGTGGGATCATCGTAGGCGCTTGGTGCCGCTCCCAGCGCACGTTGGGAGCGGCGCTGCAGGCGGGGACGCTGGCGGGCGCGTGGTTCGTGCCACCACTGTACGAGTGGAATAACGTGCTCTTGCTAGTGGTGCTTGTCCCAGTGCTGCGGCGCGCAATGGGGGCGGGGCAGCGAGCGACGCGAGTGGCGATCGTGGCGCTGGCATCGGTGGTGATCGCTGGTAGCGTGACCGCATGGGGATACGTGCGGTGGCCGAGCGAGACTCGGCTGCTCTGGCCGACGCTGGCGCTGGCGAGCTACTGTGTCCCGCGGTGGGCGGCGCGCGGCACGTACAGCGTGACCGAGCGGTCAGGCGAATTGCCGTCCATCGCAACAGAGGCGTAAGCACGGTCGAGCGCCTCCTGCACCCCCGGGATGTACGCCAGGCGGAAGTCGGCCACCACTGCCATCAAGCGACCAGCATCCAGGTCGGCAACAAGCGTTCTGGCGTATGTTGCTTCCGGCTCCACACCCGCCGCGGCGCGCATGCCCCACACCGTCCAGTCGGAGTAGTCGTGGCGCAGCCGGCGGCCCGCAAGCGCAGCGTAGTAGGGAGGGGCGATGACCTCGCCGGGGCCCGCCTGTTCGAGCCATCCCAGGACCAGGCCAGGCGGCACGTGACGAGAGGTGAAGCCGGCGAGAGTGTTCTGAAAAGGGATGAATAGCGCGCCAGCGAGCGCCAGAGAGGCAGCGATCCGCAAAGGGAAGGGAGACCTCACGACGCCGGCCAGCCAGATGATGCCTGCCGCGGCGAACACGGCGACCAATGGTTCGGCGGGACGGGCGACGGACACAAACGTGCCCTGGTGGAAGGCGAGCAGCGGCAGGAGTACGGCCGCAACGGCAATCATGAGCGGTGCGGCTGGAGCGCGCTCGCGCCAGAAGCGCCACCACCCGGCGGCTGCGCAGAGCAAAGCGACGCCCTGGACCTGGGCAAAGGTAATGACGGCCAGGGCTGCCCCGGCGGGCAGAAGGGGGCTCTCTAGCTCGCCAGCTACTGCGTCCAGCGTGGCGGGGCCAGCCCACACGTAAAAAGTGCACCCCATCGAAGCACCGGCGACCGCCAGGCCCGCGATGTATGGGCCACAAGAGGCCGCGCGTTGTCGGAGCGGTCTTCCGTCTCGCAGCAACCACGCGACCAACGGTGCGAGCGCCAAGGGGAAGAAGGTGAGCTTTACCGCCAACGCCAGGCCGGCGGTGGCGCCGGCGGCGAAGCGGAGACGGCTGGGGCCAAGGCAGAGCAGGGCAACCGCGGGCCCCAGAGGCGCCAGGAGAGCATTGGTCTCCAGCACGTGTGGCTGCGAAGCGCCGAGAGGCAAGGCAGCCGCAACGAGACAGGCCAGCGGGCCGGCCACCGGGCGGCGGGTGAAGCGAGCGGCCAGCACGCCGGCCAGCACCGCAGTGGCGACGTAACAGAAGAGTGCGAGGAGCCGCGGGAGGTAGACGTCCGGGGCGGCGCGCCAGAGCAGCGAGATGACGAGTGGCAGCAGCGGTGGCTGCGTGGCAGCGGTGTCCTGGTAGAGCACGCTGCCGGATGCGACACGGCTGCCGAGGTACAGGTAGTAGCCCTCGGCATAGTCGAGGTACGCGCGGTCGAGGCGGCCGGCCGCGGCAAGCGCCCACGCCACGGGGGCTAGCCAGCCGGCAGCGCGCCAGCCGTACACCCAGACGGCCAGGACCAGTGGCACCGCCAGGAGCGGCGCCAGGGCGCGCCAGCTTAAGAGACCGAGCAGCAACCCCCAACTATTGGTCACGTGCCCGCGCTGCAACGCGGGCCACAAGAAATCGACGAGCGGCGCCGCACCGGTCTCGGGCGGCAGTGTGCCTGTGGCGACTACCGCCAGCGTAGGCGCGATGCTCACAGCGACGAGCACCCATGCAACGCACGGCCATCGCGCGGCCGCCGGCAGGGCGAGAAGCGCCAGGAACGGCAGCGCTGGCGCCAGGTGGCGCGGCCCCCAAGAGGCGCCGCCGTGCCAGATGGCGTAGCCGCTATTCACGGTCAGGAGCAGCGCGAAGACCCCTGCACCTATGCCGGCGATCAACTTGAGTTGTGGCGACTTCCAGCAGAGCCATGCGCCAGGGATGGCCAGGATGAGCCAGGGGGCGTGTACGAGCAGCCCCCGCTGGACGCCTACGAGCAGCTGCCACGCGATGGCCGGCGCCGGCAATCCTACTCCCAGCATGCCGGTACGCTGTGCCGCTGCATACGGGCTCGATGGGTCGAGGAAGGCATAGCCGGTGCGCCACGCCGCGCCAAACGCGGCGGTGTGGTACGCGGCAAGGAGTGCCAGGGGTAGGACAGCCCCGGACGCAATGCAGATGAATGCAGCTCGCGCAGGGCGAAAGGCAAACGCCCGCAGGGGCGCGGGCATCTGAGCGTGGCCGTCCAGGGGGGCGGGCGCGGCGCTCACGGTCATGGCCTGCGCGATCACCGCGGCCGCGACCAGGAAGGCGGGCACAGCGGCGGGGTACTCGAACGTGACTGCCAGGCCGAGCAAGAAGCCGGCGAGGGCGAGGTATAGCGGCGAGAGCGCCGCCATAGGACCGCGGCCCGGCCGGGTGAGCGCGAACACCCCAAACAGGCATATGCCAGCCGGCACGTGTCCGAAGGCGGCAGTGGAAAGGGGGTATGCCGGTGACCCGAGGGCGTAGCCGAGCACTACGGCAAGGCGCGGCCACGGCGAGGCGCAGTACCGGCGCAGCCAGTGGAAGAGCCAGGTAGCAAATGCGGCGGACGCCACACCGAACCCGAGGAAGGTGAGCAGGTAGCGGATGATGAAACGGTCTTCGTGTATTGGGGTGACCGCTACTAGAGCTGCGTCTGGTGCGACCGTTGGATGGGGAAGCGGCAGGAGGCGCAGCAGTGCGTAGAGCGGCGCCAGCGCGAACGAGACACCAGGCGCTTTGTCGGTGTAGTAGACGCCGTCGCGCAGTGCTCGGTCCTGTGTGCTGTTGGCGTACGGGCCAAGGTCAAGTGCGCTGCGCTCGACCAAGCTGTACGTCAGTGCCAGGCGGCTGTCCGGGTTGTGGTGCACGCCGCGAGGGATGAAGTAGCCGTAGGCGGCGAGGCAAAGCAGTAGCACCGCGATGCCGGCACGCTGCTCCAGGCCGGCCGAGGCGTCGCGAGCGCGACCTACACGCCGGGTGAGCAGGGATTGAGGAAGGGTGAGAATGGCCAAGCGGTCCCTATAATGCGCGACCGTGCCGGTTGGTTGGTACCGCAACCCACCAGCGGGCTCCGCGGCGGGCGGACGATCGCTCCGCTGGGGATGGCTGCGCTCGCCTCGATCTTTGCATCCGCTGCAGAGTCTGCTAGCGACATTAGCCTTGGTGGCGCTTGCCGCGGTCGCACGATTCCCGCGGCTGGGCGAGACGCCGGGGTGGGACGGGGACGAGGGGTACAACGTCGAGATCGCGTGGCAGCTGCTGCACGGACGCGCGCAGGCGTTCGCGCTTGACCAGTCATTCGTGCAGCATCCGGTGCTGTTCTACGCGCTGCTGGCGCCGCTGCTAGGGATATTCGGGCGGGAGCTGTGGGTGGCGCGGGCGCTGGCGGCCGCGGCGGGCTGTCTCACGGCGGGGCTGCTCTACCTTGCCATGGCGCGGGCCACCACGGCGCGCGCCGCGGCGTTTGCGGGGCTGGCATTCGCGCTGGCGCCGTTCGTGGTGACTTATAACCGGCTGGCGTACACCTACAACCTGCTGGCGCTGTGGGTGGCCGCGACGCTGCTGTGCGTCACGTTGTGGGAGGAGACGCGCGCCAGACGCTGGCTGGTGCTGGCGACGTGTGCCGCCGCGCTGGGGTGGCTAACGGACCAGCCCGGCCTGGCGCTACCCGTGTTCGTAGCGCTGAGAGCGTGGCCGAGAAGGGGTATCGCGCTAGCGGTGCTGGCGGGCGGAGTGTTGCCGGGCACGATCCTGGCGGCGGGCATGCTGCTGGCCGGGCCGGAAAGCGCGCTCCAGGACTGGCGCCAGAGCGTCTGGCGGGTGACATCCGGCGATGCAGCGCTCAGTCCAGCCCGCGCAGTGGCGACTCGCGTGGCGCTGTGGTTAATCAACTATTTGCACCTGCTGCGTGCGGAGTGGTGGTGGCCTGCGGCGGTGGCGGGCCTGTTCTGCGTCGCGCCGCTGGCGGGGCGGCGCCGGCTGTTGTCCCTGGCGGTGCTGTTGGTTGGGCCGGTGTTTGCTCTCCGGGAGCTGGAGCCGTTCTTCCGGACCGGGGTGCCGCTCCTGGTGCCCGGGTGCGCGGGGCTGGGGGCGCTGCTGGACGTGGGAGTGAGGAAGGTGTACGAGACGGTGGGTCCGCGGCGCTTCCCGCGCGGCCGGGCGTGGGCCGCGCTCATGACGGCGCTGGTGGTGGTGCTGCCGTTGGGGCTGGAGGCAGCACGTACCGCGGGAGGGGTGGCAACGCGCCTTGAGCCGCGCTTTGACTGGGCGCTGGCGCGCGACCATGCATCAGCGCGGGCGGCAGCCGCGTACGTCAGCTCGCAGAGCGGCGAGGAGGATGTGGTGATCGTCTCACCACACGTTTCGTGGTTGTATCGGGGGCGGGTGACGGACTTCTTCCAATCGCTGGCGTGGTCGGGGGAGCCCGTCGCGTTCTACCCGGCGGGCATGTCGCACAGCCGGTTCCGATTCGACCCGTCTCCTGAGGCGGCGACTTTTGCGGTGGTGGATGACTTCTGGCGGCGCTGGAGTGAAGCATCGGCGCCGCTGGCGACGCTTACCTCCGAGGTGGAGGGATGGCCAGAGGTGCAGCGCGCCGGGGAGTACAGCGTGCGGCGTAATCCGCAAAGGTGAGGACGCCCACGGGCGGCGACCAACAGCATATGTGATTGCCCGCCACGTACTGGCACGGTTCAGATCCCTCGAAGGCTCGGGATGACAGGCGATCAATTTCGGCGAGGGCCAGGTTCATTGCCCAGCCGGCCACGAAGGAGATCGAAGCACTGGGCCAAAGGCGGTCAATCCGGGCGAAGGCTCAGTTCACTCTCGACGGCCCTGGCAGCCGCGGTCAGGTCTATCGGCAGGCCGGCGACGACGAGGTATGCAGCGTCTACGCGGGCGACGAGCACCTGATTGACATCGCCGATGGCGTCCTTGTAAAGGCGAGAAACGGGGGATGACGGCAGGAAGCCGAGGCCGACCTCGGACGAGACGACGACGAGACTCTTGCCCTGGCGGGCACACCAGTCGAAGACGGCGTCGAGCTCGGACGTGAGATCGCCAACGGCGGCAGCCAGGTCGGCGCCGGGACGAGCCTGCTCGCCGTCTTCTTGATCCACGTGCGGCAGGCAGTTGGCGGTCAGCGAGCCAACGTCTTCGAGCAATACGACCGGCGCGGGATCGGCGGCGCGGTCGAGGGCGGCGGCCAGGTCACGCTGCGCTTCGACAGTGCGCCAGTGCGACGGTCGGGACGCCTGATGCTTGCGGATGCGCCACGCCATCTCCGGACCTTCTGCCGTGCCTGTGGCGAGGTACGTCACGGACGTGCCGCCACGAGAAGCGAGGCGCTGGGCGAAATCGCTCTTGCCACTGCCGGAGCCGCCGAGCACGAGATAGCTGCTCGGCGGACGGGGGACGCCGGCAGGCGCGCCGGAGTTGTCGTGGTTGGCCATCAACGGAGATCACCGGCAGGATCGTCGCCACGCCAGCGCACGATGTGGTGAGTCTCCGCTTCAGGGAGCGCGGCGAGCAGCTCGAGCGCGGAGCGGTCCAGGGTTGAGTGGCGCCAATGCGGCGAGAGCTCCGCCAGTGGCACCAGCACGAAGCCGCGTTGGTGGAGGCGCGGGTGAGGAAGCTGCAGCTCGCTGGTGCGGAGTGACAGGTCGCCATACGCCAGCAGGTCCACGTCAATCGCGCGTGGGCCCCAGCGCGGTCCGGGCTGCCGGCCGAGTGTGCGCTCGACGGCCTTGCAGAGGTGTAGCAGCTGTGCTGGGCCAAGCCGCGTGGCGCCGCCGACGACGAGGTTTAGAAAAGCCGGCTGGTCTACGTCTCCCCATGGAGGCGTTTCGTAGAGCGATGAGCGGCGAAAAGGGCCGGCGTCCGGCGCCAGCAGCCCCAGCGCACGGTCTATCGCAGCCGCCCGATCGCCGAGGTTTGCGCCGAGCCCGAGTAGTACCGGCGATGGAAGTATGTCGCTGGCAGCGGGCGATGTCGCGCCCAAGAACGTCAGATCGGCCACGCGAAAAGCTCCTGGGGCAGGGATGAGGCGGCCAGCAACAACGTCACGGCCTCCACGCACTCGCAGATGAAACCGTACGTGTCGCCGGTGAGGCCGCCGAGGCGACGGGTGGCATACCCTCCAAGCAGTGCCGCCACCGCGAGCGCCAGGAACAAGGCCAGCACGCCGGCCGGGCCGAACGGCGCGGCTGCAGCGGCGCCGATCAGGAGCGCGAACCAGACATGCGCGGGTCTGATGGCGTCTTTGAACGCGTTGCCGGCGCCCGATGCGCGAGCGTATGGATACATGGCGATTACGCACGTCATGGCCAAGCGGCCAAGCACGGGGGCCAGGACCAGCGCAGCCAGGCGCGCCGCGCCGGCGGTCGAGGCCAACGCGGCCAGCTTTACGCCAAAGAGCACGAGACCACCCGCCACGGCAAAGCCCCCAACGCGGCTGTCGCGCATGACGTCCAGGCGCCGCTCGGACCGCCAGAGGAACAGGCCGTCGCACGTGTCCAGGAAGCCGTCCAGGTGCAGCGCGCCGGTAAGCGCGACGCCGAGACCAAGCACGAGAGCACCCGACACGGACGGCGGCCATACCTGGCGCAGACCGGCGTCAACTGTTGTGAGGATCGCCGCCAGGAGCAGGCCGACCGCCGCGAAGAGGGCAGCGGCGCGGCCAAAGTCACCCGGGATGGGCGGGGTGGCGCCGCCGGGGAAGGGCAGCACGGTGAGGAAGCGCACCGCCAATCCGAACCCGCGCAGCGGAGCCGGCATCACTGCTTGTGCAACGGAACGAGTGCAGGGGCAGCGTTATAATTGGGCCAGCGACGAACGTACCGCCCTTTCCCGCGCGACCACAGGCCGGCCCCTGAAAAGGCGGCTCTCGGAGCCAGCGCGGACGTGAGGCTCTCCTCCAATGCCAACTTACGAGTACCGCTGTGGCGCGTGCCGCCGTCGTTCCAGCGTCCTGTTCCGCACGTTTGCAGCGGCGGCCGAGACGCCGTCTTGCCCGCTATGCGGCGCGCCACCGGAGCAATTGCAGAAGCTTGTCTCGCGCGTGGCGGTGCTCAAGAGTGAGGAGTCGCGCCTGGAATCACTGGCCGACCCCAGCATGTTCGGCGACGTGGACGAAAACGACCCACGCAGCGTGGCCAAGTGGGCGCGCAAGCTGGGGGAACAGCTGGGCGACGATGCGCCCGACGACTACGGCGAGCTGGTGGACCAGATCGAAAGCGGCGATATGCCGGAGGAGATGGGGGGCATGGACTCCGGCGATGGCGGGGCCGACTTCACCGGCGGGTCGGACGACTTCTAAATGGTCGTGTCAACACTTCCGTTCGTGGTGAGCCCTTCGGCTTGCTCAGGGGGGACCCTGTCGAAGGGTGTGGTTCGACAAGCTCACCACGAACGGTGACGCGGTTTCAGGGTCGGCGGGTTAGACCGCGGCCGCGACGGCGCTGTCGATGGCGCGCTTGAGCTCAGACTTGGGCCTGACGCCCACGATGCGTGCGACCTCTTGGCCCTTGTTGAAGACCAGCAGCGAGGGGATCGACTGGATGCCGTACTGCATGGCGATCCGCTGGTTGTCATCGGTATTCACCTTGGCGAAACCGACCTTGCCCTGGTACTCGACGGATAGCTCCTCGACCATCGGCGCAATTGCGCGGCACGGGCCGCACCAGGGCGCCCAGAAATCGACCAGGACGGGCTTCTCCGACTTGATTACCGAAGCATCGAAGTCTTGCTCGGAAACCTCACTCACATTTGCAGCCATTGGGATCCTTCCTTCATTTTCTGAAGTGCACTCAGCGTAGCAGAGCCGGCAAGTGACAGGCTGCCGCTAAGCGTGGATTGCTTGCAGGACCGCGGCCACGGCGCTCTCGGCGTCGGCAGGAGTGAGCGGCCCGTCAGGCAGCGGGACGTAGAGCGCCTGGCGGCCCTGACGGGCGAGCCATTCGGCGACGACGTGCATCTGGTCCAGCTCGGCGAGGTCGATGGCAAGCTCGCGGCGGACGGGATAGTGCTCGACGATGAAGTGCTCCAGGAGGCGGCGCTGTGACTCCTCCGCGTTCTTGAGGGTCACCTGGCCCTGGAAGCGCGCCGCGCTGAAGGCGATCACCTGAGCGTCTTCGAGGTCTGGGCGGCGGACCACCATCAGGAAGTTGACGGTGCTGCTGGCGCTGCGGAGGTGACGCCGTTTGCGCTGCAGGGTGGTCAGGGTCAGCACGATCTGGTGCAGGCCGGCGGCTTGCTCGAAGCGTAGGTCTTCAGCAGCAGCGTCTCGCTCAGTCTCCAGGCGGCGCACCAGGCGAGCCACGTCGCCACGCAGCAGCTCGGCGGCGGAGCGGACGGATTCGGCGTACTCTTCTTCCGACACGCGTGCAAGGCAGGGGGCGCTGCAGCGGTGTACCTGGGCGTAGAAGCAGGCGTTCCCGACAACCGTCGATGGCAGCGAGCCGTCGCAGCGGCGCAGCGAGAAGAGGCGGGTGACGAACTCCAGCGTCTGCTCGGCGGAGCGCTTGCCCCAAAAGGGCCCGAAGTACGCGACGCCGTCGGGCTCTAGCGTGTTGACCACCTCGAGGTAGGCGTAGCCGCCGCCGTCGTTGAGGCGCAGGAAGACGTAGTTGGGGTACTCGCGCAGCTGGACGTTGTAGGGCGGCTGGTGGCGCTTCACCAGCTGGGATTCCAGGATCAACGCCTCGATCTCCGAGCCGACGGTGTGCCACTCCACCCAGTGAGCGTGTGACATCATGGCGCGCGTCTTACGGTCCAGCCGGGCGGCGAAGTACGACGCCAGGCGCGTGCGCAGGGCGATGGACTTACCCACGTACAGAATGGCGTCATCCTGGTCACGGAAGACGTAGCAGCCGGGAGTGCGCGGCGCGCGCCGGATACCGGCGCGGGTGGCTCGGGCGCGGCCGCCGGCGGCGATGACAACCGCGAGGGCGCCGGGGGCTCCGGCCTGGAGGACGACCATGGGGAAGGGCGACGACGGGTCGCGCACGGCGCGCTGACGCGTGCGGCGCGGGACACCATGGTACCGCCGCAGCGGGCATGCGACGGTGCTACAGTGCCGTTCGGGTGAGCGACGTGACCCAGCCCGATGCGGCGGTGGATGCCAACGACCTGGAATACATGCGCCACGCTATCGAGGAGGCGCAGCGGGCAGCCGAGGACGGCGACGTGCCCGTTGGAGCGGTAGCGGTGGCGGATGGCGTGGTGGTGGCGCGACAGCACAACCGCAAGGAGGCGCTGGTGGATCCCACGGCGCATGCCGAGATCCTGCTGCTGCGCGACGCTGCCGAGCACTTGGGACGGTGGCGCTTGCCAGACGTCACGGTCTACTGCACGATGGAGCCGTGCGCGATGTGCGCAGGCGCGATGGTGCAGGCGCGCATTAACCGGTTGGTCTACGCGGTGCCGGATGCGCGGGGCGGGGCGGCGGGGTCGGTGTTCGACGTGGTGCAGTCGCCAGTGCTGAACCACCGGATCGCCGTGACTTCAGGCGTGCTCGCCGACGAGGCGCGGGCGCAGCTGGATGCGTTCTTCCGGGACGTGCGACGGCGGAGGCAGACGAAGGGGCAGACTACCGCTTGATGGGAATGGGGTAGAATCGTGGGTCGGGCGTCGCTTGCCTGGGCCGTGCTGTGCGCGGGTCGGGCGTGTCCGGGAGGGGTGTCCGAGTGGTTGATGGAGCTCGTCTCGAAAACGAGTGGGTCAAAAGCCTCGCGGGTTCGAATCCCGCCCCCTCCGCCGGCTCACCGTCGCCGCTCACCAGACAGCTTGAAGAACAACTGAATACTCCTTTCTGGAGGGATCGCATAGTTGGTCTAGTGCGCGCGCTTGGAAAGCGCGTAAGGTGCAAGCCTTCGAGGGTTCGAATCCCTCTCCCTCCGCCAACAACCGAGCACCGGCGCAGCCAGAGCGCAGGGCGTTAGGGCGCGCAGCGCCAACCTCTTGCCCTGAAACGCAGTCTGCCGTGATTTACGTACTCTGCTAGACTCTGGGTGGTCGTGCTAGGCGGGGAGCCAGCGGTGCCCTGTACCCGCAATCCGCTATAGCGGGGCTGAGTTCTCTCTCGCGGCTCATAGCTACCGGTATGGCTCGGGCAAGCGGCGCTGAGGACCGGGTCTTGTGCGGCAGAGCCCTGTGAACCCCGTCAGGTCCGGAAGGAAGCAGCGGTAAACGGTGCGCTCTGGGTGCCACGAGGCTCCCCGGTCTGAGCCGGCTGCTCGCGGTCGTCCAGCCAGCGTGTGTCAACAGAGGGTGCACGACCTTCTTCCGAACTGACCGATAGGGGCGGCCTCAGGGCCGCCCCTTCGTCATTTCCTGCCGGCGGGCCGCGACGGCGCGCCGCGCGTCTTTAGAGTGCTGAGAGACTCTGCCTGATGGCCTCGACCTCGCTCTACAACCGCTGGCGGCCCAGCACCTTTGCCCAGCGTGACGACGCCGCGTCCGGCCCCGGCCGCAACCTGCCACTGGTAGGCCAGGAGCACGTCACGCGCACGCTGCGCAATGCCGTGGCGGCGGGGCAGATGTCGCACGCCTACCTGTTCTGCGGACCGCGCGGTACGGGCAAGACATCGGCGGCGCGCATCCTGGCGCGGGCGGTGAACTGCCGGCGTGGGCTGCAGGGCGAGCCGTGCAACGAGTGCGAGAACTGCGAGGCGCTGCTCGACGGGCGGCAGCTGGACCTGCTGATCGAGATCGACGGCGCGTCCAACCGGGGCGTGGACGACGTGCGGGCGCTGCGCGAGCGCATTATGCAGCGTCCCGGCGGCGGCGGACTGACGGGGGCGTTCAAGGTCTACATCGTCGACGAAGTGCACATGCTCACGACGGAGGCGTTCAACGCGCTTCTGAAGAGCCTGGAGGAGCCGCCGCCGCACGTCATCTTCATCCTGTGCACTACCGACCCGCAGAAAGTGCCGGCGACGGTAGCGTCACGCTGCCAGCGATTCGACTTCCGTCCCATCGCGTTCGAGACGCTGGTGCGCCACCTGGCGCACGTAGCGGCGGCCGAGGGCGTTACGATGGAGCCGGCGGGGCTGGAGCTGCTGGCGCGCACGGCGGCGGGCGGCGCGCGCGACGCCGTAAGCCTGCTGGACCAGTCGCTGGCGTTCTCCGGCGCGGACGGGGACGGTACGCCGCAGCTCGATGGGAAGCGGCTGGTGACGGCCCAGCAGATCCAGGCCATGCTCGGCCTGACGGACTTTGACGCCGTGTGCCGGCTGGTCGACGCGCTGGCGGCGCGAGACGTGGCGAGTGGCCTGCGGCTGGTGCAGGAGGTGGCGTCCAAAGGATCGGACCTGCGCCAGTTCGCGCGTCAGTCGATCGAGTTCCTGCGTGCGGTGCTGCTCTTCGCGAGCAATGCAGGCGACCTGGCGTCGCTGGACGACGAGACGAAGGACGCGGTGCAGCAACGCGCGGAGCGCCTGGGGCTGGGCGAGACGGTCCGGCTGATCAAGCTGTTCACGCAAGCCGAGCAGGGTTTGAAGGCGCCCTCGGCACAGCCACAGCTGCCGCTGGAGCTGGCGGTGGTCGAGGCGTCGATGGTCCAGTTGGCGCAGCCCACTCAGGCGCTCTCTCGGAACGAAGCCGCCATAGCGGCACCTGCCGCTGCGGGGGGCAGCCGCGGACGAGCAGCAACGAAG
This sequence comes from uncultured Chloroflexota bacterium, assembly GCA_902805635.1. GTDB lineage: Bacteria > Chloroflexota > UBA11872 > UBA12225 > UBA12225 > CADCTC01. The sequence continues at coordinate 17,322 of CADCTC010000261.1, forward strand.
GACGAGCGGCCTGTCCAGCGGGACCAGCCGGAGCCCGCGCATGTGCGCGAGACACCGACGGTTGCGACGGCGCCACGGCGTGCGCCGGAACCGGAGGTGGCAGGCGGCTGGCCACGCGCGGAGGAGCCTGACTCAGGGGCAGCGGCGACGTTAGGACCAGCGCCGTCACTGGATGGTCCTGCGATCCCGGCGCCCGAAGCGGCGGCGGTGGAGACGGTCGAGGCAGCGCCAGAGCCGGCACCCGTGCCAGACGAGGCGGTGCATGCGCCGGAGACGAATGGAACGGATACGGCGGGCACGGCGACGCTGACGTCTGAGACGGTCCGTCAGCGGTGGCCGGCGGTGCTGGACGCCATCAGGCAGCAGCGCAACCGGCCGCTGGAGGCGCTGCTGCGCGACGCGGAGCCCGGCGGAGTGGACGCGGGCAACGTGCTGGTGCTGGTGTTCCGCTTCCCGTTCCACGCGTCCAAGGTGCAGGAGCCGGCGAACATCGTGGCGGTGCAGCGGGCGGCCACGCGCGCGCTCGGCACGCGTGTTACGGTTCGATGTGAGGTGGCCGACGGCGGCGGCGCGCGAACTGAGCGCGCGCGCCAGGCGGCGCCGGCGGACGATGCGTTCGTCGGGAAGGCCATGCGCATGCTGGACGCGAAGCTGATGACGAGCGCCGAAGTGGCTGCCCTGGAAGAGCTTCCCATCGTCAACGAGTACGACTCGAGCACCCTCTAGCACGAACGCGGTGCGCCGCTAGTGGTGTGCGCAGCGCACGCAGCGGCGGGCCCGGCAGAACCCCGGCAAAGGAGACAAGCGACATGGAACGTGCCATGCAGCAGATGCAGACCCGGATGAACAAGATCCAGGAGGAGCTTGCGAGTGAAACCGTGGACGCGACCGCGGGCGGCGGCGCGGTGACGGTGACGATCACCGGGCAGCTGAAGGTCCAGGCGGTCAGCATCGACAAGGAAGTGGTGGACCCGGAGGACGTGGAGATGCTGCAAGACCTGGTGCTGGCGGCGGTGAACGACGCGGTGCAGAAGGCGCAGGAGCTGCAGGCAAAGCGCATGAGCGTGCTGGTGCCGCCGGGGATGAAGATACCCGGTTTGATGTAGTGATCGGCTATACTTAGAACATATGTCCCAGACACTGGCCGAGCCGATTGCGCGGCTGATCGAGGAGTTCGGCAAGCTGCCGGGGGTTGGGCCGAAGACGGCGCAGCGCCTGACGTTCTATCTGCTGCGCCAGCCGGCCGACGAGGCGCGGGCGCTGGCGGAGGCGATTGGGGACGTCAAGGACAAGATCATCTTCTGCGGCAACTGCTTCAATTTGAGTGCAGACGACCCGTGCCCGATCTGCGCCGATCCATCGCGCAACCGGACGGTGATCTGCGTGGTAGAGGAGCCGCTGGACATCCTGGCGCTGGACCGCACCGGCCATTACCGCGGGCTGTACCACGTGCTGCACGGCTCGTTCTCACCTATGGAGGGCGTGCTTGAGGATGACCTCAAGATCCGCGAGCTGGTGGCGCGCGTGGGCAATGAGCCTGTAGAGGAGGTCATCATCGCCACCAACGCGACGGTGGAGGGTGAGGCGACCGCCAACCTGGTCAAAAACCGGCTGCGCAACAGCGGCGCACGGGTGACGCGCCTGGCGCAGGGGCTGCCGATCGGATCGGACCTGGAATACGCGGACGACTACACGCTGAGCCGGGCGCTGGATGGCCGGCGAGAGTACTAGCGGCACTTTGGTGATGGGTGATCCAGGGCGTGCTGTTGGCTGCTCGGCGCGTGATATACTTTTGTGCTCGCGGGCCTTTAGCTCAGCTGGTTAGAGCGCAGTCCTGATAAGACTGAGGTCTCTGGTTCGAGTCCAGAAAGGCCCACTCCAGTACACTTCACGCTGAGCGTTCTCCTGGGAGCGCTCAGCGTTGTTGTTTCCGGGGACGTAGCTCAGTTGGGAGAGCATCTGCTTTGCAAGCAGAGGGTCAGGGGTTCGAGTCCCCTCGTCTCCACCACCTTTCGGTGTTTGGGGCGGCTGGTGGCGGGAATGAAGCGTCGCCACAGATTGCGCGGGGACTCCCGGCGCGTTTATACTCGCGCTTGATACCTCCCGCCCGTTCGGGTCCGGAGCTCGGCTACGCATCGCATCCGCGCGGCGGGCCGGTTTTAGAGGCTGCCACTGCCGTTCGCGTCACCAGGCGCGCTGCGGGAGTAGCATCTCCTTCGAACGGGGCGACGCGACGAGCCAGGTCCTGGCCGGGCGGGAGAGCACGCCGGGGTGTAGATGGAAGAAGAGCAGCGGCCACGGAATCCGGGCCAGGACAGCGATAGCGAGGACCCTGACGACTCGGCCGGTGATTCCGACGCCATGAGCATGCAGGAGCTGCTCGACGCCGAAGAATCGGGCGTCCGAGACGTAAAACGAGGCTCGGTCGTGGAGGGCGTCATCGTCCACGCCGGCGCGGACGAGATTTTGGTGGACGTCGGCCTCAAGTCGGAGGGCGTCATCCCCGGCCGCGAGGCGGCGGACATCGAGCAGGAAATTGGGCGCAGGCCGCGCGCGGGCGACCGCGTGCTGGTGTTCGTGCTGGCCACCGAGACGAGTGAGGGGCACCCGCTCCTTTCTTACCGCAGGGCCGGCACGGAGCGCTTTTGGCGCCGGGCCGCGGAGCAAGTGCAGACCGGCGAAGTGGTCGAGGCGCGCGTCCTGGAAGTGAACCGGGGCGGCGTCGTTGTGGACTTCGGCAACCGCGCCTTCGTGCCGGTGTCGCAGCTGGTGACGGTGCAGCGCGTGGGCGACACCGAGGAAGAGCAGGAGCAGCTCGTCCAGCAGCTGCAGGGACTGGTGGGGCAGAAGCTGCGACTCAAGGTGATCGAGGCGGATCGCCGTCGCAACCGTCTGATCCTCTCCGAGCGGCAGGCGAACCGAGAACTGCGCTCTCAGCGTCGCGAGACGCTGATGCACGAGCTAGAGCCGGGTCAAATCCGGCATGGTCGGGTCAGCAACATCGCCAGCTTCGGCGTATTCGTCGATCTCGGCGGCGCGGACGGCCTGGTGCATATCTCGGAGCTCTCCTGGAGCCGCGTGAAGCACCCCAGCGAGGTGGTCAAGCCGGGCCAAGAGGTGGACGTCTTCGTCATCTCGGTGGACCGCGACGCGAAGAAGATCGCGCTCAGCTTGCGCCGCGCGCAGGACGATCCGTGGCTCTCCATCGAGGATCGCTACCCGCTGAACTCGGTGGTGGAGGGCGAGGTCATCAAGCAGGCGCAGTTCGGCGTCTTCGTGAAGGTGGAAGACGGCGTCGAGGGGCTGGTGCACAACTCTGAGATTGCACCGTCCGACCGGCGAATCCTGCAAGAAGGCAGCGTGATGCCGTTCCGTGTCATCTCCATTGACATGGACCGGCGGCGCCTGCGCCTGGCTCCGGCGCCGGAAGCGATGGTCGACGCGGGACCGGAGGCGGATGCGAGTGGCTCCGACGGCGCTGCCGAGTCGGAGAGCGGCTACGCCGACAGTGCCGAAGGTGCCTCCGATGCCGGAGACGGCGAGCCGGTACCGGCCGGCGACGAAACAGCCGACGCTACGCGGTAGCCGGCCCCGCTAGCGGCCAAACCGGCCGCCGCATCGGCTCATGTTGGGTCACTCGGCCCCTCCACCAGGAGGGGCGGCGGTGGCCCGATTTGTGCTCCCGCGAATCGCCGTCCGGAGAGGGCGGGACGGCGTATACTTTTCTCAGGGGCATCCGGGGCCGTTCTTCCTCGCCGGCGCCCCCATCTAAGGAGATTCGATGAGCGACCGGTTCGACAAGTTCACGGAGCGGGCAAAGAAGGTGCTCGTTCTGGCGCAGGAGGAAGCGCAGCGCTTCAACCACAACTACATCGGCACGGAGCACCTCCTGCTGGGCCTGGTTCGCGAGGGCGAAGGCATCGCCGCCAAGGTACTGAGCAACCTGGGTGTGGAGCTGAACAAGGTCCGCAGCGCGGTCGAGTTCATCATCGGCCGGGGCGATCGCATGGTGATCGGCGACATCTCGCTGACTCCCCGCGCGAAGAAGGTGATCGAGCTCGCGGTGGAGGAAGCCCGCCGCCTGAATCACAACTACATCGGCACGGAGCACCTGTTGCTGGGACTGGTCCGCGAGGGCGAGGGCATCGCCGCGGGCGTGCTGGAGAGCCTGGGCGTCAACCTCGAGAAGGTGCGCACCCAGGTCATCACGGTGGTTAGCCAGTCTGGCCCCGGCACGGCAACCGAGGGCAAGCACCAGTCCAAAACGCCCACTATCGATCAGATGGGCACGGACCTTACGGCGGCGGCACGCGCCGACAAGCTGGACCCGGTGGTGGGGCGCGAGACCGAGATCGAGCGTGTGATCCAGATCCTCTCGCGGCGCACCAAGAACAACCCGGCGCTGATCGGCGAGCCCGGCGTCGGCAAGACCGCCATCGCGGAAGGGCTGGCTCAGCGCATCATCTCCGGCGAAGTGCCGGAGACGCTGGTGGGCAAGCGCCTGGTCACGCTGGACATCGGCTCGCTGGTGGCGGGCACGAAGTACCGCGGTGAGTTCGAGGAGCGCCTGAAGAAGGTCGTCGAGGAGATGAAGTCCTCGGGTGACTGCATCATGTTCATCGACGAGTTACACACGCTGGTCGGTGCAGGTGCGGCTGAGGGCGCGGTGGACGCGGCCAATATCCTGAAGCCTTCGCTGTCACGTGGTGAGCTTCAGGTGATCGGCGCGACCACGCTGGACGAGTACCGCAAGTACATCGAGCGCGACGCTGCACTGGAGCGCCGGTTCCAGCCGGTGCAGGTGCGTGAGGCGACCGTCGAGGAGACTATCGAGATCCTCAAGGGCATCCGCTCCAAGTACGAGGAGCACCACCGCGTCGATATCACCGACGACGCGCTGGTGGCCGCGGCCGAGATGGCAGGGCGCTACGTGACCGATCGGTTCCTGCCGGACAAGGCGATCGACCTGATTGACGAGGCCGGCTCGCGCGTGCGCATTCAGCGCGCCACCGCGCCGAACTCTCTCAAAGAGGCGATGCGCGAGCTGGACGGCGTCATCAAGGAGAAGGAATCGGCGATCGAGGGGCAGAACTACGAGCAGGCTGCCTCACTGCGCGACGCCGAGTCCAAGGTGCGCGAGAAGATCCAGCGCCTGGAGTCGGGCTGGCACAAGTCGGAGGACATCGCCAAGCCGAGGGTGACCGAGGACGACGTGGCGCAGGTGGTCTCCATGTGGACCGGAATCCCGGTGATGCGGATCGCTCAGGAGGAGTCCGAGCGGCTACTGCAGATGGAAGACGTGCTGCATCGTGACGTGGTCAGCCAGGAAGAGGCTGTCCGGGCGGTAGCGCGCGCCGTGCGCCGTGCACGTGCCGGCCTGAAGGACCCGAAGCGTCCCATCGGCTCGTTCATCTTCCTTGGCCCGACGGGCGTGGGCAAGACGCTGCTGGCGCGCAAGCTGGCGGAGTTCATGTTCGGGTCGGAAGACGCGATGATCCGCTTGGACATGAGCGAGTACATGGAGCGCCACTCGGTGGCACGTCTCACCGGCGCGCCGCCCGGCTACGTCGGGTACGAAGAGGGCGGGCAGCTCACCGAGGCGGTACGCCGTCGCTCGTATGCCGTGATCCTGCTGGACGAGATCGAGAAGGCGCACCCGGAAGTCTTCAACGTCCTGCTGCAGATCATGGAGGACGGGAGATTGACCGACGCCAAGGGGCGCACGGTGGACTTCCGGAACTGCATCGTGATCATGTCCGGCAACGTCGGCGCCACTCTGATCAAGAAGGAGTCGCAGATCGGCTTCCGCAAAGAGACCGGCGACGAGCGCGACGACGCGCAGCAATACACACGGATGCGGGACCGCGTGCTGGCGGAGGTGAAGAACGTCTTCCGGCCGGAGTTCCTCAACCGTGTTGACCTGGTGGTGGTCTTCAAGGCGCTGGCCAAGAAGGATGTGCTCAACATCGTCGACATCGAGCTCAAGCGGGTGGAGAAGCAGCTCAAGGACCAGCAGATCACCTGGGAAATCTCCACCGAAGCGAAGGAGTGGCTGGTCGACAAGGGCTACGACCCGGACTTCGGCGCGCGACCGCTGCGCCGGGTGATCCAGACCTCCATCGAGGACGAGCTCGCGGAGCGGCTACTCGCTGGCCGTCTGAAGCCGGGCGGGACGGTCACTATCGTCAAAGAGGGCGAGAAGGACGAGCTTGGGATCGAGACCACCGCTCCGGCGGGGCCTCCGGCCTCAGGTGCGACCGCGGCTGCTGCTCCAGCAGAGGAGCCGAAGCCCGAACCAGAGCTAGCCGGCACTGCCTCAGCGTAATAACAACTGGAAACGCCGGTCTCTGGAGACCGGCGTTTCTCTTGTCCATCGACTAGAACATACGTACCATGCCCAGAACAAAGACGTTCTTCACCTGCCAGCAATGTGGCGCGGAGGCGGCGAAGTGGCTCGGGCGCTGTCCTGAGTGCAGTGCGTGGAACAGCTACACCGAAGAGGCGAAAGTCACTGCTACGGCGCGCGCGGTGGCGGCCGGACTGCCGGCGGACAGCCGTGCGCGACCGGGGGCGGTGGCGCCGGAACGGCTGGCCGATGTCTCTACGGAAGATGCGCCGCGGCTGCACACAGGCATGGGCGAGCTCGACCGCGTGCTGGGCGGCGGTATTGTGCCCGGTTCGCTGGTGTTGATCGGCGGCGACCCCGGGATAGGTAAGTCGACACTGCTATTGCAGACGGCCGCGAACGTCGCCGCGCAGGGTGGCACGGTGCTGTACGTCAGTGGTGAGGAGTCGGCACGGCAAGTACGGCTACGCGCAGAGCGGCTGGAGGCGGTGGCGCCGTCGCTGTACGTGCTGGCGGAGACGAGCCTGGACTCGGTACTAAGCCAGGTCGACCGGCTGCAGCCGCAGCTGATGATCGTCGATTCGATCCAGACGGCGTACCTGGAAGACGTCGCATCATCGCCTGGAAACGTGGCGCAACTGCGTGAGTGCACGCTGCGGCTGATGAACCTGGCCAAGGCGCGTGAGCTGCCAATCTTCCTGGTGGGCCACGTCACCAAAGAAGGGACGATCGCGGGGCCGCGCGTGCTGGAGCACATCGTGGACTGCGTGCTCTACTTGGAGGGCGAGCGCTTCTACAGCTACCGGCTGCTCCGCGCTGCCAAGAACCGCTTCGGCTCCACCAACGAGATCGGCGTCTTCGAGATGGAGCAGGGCGGGATGCGCGAGGTGGCCAATCCATCGGCGGCGTTCCTCTCCGAACGTGCCGCAAGCACGTCGGGATCGGCGGTCACCATGCCGCTGGAAGGGTCGCGTGCCTTGTTGGTCGAGGTGCAGGCGCTCACCGCGGGTACGTCGTTCGGCGCGCCGCGGCGCACGGCGGTCGGCATTGACCAGAACCGGCTCGCCCTCCTGGTGGCGGTACTCGGCAAGCGCTTGGGGCTGCAACTTGGCTCGCAGGACGTGTACGTCAACGTCGTGGCAGGGCTGAAGATCGCGGAGCCGGCGGTGGACCTGGGCGTGGCTCTGGCAATCGGCTCCAGCGCGCGTGAGACGCCGATCGACCGCGGCACGGTCGCGGTGGGCGAAATTGGGCTGGGCGGCGAGCTGCGCACGGTGAGCCAGATCGAGCGCCGCCTGAGCGAGGCTGCGCGCCTTGGCTTCGAGCGGGCCATCATCCCCGCCGCGGACTATCGCCTGCTCACCGGCAGCCGGAGTGGCGGCGCGCCGGTTGGGTTGGAGCTGCAAGGCGCGGGATCGGTGGCAGAAGCGTTCGAGCTGGCGCTTGGCCCCGCGCCGACGGCCGCGGCGCGGGGCCGAGCGGACCGGCGCCCGGAGTTTGCCGGGATGACGGCTGGGCGCTCGTCGCTGGACGCACTGATCGACGAATCGCTGCTGGACGAGCCGCTGTAGGCCGTACACTGCCTTCGCGCCATGCACCTACTCTTGCGGTTGATTGGGATGGTGGTGGCCGGTGCGGCCGGGTGGCAGCTTGGGTGGGTGCTAGCCGCGCTCTCCGGTGGGGGAACGCAGCACGCGGCAGAGAACGAGGCGCTGCGCTACGTGCTGGTATTGGCGCTCGCGGCGGCTGGGCTGGGGTTGCTGCTCACGCCGTATGCGACGGTGGTGCCACTGCGCCGGCTCTGGCGATTTAGCCGTACGGCGGCCGCGGCCGACCTGGCAGGCGGGGCAGCGGGCATGCTGGTGGGATTGCTCCTGGCGGCGCTCGCGGCGTTTCCCATCTCTCAGCTGCCGGGGCCGCTGGGCAGCTGGCTGCCGGCGGTGGTCGCGGTGCTGCTGGCGTGGCTGGGCACCGCGCTGGGCATGAGCCGCAAGGACGAGCTGTTCCGCGCCGTGCGCACATCATGGACCGGCGCGCGCCAGGAAGGCGGCCTGCGCGGCGCCGCGCTGCTGGACACCAGCGCGATCGTGGATGGGCGAATCGTGGACGTGCGGCGCAGCGGCTTCATTGGAGGGGACCTGACAGTGCCGCGCTTCGTGCTCGAAGAGCTGCAGCAGCTGGCGGACTCCAGCGATGCACTGCGGCGCCGGCGTGGCCGGCGGGGGTTGGACCTGCTCGAGCGGCTGCGCGACGAGATCGGCATCGACGTGCTGGACGCCGATTTCCCGGACGTGCGGGGCGTGGACAGCAAGCTGATCCGGCTGGCGCGCCGCGAGCGGGCGGCAATCGTGACGACCGACTACGCGCTCAACCGCGTGGCCAGCCTTCAGGGTGTGCCGGTGCTCAACGTGAACGACCTGGCGCACGCGCTGCGGCCGGTCGTCGTCCCAGGCGATGAGCTCACCCTCGACATAACCCAGGACGGCCGCGAACGAGCGCAAGGTGTTGGGTTCCTGGACGATGGCACGATGGTGGTGGTCGAAGGCGGGCGGCGCGTCCTGGGCCAGCGTGCCGACGTGGAGGTGACACGCGTGCTGCCCACGTCGGGCGGCCGCATGGTGTTCGCCCGGCTGCGCGATGTCGCGGACGCGACGGACGAAGTGGCGGCGGAGAGCAAGCAGGGGATGCCCGTCGATAAGGGCGCCGCAGCCGCTACGGGCGCCGTGGCCGAACGCGGCCGGCTGCGTGTGCTGCGGCAACCTTCCGGCACAGAAGGAGACTAAGCTCTGCTTCCCATACCACCGGCGGGCGCCCAGAGGCTGGGCGTGTCCGGCCATGGGCGCGTCGGGGCTGTGATCGTCGGCGCCGGCGGCGGGCGGCGGCTAGGAGGTGTGGAGAAGGCGTTCATGACGCTTGGCGGGCAGCCGTTGATCTGCCATTCCGTGCTGGCATTCGAGACGGCGACCGAGATTGATGCGATCTGCCTCGTCGTTGCGCCGGACAGTGTGCAGCGGGGCCAGGACCTGGCGCGGGAGCATGGGTGGAAGAAGGTCATGGCGGTCGTGTCCGGCGGCGCGGAGCGGCAGGACTCGGTACGAGCGGGCCTGGAGGCGCTGGCCGGCTGCGAGTGGGTGCTCATCCACGACGCCGCTCGCCCCCTCGTGACGCAGGCGATGATTCGGGAAGGTTTGGCGGCGGCGCGCGCGCATGGAGCGGCGGTGGCGGCGACGCCGGTACGTGACACGCTGAAGCGCGCCGCCAGCGAGGGGCGATTCCCGGTTATTGGGGACACGGTTGACCGCAGCGCGCTATGGGCAGCGCAGACTCCGCAAGTGTTTCGGGCGAGTCTGCTCCGCGATGCCTACATCCGTGTGGGAGCCGCCGCGTCGCGTTTCACGGACGATGGCGGGCTGGTGCAGGCAGCCGGCTTCCCAGTGCATGTGTTCGCGGGTGACCCGCGGAACGTGAAAGTGACCCTGCCGGAGGACGTGATGATGGTCGAGTCGCTCTTGGGCACGAGCAATGAGAGTGTTCCTCGAGGTGCACCGCGGGTAGGGACCGGGTATGACATCCACCGGACCGAGGCGGGCCGGCGCCTGGTGCTAGGCGGTGTGGAGCTGCCAAGCGACTTTGGATTGGCGGGGCATTCGGACGCGGATGTGTTGACGCACGCGCTAATCGACGCGCTGTTCGGGGCGTGCGGGTTGCCCGATATTGGGCGCCACTTCCCGCCCGGAGACCCGCGCTACGCCGGCGCCGACAGCATTGGCCTGCTGGAGGAGGCACGCCGGCTGGCCGCCGGCAGCGGGTGGGAGCCGGTGAGCGCGGATTCCACGGTCATCTGCGAGCGGCCCAAGCTGGCGCCCCACATTTCGGCCATGCGCGCCCGCCTGGCGGGCGCGCTGGGGCTGCCAGCGGAGGCGGTAAACGTGAAGGCGAAGACGAATGAAGGGCTGGACGCGGTGGGGCGAGGCGACGCTATTGCGGCACAGGCGATAATCTTGGTCAAGTACACGCGTGGCTGACGATAGCGAGCGCCGGCCGCACGGTGCCTAACGGGAGAGAGACAAGAGTGCCGAACTCCGCGCGCCGCGTGCTGCGCATTCTGCGAGAGGACCTGGAGGCGGTCTTCGACCGGGACCCCGCGGCGAAGAACGTGTTTGAGGTGGTGTTGACGCAGCCGGGGCTGCACGCTATCTGGCTGCATCGCATCGCTCACGCGCTGTTGGAGCAGGGCGTGCCGGTGGTGCCGCGCCTGGTGTCGCACTTCAACCGCTTCGTCACCGGGATCGAGATCCATCCCGGTGCAAAGATCGGCCGGATGTGTTTCATCGATCACGGTATGGGGGTCGTCATCGGGGAGACGGCCGAGATCGGCGATCACGTAACGCTCTACCAGGGAGTGACGCTGGGCATCTCGCACACGCGGGACGTGCGCAGCCTGCGCGGCAAGAAACGCCACCCAACGCTGGAAGACAACGTGACGGTCACCGTGGGCGCCAAGATCCTCGGCGCGATTACCATCGGCCACGGCGCGATCGTGGGGGCTGGATCAGTGGTAGTGCGGGACGTGCCACCGCATACGACGGTAGTGGGGGTACCCGGCCGGGTGGTGGTGGAGCGCGATCCGCAGACCGGCGCCGAACGACGTGTGGACGGTCCGGCGCCACGCACGGTGGACCTCCCCGATCCGGAGCTGGAGCTGATCCGCGGTCTCCACGAGCGCGTGGTGGAGCTCGAGACCCGCCTGGCTACGCTGGAGGAGCGTCCCTCAACATCGGGCTCCAAGAACATCCGAGTCGGACCGACCAATGACGCGCGACCTCAGGAGAACCCACAGCGTGGCGCCCCGCAAAGCGCGACCTGCCGGTCCTAGCCGGCCCGACGACCGCCGCGGGCAGGAGCGGCGAGGTGCTGCATTCGACCGGCGTGGGGACGCGCAAGATCGGCGCGATCCGACCGGCGATCGTCGCCGGCCGTCCCAGCTGTCTCCCCAGCGACCCGATCGCCCTGCATGGCCGGGAGGGCCGGCGCGTGCCGTTGGGCCCGCGCGCGGTGGGCGTCCGGCACTAACGCGCGACGGTAGCTTCGGCCCGCGGACAAGGTCACAAGGGGGCCCGCGGCGCAGCGCATGGTCGGGAGGCCGCTCCGACGCCGACCTTGGCGCCCGGCCTGCGGAAGTCAGAGCGGGAATCCACGCGGTCGAAGAGGCGCTTAGGGCGGGGAAGGTGGTGCGGCTGTTCCTTCAGGTAGACCTGCGCGACCGGCCGCGGCTGGCGGCGCTGGCGCGGCTGGCCGAGCAGTCGGGTGTTCCGGTCCAGACGCTACCGGCGGAAGCGATCGAGGTGCGATCACAGCAGGCACTCCATCAAGGAGCGTTGGCCGAAGTCAAGCCGTTCCGGTACGTCGAGCTGGAGGACCTGGTGGAGGCGGCGGGCGAGCGCGAGGAGCCGCTGTTCGTGCTCATGCTCGACGGTGTCGAAGACCCGCAGAACCTGGGCGCCATCCTGCGCACAGCGGATGCCGCCGGGGTGCATGGCGTGGTGGTGCCTGAGCGCCGGGCTGCGCCGGTGACGGCCCTGGTGGCGCGTGCCTCGGCCGGCGCGGTGGACCATGTGCCCGTGGCGCAAGTCACCAACCTCAATCGCGCGCTCGACGCGCTTAAGGCGGCGGGGGCGTGGGTGTATGCCCTGGACATGGACGGCGAGCAAGAGTACGACGCACTGGACTACACCGGTCCGGTAGTGCTCGTCGCGGGGGCCGAGGGCAAGGGCGTCAGTCGATTGGTGCGCGAGCGCGCCGACGGCGTGGTGCGCATCCCCTTGCGGGGCAAGGTGGAATCGCTCAACGTCTCTGTCGCCACGTCACTGGCGCTGTACGCGGTGCGGCGGTCGCGGGACCGGGCGATTGACGAAAAGCACGGTGACGAGGACGTGGAAGACACGGCAGAAGAACAGTAGCTCACGGTTGCGGGAGGGCGGCGCGGGCTATGTATACTTGTATGTCCTAGGCCGACGTAGCTCAATTGGTAGAGCAGCTGTTTTGTAAACAGCCGGTTATGGGTTCAAGTCCCTTCGTCGGCTCCGGGTGCGGTCCTGGCCAGGGCTGACTCACACCGTGGTATGTGCCCTTGCCGGGGCGCAGGCGGCGGCTTGAGACGACGAGAGACGCGACACGGGCGCGGCAGGCACATATCCGGCTTCATACAGGCCCACATAGCTCAGTAGGTAGAGCACAGTCTTGGTAAGACTGAGGTCTCCGGTTCGATCCCGGATGTGGGCTCCAGCCGGGCGCTTGCGCGCCCACTTGCGTGTCCGCCGGCAGAGAGTGGCGATCCGTTCCGCGGGGCGCGCCGCGATCGTCGGGCCGCTCTCCCCACACCAGGCCCGGACACCTTCTGTTACTCACCGCGTCGTAAGGAGCGCAGACTAATGGCGAAGCAGCGATTTGAGCGGACGAAGCCGCACGTGAACGTGGGGACGATCGGGCACGTGGACCACGGGAAGACGACGCTGACGGCGGCGATCACGAAGGTGCTGGGCCTTTCGGGGC
>CADCTC010000262.1 GCA_902805635.1 uncultured Chloroflexota bacterium
GCTCGCCCTCCCATGCCTTGGTCAGCGCCAGGATTTGCTCTTTGTAGGTCAACTGCATGGCCGGCTCTCCTTCCGCGCCGCCCCCTCTCAAGAGGAGCGACGTGTGCTCTGGGGTGGATGGTACGCCCGGTACAGTAGCGCCCGGACGAGGAGCAAAGCAATGAACGTCTTGCTGGCGGGGGGATCTGGCCGGGTAGGCAACTTTGTGACGCCGTATCTGCTGCAGCGCCACCGGCTGCGCGTGCTGGACGTGCGCCCGCCGCGTCTACTGGGCGACAACCCGGCGGCAGGCTCGCCACCGGAGAGCAGCGTGGAGTACGTAGAGGGGTCGCTGCTGGACCCGGAGGCTGTGCGCCGGGCGCTGCAAGGGGTAGATGCCTTTGTCTGGCTGGCTATGCGCCGTGGGCAAGGCGGCTCGGTCACCACGCAGGACGTGCCCACCATTCTGGAGAACTACGACCTCAACTGCAAGGCGCTGCACCTATTCCTCTACACCGCGCAGGAGCTGGGCGTCACCCGTGGCGTCTACACCAGCACTATGAGCGCCCACTACCGCGAGCGCGCCCCCTTCCGTGATGGCGTGCTCTATGACCAGGAGGAGCTCACGTCGCTCGATACACCTAGCGTGTACGGCCTAACCAAGGGCGTTGGCGAGCTGGTCTGCCAGTACTTTGCGCGCTGGTTCGACATGAACCTGATCGCGCTGCGCATTACTGGCCCGCGCGAGCGCGAGAACTTCCTCAAGGAGCGCCAGGAAACGCACAAAGACCGCGTCTACGGCGCCCGCGGCGGCAGCAAGATTTACGTCGTGGACGAAGAAGACTTGGCCGACGCCTACCTGCGTGCGCTGGACGCGGTGCAGATCGGCCACGGCCGCTTCGACGCCGTCTTCATCGCCGGCGACGAGACCGAGGAGGCGCACAACCTCACCAAGGCGAAGCGCCTGCTGGGCTGGGAGCCCAGAGCGCACCGGCTGCTGAAGGGCTAGGGCAACGTTGAGGGGAAACGGAGCGACTTTTTGTTCGTCCTGTTACCCGGAGCGTTGTTGCCCCACGTACGAAGTTAGCAACCGCCTATCAAGGACAAGCGCTTACGCAAGCTGCTGGTGGTGAAGTCGTCGCCGTGCTCGTCGAGCTGGCCGTGGGTGTCGCCGTCGCCGTCGCCGTGCTTGTCGCGGTGGCTGTAGGTGACGGCGTGACGGTCGCCGTCGCCGTCGCCGTTGCGGTGACCGTTGCGGTGGCAGTAAGCGTTGGCGTGGACGTGCCCGTGGCCATGACAGTCGGCGTCACCGTTGCGCTGGCCGCTGCTACCGTGTACGTCGCCGTGGTTTGTGCCCGGCGGTACGTACGGTACTGCCCGCTAATTGGCGCCTGGTAGCCCTCCACGTAATACGTCCCGGCAGTAGGCCGTCCATATGTCGACGTCGTGACGGTGGTCGAAATGATGCCGTTGGAGTCAGGCGTTACGTTACCGAAGAACGCCCCGGGCCCAGACGATACCGGTACCAAGAAGAGCGAAACCGATGCTCTCGGATACCAACCGGTGCCATTCACCTGCATCGAACAGTCAGCGTCCCTGCTAGCGCAGGATCCGCTGAAGGACAGGGTAGGAAGGGTGAAATCGTGCGTAGTTGCTCCGACTGCAACGGTGTATGGCCCAATCGAATCGGTGCGCTGCTGGTACACGCTGCCAGTGGACCCTGGGTTGAACTCGTCAACCGAGAAACTCGTGTACTGGCGAGACGCTGCGCCCAAGGTGTAGGACCCGTCGGCCCCCGTGCTCGTATGGGCTACGCCATACGAGACTGAGCTTGTTCCGGGCGTGCCTGTCGGCGTTGCTCTGTCGACGAAGAGTTTGACACTCTTACCCGGCGCTGGGACAGGCGTACCACCGTCGCTCACCTTGCCGGTAATGGTCGCGTCGTTGGGATGCAGCACCACGTTTCGCGTGTACGTCAGGCCCGGCGTGGGCGCCGTGACAGCGGGGATAGTCTTTTCGGTGTAGCCACTCCTGGACGCCAGCAGGTCGTAAGGACTCGTACTTGCTTGCACGCCGATGCTGAATTGCCCGTTGCCGTCGGCCAGCGCACCTGCAGTGCTTCCCGAGTCGCCCGGCAGTGCAGAAACGTAGGTGCAGCCGATCGGCGTGCCGGCGGGGTCTGTCACCGCGCCTGCGATTCGTGCCTGCCCAGCCGCCAGCGTGGCCGTGGGTGCGGGCGTCGCGGTGCCGCACAGTGCCGATGCAGTGGGCGTAGTATGTGTGGACACCACGGTGACCGCTGTTGTTGCGGTGGCGGTATTCGTCGCGGTTACAGGTGCGGCCGTAGTGGCAGTGGCGGTAGCCGTCGCGATTACGGGCGCGGCGGCGGTGGCAGTGGCGGTCGGTTGATCCGAAGAGCCGCCTCCGCCACCATCTGGCGACTGCTGCGAGGTAGCGGCGGCGGTGGTGGCCTGGGCTTGGGAGGTACCCTGCGCCGCAGCGGTGGTCGTGGCCTGCGTTTGTGGTGTGGGTGTTGGCGTCGCCGGAGTTGCCGTCGGCGGGACAGTCGTCTGTGCCGTGCCGGTGGCCAAGACAGGCAACAGTGCGGCCGGTGTGTTTACGACGATACCCTGCGTCGTCGCCTGCGCGGCGGCTGTGGCGAGCGCATTTGCCAGTTGGTCGTTCGGCACCACCAGTCCCGGCTCTCGGTCCCGCAGAGTGCCCGTGCCTCCGGTTCCACCACCGGTATCGCCGCCGCGCTGAAAGGGCACTGGAGGCTGGGGTGGCGGGGGCAGCACGATGGTGGACTGGCCCTGCTGAATGATCCGGCGCTGGCCGCCGGCAGTGATTTCAACGGTGCCTTCGATGGACGTGAAGATCTGCAGCTTGTCCTGGGTGACGGTGGTGCCGAGCACGGTGCCGCGGACGACAGCCACAGCGGAAGGAGTCTGCACCTGGAACCTGGAGGCGGGGTTGATGAATGACGCGATGCGAGAGACGGTGCTGCCGACCGCCTGGCCAATGCTCACGTTGGAGGCGCCGCCGGGGCGCTGCTCCATCTGCTGGACCATGATCTCGGAGCCCTCGGCGACGTCCACCTCGGTGCCCTGGAAGAAGGTAAGCTTGGCGGTGCCGGCGGGTCCAGTGACGACGCGATCGCCGGTGGTGAGCGTCTGGCCGCTAGTGGCCCGCTCCAGCTGGCCGGTGGTGCGCTGCACCTCCACCGGCTCGGTGAGTACGGTGAGGGTGGCCTGGGCGCTGAAGCCCTGGGCGTATGCCAGGTCTGCCGGCGTCGGTGCAATCCCAGCCAGGGCCGGCAGTAGGACGAGCAGCACAACACAAAATCGCACGAGTGTAGGAAGCATCGCTGAGTTCAGAGAAGGCATTGTCTCAATGGCTATTAGTGTTGTGGCCGGTATGGCAGCGTGGGCCACCGGGTTGGTTAGCCGCTGGCGCCGGCTGTGTTCTTCGCCGTTCCCGGCGGCAGCAGCGGCATGTGGACCAGCGCCTGCGCTTCCGCGTAGGCCGGAGTCACGGTGGTGCCGAACTCCTCGGCCAGCTGGTCCAGGGTCCACTGCAGCTCGATGTCCCCTGCGGGATCGACGGCGGCGGCCACGCGGTAGGTGGCGCGCAGCACGTGCCCCGCAAGGTCGGTTGCGCGCTCCGGGTCGGTTGTGCGCGCCAGCTCTAGAGAAAGGTCGCGCGTGAAGCCGGCCCACGCCAGCGCCACCTGGACCGGCGGCTGGACCGCCAGCGCCTCCTCTGCTACCTGCTGGCCGGTCGCGGTGGCCCAGGCGAACTGTGTCTGGGAGAGCGCGCCGGCGGCGTAGTTCAGCAGACCGACGCCGTCGCCGGGGTCTTCAGCACGGCCGTCGCCGTTGTGGTCGCCGAAGGAGCCGCCGCCCTGCCCCTCGATCATATTGGCGACGTGCTCCGCCTTGCGGCGCATGCCGTCCAGGTCGCCGCCGTTGGCGGCCTCCCGCATGATGGCGGCCTGCCCGCGTATGCCGTGCGCCATGCGGCGCAGGCCCTGCAGCGAGGCAGTGCCGTAGCGCGAGTCCGGCCAGCGCACCAGCAGGCGCCGCGTGTGCACCAATGCGCCGGGGTCTATCTGGCCGGCCAAGACAACCGGTCCCGGCCGCGCGCCTGAGGGCAGCGGGCCGGCAGGCTCCTGCGTCACCAGGACCTCGCTGAACTGCAGGAGAAGCGTCTCACCGCCGGGCTGGCGGTAGGTCAGCGCTTGCACGCCGAACTCGTTGGCGGTGGCGGGTAGGTCTCCCACGTGCTGCGCCACGTCCTTCTCGTCGCTGCGCAGCCACACCCGATAGGTGCTGCCCTCCGGCGCCGCCAGCATCCCCGCCAGGCGCACCTCCAGCCGGTCCATGATGTTCAGCTCGTCGCCAAAGGCCGCGACGCTGGCCGGCACGGTTGCCGAGGCTTGAGGCCATGCGGCCGTGATGACCCCACCCTGGCCCTGAGCCTCCGCCGGCAGATTCTCCTGCGCTAGCACGGGCGTCGCGGCCAGCAGCGCAGCGCATGCCAGACCAGCCAGCAGCTCGCGCGCCGGCCGGCGCATACGACCTCTACCGGGCGGAGGAGTCGGCAATTGGCGGGATGACGGGGAGGGCAGGGGCGGCTGTACGGTCACTGGAAACATCACACCTGATGCGGAAGCGTACACCCGTTTGCCTGCCCACTGCGGTGGACCAACCCACTGGTACCCCCCGGACTAGCCGCGGTGAGCTAACGGCGTACGACAGTATGGCGGTACGGCATGTGCAGGCGCGTGCCGCAACGACGGACCCGTCAGCTCCACCGCCGCCTATCATCACACCGCCTCTGATAGCGATGGCCACCGAACACCAAACACCAATCCCTGACCCACAGCGCCGCGCCAACGCACGGGAGTACGCGCGCCTGAGACGGCGTGTACTCGTGGTGGACCTGACGCTCACGGTAGTGGCCTTGCTTGTGCTCCTAATGAGCGGCGCGTCCGCCGCGCTACGCGACCTTGCTGGGCAGGTGCCTACCTACTACGGCCAGGTGGCTGCATACGTCGTGGTGCTGGTGACGGGAGCGGGCGTGCTCTTCTTTCCCCTCTCTTACTACTCCGGATTCGTGCTGCCGCACCGCTACGAGCTCTCCGTGCAGACGCTGCCCGGTTGGGCGGCGGACTACGCCAAGGGGCTGCTGCTGGGCCTGGTGGAAGCAGTGCTGGTGGCGCTGCCCGTCTACGCGCTGCTGCGCCATGTGCCGGGGTGGTGGCTGTGGGCGGCGGTGCTGCTCACGCTCTTCACCGTGCTGCTGGCCAACCTGGCTCCCGTGCTGATCGTGCCGCTTTTCTTTAAGCTGCGCCCGCTGGAGGACGGGTCGCTGCGCCGGCGGTTGGTCGAGCTGGCACAGCAGACCGGCACCCAGGTGCGCGGCGTGTACGTGATGGACATGAGCCGGCGCACGCGCACCGCGAATGCAGCGCTGATGGGCCTGGGCAATACGCGACGCATCGTGCTGGGCGATACGCTGTGGCAGCGCTTTGAGCCGGCCGAGATCGAGGCAGTGCTCGCGCACGAGCTGGGCCACCACGTACACAACGACATTTGGCGCGCCATCGCACTGGACGCCGCACTCACCTTCGCCGCCTGCTGGCTTGCCGATCTGGCGGCGCGTGCCGCACTGGGGCCGCTGGGGATTGGGCGCATCGACGACGTGGCCGCGCTGCCACTGCTCTTGCTTGTCGGCGGGGCGCTCTTCACGCTCCTGCTGCCGCTGACCAACGGCGTCTCGCGCCGGCGCGAGGCAGCCGCTGACCGGTTCGCCCTGCGCGTCACCGGCAACCCGGCGGCGTGGCGGGGAGCGCTGCGCAAGCTAGCCGATCAGAACCTGGCCGAGGTGGACCCGCCGGCCTGGGTGGAGTGGCTGCTCTACAGCCATCCCAGCATTCGCCACCGCTTGCAAGCGGCCGGTGAGGGCGCTCCGCTTCATGACGTCGCACCTCACGCACGGAAGGTGAATTCAGCTGAGTAGCCGTGGCATCGAATCTGCACCGAGCGTGGGCGGGACGTTGACCGGCTCTTTACCCAGCGGTCGCATGATAGTTGACGTACCCCAAGTACAACTCCCATCTCACTCCCCAAACCGCGCACATACAACTGAATAGCTGGAAACCGAGCCGGTAGCTGCCCCCAACAGCTGCCGGCTCGTACGTTTCCAACCAGTGACAGGCGGCGCTACTCGGTGCCGGCCGCGCCCAGATACGTTGCGACCGCCTGGTCGTACCAGGCCAGCATCTCCCGCCGGTGGACGGCGTCGGGCGGCTGGACGTTTGGCTGCTGCACCAGGGGCGCCTGCGCATCCAGGAAGACCGATGTCGGCGTCTGGAAGAGCAGCCACTCAGCTAGCGCGTCGCGGTGGGTGCGGACCAGGCCGGCTACGGATGGATCATGCAGCAGGTCGGTCTGTTCGTACGGATCGTCGTCCAGGTTGAAGAAGAGCGATTGGTGCGGGTCCCGGCTGAGGAGCAGCTTGTGGCTGCGCGAGCGCGCCATGTAGTGGGCGCCCTGCCGGCTCTCCGCGAAGATGAACTCTCGCCGCGCTACGGTTCCGTCCGGATCCGCGAGGTCTGCCCCTGCCATCGCGGGCGACGACTCCAGCCCCGCCGTCTGCAGGATGGTGGGCGCCAGATCCGGGTGGCTTACCAGCGCATCGCTCGTCGCTCCACGCCGAGCTGTGGCTCCGGACGGCCACTTCACCAGCAGCGGCACGCGCACCAGTGGGTCGTACATGTGGCCGCTCTTGAGCAGCATGTGGTGGAACCCCAGGTACTCGCCGTGGTCGGACGTGAACACGATCAACGTGTTGTCGTACAGGCCCTTTCGCTTGAGCGTCTCCACCATGCGCCCCACCTGGTGGTCCACCTGGCTGATGGTGGCGTAGTAGTACGCCATCGCTCGGCGTAGGATCGGCTCGGTCAGCTCGTCGTTGGGGAAGTAGCCGCGGTTGAAGCCGCCGTCGCGCTCGGAGAGCGCCTCACTCCAGCCCGGCAGGAGGGTGAGCGCCTGCGGGTCGTACAGTGAGTCCCATGGCGCGGGCGGGTCGAACGGGTGGTGGGGCTTGATGAAGCTCGCCACAAGCGCTTGCGGCTGGGCAGTGCCCTGCTCTGTACGTGTCCCTGCCTCCCCACCGCCCCCTGGAGCCCAGGACTCGATTGCGTTCACCGCGCGGTCGCCAATCCAGGTGGTGGAGTGCCATGCCTCCGGCAGGTCCGAGCGCAGCGCGCCGAATGTCTCCCAATACTGTTTGGGGGCGCGCTCGCGGTACTCGCGCCGCTGGTCCATCACGTCTACCGCGTCCGCCAGGCCATTCTCGCGCAGTGCCCGGTGGTAGTCGTCGTCTAGGCGGCCATCGCCGTCCTGCTCCGCCAGCTCCAGCGCGTCAAACCCTGCGTCCAGGTAGGTAGGCGTGAAGTGCATCTTGCCTACGGCGCGGGTGCGGTAGCCTGCCCGCTGCAGCTGGCGCGGGAAGCTGGGCAGCGCCGGGTTGAGCGTGCAGCGGTTGGTCCAGCCGCCGTGCTGGTGCACGTACAGCCCACTAAGTATGGAATAGCGGCTGGGCGTGCAGACCGGTAGCGGGCAGAAAGCGTTGGCGAACCGCACAGCGTCACTGGCCAGGGCGTCCAGGTGCGGCGTGCGCAGGTCCGGGTTCCCGGCTGCGCCCAGGCAGTCCCAGCGGTGCTGGTCCGTCAGGATGACCAGGACGTTCGGCTTCTGAGTGTCCACGCCTGTGTCCACGTTCCGTTCAGATGCTACTCGATGCGCAGCCCTTCGACGAGAGTCGCGTTACCATCCCGGCCTGATGGAGCGGAGGCGCGGATGCGGCTGACGGCGGAAGAGGAGGCGATGCTCACCGGGCGGCTCGGAGAAGCGCCGCGCCGCGCGCTGGAGCAGCAGCTAGCGGTAGGCCGCTTCTTTGGCGCCGAGGACTTCGTGCCGGTTGCATCGGTCCATCTGGCCGCCGATGCCGAGGCGATGCGCGAGGCAGGCGTACGCTCCCTGGAAGAGATGGTCGCCGTGGGAGCCACGGCGCGTGTCACCACCACCCTGAATCCGCGCAGCGTGGACTTCGCGCATGCTGAGCAGCTAGGCCAGGAGCCCCACTACATCCAGCTCGAGCAGCGCATCCTGGCGGCGATGGAGCGACTGGGTGCGCTGCCGTTGAACACCTGCGTGAACTACCAGATCGTCAGTCAGGCACGCTTCGGCGAGCACGTGGCCTGGGGCGACACCGGCACCGTCATCTGGGCCAACTCGTTTGCCGGCGCGCGCTCGAACTTCGAGGCCGGCCCGGCCGCGCTGCATGCCGCCATCACCGGGCGCGTGCCGCGCTACGGCTACCATCTGCCGGAGCAGCGCCTCGGCACCACCCTAGTGCGTGTCCGCGAGGCACCGCGCAGCGGCAGCGACTGGGGCGCTCTCGGCTGCCACGCCGGCCGCCTGGTGAACGACTACTGGCAGGTGCCGGTCTTCGTCTTCGACAATCCAGCGCACCCGGAGGGCCCACAGCCACACGCGGATCACCTCAAGCAGTTTGGCGCCGCGCTCGCCAGCTACGGCTCGCTGGCTATGTACCACGTGGTGGGCTTGACGCCCGAAGCGCGCACGCTTGGGGAGGCGTTTGGCGGGCGGTCGCCGCGGCGCGACCTGGAGGTGGCGCCCGGCACGCTGGAGCGCACCTACGCCACCTTTCAGCCGGAGCAGGACGCAGTGGACGTGGTGGTGTTTGGCACACCGCAGCTCTCGCTCCACGAATTCCGTGATCTCGCTCGCCTCTTCGCCGGCAAGCGCGTCCATGCGCGCACGCGGGTCTTCCTGACTACGTCTGATGCCGTGAAGGCGCTAGCGGACCAGCTGGGCTACACCCGCGTGGTGGAAGATGCGGGCGCGACGGTGCTGACGGGGGTCTGCTACTACATCATGACCGCGCGCGAGCTCGCCGAGCGACACGGCTTCCGCACCCTGTTGACCGATTCGGCCAAGCTTGCCAACATCGTCGCGGGTTACGGCTACAACCCGGTCTTCCGCTCCTCCGAGGAGTGCGTCGCGGCGGCGGTACGTGGCGCATTCGCGGACTCGGTGGATTCGGGGGAGGTGACGCGGTGACGCCTGACCGGCCGCCGGACGCCGAGCTGCGCACCACGCCCGGGGTGGGACCGCGCGTGGTGGGCGAGGCGATCGTCTCACGCCACGGCTTCTCCGCGCGCTATGACCTGGACCGCGAGCGCGGCGTGTTCTCACGTGAGGCGCACGACCTGTTTGGGGAGAGCCTGGTGGGCAAGGTGCTGGTCTGCGACACCGCCAAGGGCGGCATCGCCACCTCCTGGATGCTGCTGGACATGGCCACCCGCGACGTGGCGCCGCTGGCCATCCTCTTCCGCACCACCAACCCGGTGATGGTGCAAGGGGCCGTGCTCGCCGGCCTGCCCATGCTGCACCGCCTGTCTCCCGACCCCATCGAGACCATCCGCACCGGCGACCGCTTGGAGGTAGACCCCGCCGCCGGCACGGTGCGTGTCTGGCGTGCAGCTGCCGCGTCCGAGACCACAAGGTAATCCGGCGCCTGGCGCGTCGACGACTCCCGCCCAGTGTAGTTGTGCAACCTGCACATCCAATGGGCTCGCAGCTTGGACTGTACGTACCTACTCGCGCCCGTTCCACGCAGCTACAACCGCCGTGGAGAGTCGCAGTGACGGAAGACTCCACACATGCCCAGCCCGGCAGCGCCGTCGGGCTGCGCCGCTTATTGGCTGGCGTGAGCCACGATGAGCTAGAACGCTTCTGCGTCGAAGCGCTCGATGCGCTCGAGCAGCACGACGCCGACACCGGCAGCGCCCTGGTGCGCACGCTGGAAGTCTTCGCCGCGTGTGGCGAGACTTCTCAGACGGCACGCGTGCTGCGCACGCACCGCAACACCGTCCTCTACCGCGTGCAGCGCATCCAGGAGCTCGTCGGCGCGGATATCCGAGACCCTGAGCAGCGCCTGGCCCTGCACGTCGCCCTACGCGCGCGGGACGTGCTCCAGGGGACTGGACCGGGAGTTGGGCAGCTTGCACAAGACCCGCCGCGGAGTTCCGGTTAATCCGTCCCTGCACGCCTGGTGCGGGAGTCCTCTACGCTTCTGAATACGCTCGCTCCATTGTGCGTTATGCACGAGGCACTTCATGGTAGCCATCTCAGTTGACGCTCTTCGTGGCGCGGTGCTCCCACCAGATACCTCACTGGTCGGTGGGAGTGCCGGCCTCGGCCGCCAGGTCACCGGCACCGCTACGTTTCGCGCGCGCACGCCCGCCTTTCCAGCATTGCACGGCGGCGAGGTGGCCTTCGTCTCGTTGAGTCTGCTGCGCACCGTCGATCCACATGCCAAGCTAGATCGTCTGGTGACGCAGCTTGACGAAGCCGGCGTGGCGGCAATCGTCCTGCTCGACTCCTCACCAGGCGACTCGGTGCTGGAAGACGCCGCGCGCGCCGCCGGCGCCTGCACGCTGCCTGTCTTCGCGGTGCCTGCGGGGCACAGCGCGGAGGCGCTTGACCTGGCGCTGCACCGCCAGCTTGCTAGCCACCGAGAGTACCTCTTGAAGCGCGGGCAGGAGCTGCAGCGCGAGTTCTCGCAGCTAGCTTTGGCAGGGCAGGGTCTCCAGGCCATCGTGGATCGGCTGGCGGCGGTGACCGGCCTGCCCGCCGCCTGGGAGGCCGCCGGTGACGCCATCACACCTCTATGGGCGCTCCCACCCTCTGGGTTTCCCGCCGCACTGGTGCCGCTAGGGGGAGACTTCCCCGGCGTGCTGCGTGCCGGGCGACTGCCGCTGCTGCGCTGGGCGCCTTCGCAGCAGGCGGATGGCCCTCACGACGTTGCGACGCTCGCATTGCGGGCCGATGCTGCGGGCGAGTCGTCCCCCTGGCGGCGGCTGGTGATTGCGGTCGCCGGCGCCGGGCGCATGGCGGGCTTCCTCTCCCTTGTGGCGCACGTGCGCCACGCGTCCGGCGCACGGTCGCGCCAGAACGCGTCGCACTCGCAGGGTGATCTGAATGAGGCGCAGATGGCGCTCACTGCGGCCGCGCTGGCAGCCTCTATCGAGGCACTGCGCGCCCGCACCGTGTCAGAGACACAGGGCGGCGCGGTGGCCGGACTGCTGCACGACTGGCTAGGTGGCCGCAGCATGTCGGCGGGCGACCTGGAGACGCGCGCCACAGCCCTGGGCATTCCCCTGGCGCCTCCCTTCGCCGTCCTCGTCGTGGAAGCCGAGCCGGCGCCTGGCGAGGACGAGCTGCGCCGCATCGCGCGCCTGCTGATAGCGG
This sequence comes from uncultured Chloroflexota bacterium, assembly GCA_902805635.1. Lineage (GTDB taxonomy): Bacteria > Chloroflexota > UBA11872 > UBA12225 > UBA12225 > CADCTC01. The sequence goes on from CADCTC010000262.1 coordinate 11,328, forward strand.
CTGGCCCCTCAAGTGCCGGCGTTGTGCTTGGTCCACTGTGGACGGCCGTGGGTGAGCGCCGCCTGGCGGTTATTGTGAGGGGCGCGGACCCCACCACGCTGGACACCGCCGCACGCGACATCCACGCGGTGCTGTCGGTCCGCCACGGTGGCAGCGCCATCTTCGCTGGAATAGGGCGGATTGCGCCGGCCGCGAGCGACGTGCCGCGCGCCTATGGTCAAGCGCTCCAGGCGCTGGGAGTGGCCCGACGCCTGGGTGGGCAGCACCGCGCCGCCTACTTCGGCGCGCTGGGCGCCTACCGTGTGCTGGCGGCCGCCGCCCCTGAAGAGGTGCTGTCCTTCCACGAGGACACGTTAGGTCCGCTCCGCGCGCTGGACGAGAAGAGCGGCGGCGAGCTGCTCCGCACGCTGGAGACGTACCTGCTGTGCGGCGGCAGCCCTCAGGAGACGGCGCAGCGGCTGCATGCCCACCGCAACACCGTGCTCTACCGGCTCGACCGCATCGCCGAGGCGCTCAACGTGGACGTGCGCGACCCCGAGACGCAGCTGACCCTCTTCCTGGCTCTCCGTGCCGCCGACGTGCTCGGCGTCTCCGTTCCCGGCCGCGTCCAGGAAGGTGCACCGGCTGCGCGTCTCCCGCTCGCTACTGCCAGCGGTGCGGCCCGCCGGAAGTAGCCCGAGCAGCTCTAGGCTATCCTACCTCCTGCACGCACCGGTTGAGATACCCCCGCGCCTCGGCTGCGATGCCCATTGATCGCGAGACGGGGTAGTTCTTGGCCCCAATCACTTCCAGGTCGAGCACACCCGTGTAGCCACCCTCCTTGAGCGCACGCAGCACTGCCGGGATGTCCACCCGTCCGCGGCCGGGCACCTGCTCATCCGGCGGACCGGGCGGGCCGCCGATCTCGCTGGTCAGGCAGTCGCGGAAGTGCGAGTGCACCACTGCGCCTGCGGCAGTGAACTGCCGCGCCGCCTCTGCCACGTCCTCGCCGGCCCGCACCAAGTGGCTGGGATCGAAGTTCAATCCCAGGTGTGGCGAGCCGATCTCGCGCCACGCCTGCAGTGCCGTCTCGGTGTTGTAGACCGCGGCGCCTACGTGGGGCTTGAGCGCCAGCTTGATGCCGTGCCGGCCGGCGACCTCCGCTAGTTGCCGCCCCAACGCCACAGCTTGCCGGAACGACTCCTCGTCCCCCGTCTTGCCGCCGGAGCCGATCGCCACCACCGGAATGCCCAGCGCCGCCGCCATCTGGCACGCCGCCTCCACCCGTTCGGGCTGGTTGGGCGTCACCTCCATCGCATACAGGTCAAGCCCCAGGTCCCGCGCCTGCTGCCGGACTCCGTCATAGTACGCCTGCTCCTTGCCCGGCTGGACGTGCTCCACCATGCTGGTGATGTACGCCAGCTCGGCGCCGTCGTAGCCCGCCCACGCCAGGTGTTGGAGCGCCTCTTCAAGCGACACCATGCTGAAGAGGACCGTGTTGCACCCAAGTCGAAAAGCCGCCATTTGTGTTGATACTCCTGCTGGGAAACGTAGCGCGGGAGCTTGTCCCCCGCTCGATACTGCGAGCCGCCGCTGCGGTTGTTAAGCCAGCAGCTCCGCCACGTCGATTACCTGTCCTGTCTCGTGCGACCGGATCGCTGCCTCCTGCACCGCCAGCGCCTTGAGCCCTTCTTCGCCGGAGCCTTCGATCTGCTCCGGCGCCACACCCTCGGACAGCTGCTCTAGCCAGCGGCCCAGCCGCGTGCCAAACGTCTCGTTGAACGAGATCATGCCGCCCGCGTTGTGCACGTGCGTCGACTCCTTGCTGTTGTGTGGGAACCAGGAGAAGTCCACCGTCGAGTTGTCGATCACCACGCGCCCCTTGGTGCCGCCCACCTCTGTGCGCTCGATGCTGTGCCGGTCCGGCCCGTGCATGTCATACGAGCCCGTGAGGTGCCCCAACGCGCCGGAGGTGAACTGCATATTGATGGAAGCGTTGCTCCACGAGTTGCGCCCCGGCCCCTTGCTGAAGAACGCCTGCACTTTCGCCACGTCACCCGCCATGTGGCGCATCACGTCCACTGAGTGCGAGTGCAGCGCGCGCAGATGGAAGTAGGGCGGCTCATCCTTGGGGTTGCGGATCCACAGGTTCATGTTGACGAACAGCACTTCGCCCAACTCGCCGGAGGTGATCTTTTGCTTGGCCAGCTGCGTGGCCGGCGTGAAGCGGTGGTTCAGGTCCACCGCCATGCACACGCCGCGCCTCTTGGCCTCCGCCACCATCTCCTTGGCCTGCGCCAGGTTGTTGGAAATGGGCTTCTCCACCAGCAGGTGCTTGCCCGCCGCCAGCACCTGCATCGCCGGCTCGTAGTGGTGCGACCCGTTCTCCACGCCCGCCGTGGCAACCGACACCATGTCGATCTCCCCCGCGCGCAGCAGCTCCTGGACGTCGTAGTACGCCGTGACCCCCAGCTCCTGCGCCGCGGCATCGGCTCGTGTGCGGTCCATGTCGCAGATCGCCACCAGCTCGGCCAGCGGGTTGGCCTTGTAGACCCGCCCGTGTGTCTTCCCAATGTTCCCCGCGCCGATCACCGCTGTGCGGATTGGCATGTTGCGTTCTCCTTCTTTCAGGCTGCTACAGTGCGCGCCGGCCCGGCGGCGCCGTGGAACGTCACCAGGTAGTCCGCCACGGCGCCTACGGCAGCCTCCACCAGGCGCCTTCCAATCTTCGCGTCAGCGCCCGACGCGTCGTCTGAGGTGCCTCCGGCGCGGGCGAACGCGCGCGGCTCGACGGCGTGCGCCGTGGGGTTCAGCGCCGACAGAGGCGCGCGACGCGCGTCGAGCTTGACTAAGTCCGGTCGCAGCGCCAGCGTCACCGATGTCTCGAATCCGCCCGCGTGGCCGGGGAAGCGCGGCGCCACGTCATGCGCCCCCGCGGCCACCAGCGCTTCCGATGCAATGATCCAATACGAAGCGTGGGCGATCACCATGTCCAGCCCCTCCTCGTGCACCAGCGTCTGCGCCACGGTGCCGTTGGGGTGCTCGTTGCCGCCGTGGCCGTTGAGCAGCAGCACGCGCCGCGCGCCGTGCCGGTGCAGGCAGCGCAACAGCTCGCACACCACCTGCACGTAGAGCGTGCTGGTCAGTGACATGGTGCCTGCAAACGGCAAATGGTGGTGGGAGACACCGTACTGCACTGCCGGCGCCACCACCACTGGCACCTGCGCCGCCGCCCGCGCCGCCGCTTCTCGCGCGATGTGTGTTGCCGCCAGCGTGTCCACCACCAGCGGCAAGTGCGGCCCGTGCTGCTCGATCGAAGCGGTTGGCAGCACCACTGTTGCCCCGGCGTCAAAGGCAGCGCGTGCCTCGTCGCGGGTCATCTCCTCCAGCAGCAGCTTCATCCCACCTCCTCACCGCTCGCCGTTCCGGTTGTCGCAGCCGGCCGAGGCATAGTTATTGTCGCCATGCCGTGAGGCTACCCAATGGCGGGCATCCGCCGCGCCCGCACCCGTCTATGCGTGGCTCAGGCGGCGCGGCAGACGGTTGTCGGTCCGCACCAGCTCACCCAGCAGGCGCTCCTTTAGCTCCAGCTTGATCTGCCGGTACGCGAGCGAACCCCACAGGTTGTGTAGCTGGGCCGGGTCGGCACTCAGGTCAAACAGTTCGCCGAACGGCTGCTCGCGGTCCTCCCCGATATACACCGTCAGCTGGTGCATCTCGGTTACCAGCGTGCGCAGGCGCAGGCCCAGATAGTCCTCGTCATTCTCCACCAGCACCGCGTCCTGCACCCGGTCCACTTCGCCCGAAAGCAGCGGCACGAGCGACCGCCCGGGCAGCGGGCGCAGCTGGTCGGGCGCTTCCGGTTCTCCCGGCGCCGCCCATAGCGCACTCGCTTCCAGCGCCTGCTGCGGAACCCCAGCCAGATCCAGCACCGTCGGTGCAAAGTCTAGGTGTGACGTCAGTGCGCTCGACGTAACACCCGGCTGGAATGCTCGCGGATAGCGCCAGATGCCGGGCACGCGCAGCAGGCCGTCGAAGTGGAACGGCCCCTTGTTCATCAGCCAGTGGTCACCCAGCAGGTCGCCGTGATCCGCGGTGAAGACCACCACGGTGTCGTCGGCCAGTCCCAGGCGCTCTAGCGTATCCAGGATGCGCCCCACCTGCTGGTCCACGAACGAGATCATCCCGTACGTGATCGCCGTGATCTCTCGCACTTGCTCATCGGGCATCCGCGTTGCCCGGCCGCGCCCGGCCAGCTGGACGCCGCGCTCGTGCACCTCTCGGAAGAACGGCGCCAGCTCCGCCAGCTCCCCCTCGCGCCGCACTGGCGCAGGCACGCTCCCACGGTCGTACATCGAGTACCACGGATCGGGCGTGGCGAACGGATGATGGGGGTCCGGGAACGACGCGAAGCACAGGAAAGGCTGCCGCCCATCTCCGTCTGGGCCACCCTCTGGGTCATTCCCCGACAAGCGCGCGGCAGGCGCTCCGCCAGCCACTCCCTCCAGGAACGAAATCGTCCGGTCCGCCACCCAAGTGTTGTAGTGCAGCTCCGGCGGGATCGCCATCTTCCAGGATTGCTCGGCGCCGCTGGCCGGCGCCTCCCCTGCCTCGCGCGCCAGCAGCCCGGCGGCTGCCGGCTCCACGCTGCGCAGCCAGGTGCGATAGTCGCCGCCCACGTTGCCGTGGCCGCCCGTCCAGTCCAGCGTCTGGATGCCGTAGTACGGCTCCGGAAACTTGGTGAGCTTCCCCTGCGCCCACATCCAGGCGCTCTCCGGCCATTCCAGCGGGTCCAGCGTCTGTGGGTCTACACCCTTGGGCACCCCCGTGATCCGGAAGTGCGTCTTGCCCACGCTGTGCGTGCGGTAGCCGGCATCCGTCAGCGCCTGGGTGATCGTCGGCAGGCCACGGTCAAGGTTGATGCCGTTGGTGCGCACCATGTGGGCGCGCGGCGTCAGGCCGGTGATGAGCGACGACCGCCCCGGCATGCACAGCGGGCAGTTCACGTAGGCGCGGCTCAGCTTCACGCCGCCCTGCGCCAGCCGATCCAGGTTCGGCGTCTGCAACGGCGTCGTCTCTCCCTGCGCCGCCCGCCACTCGGGCCAGGCGCAGCCCAGGCCATCGCCGCGCTGCTGGTCGGTCAAGATGACTAGGAAATTCGGACGCTGCGCGCCCGCAGTGGGTAATGAGCTCATCGTGTGAGAGGAAGCGCGATCTCTCGCCCCTCCTTGGATGACTGGTAGCCCGCCAGCACCATCTCAACCGCGGTGCGCGCAGTGTGCGCGTCGGCCGGGGACGGACCGCCGTTCACCAGCAGGTCCACGAATGCCTGCGCCGTGCCAGTCAACCGGTTGGGCGCCAGCTTCACGTCAGGCGTCACCCACTCCCCCGTCGGCGCCTGCCCCGGCGGTCGCGGCGCCCCCGGCGGTCCGCCACCCGCCGGACCCTGAGGGTTGTGGCGCCACACCCGCAGCGGCGCCTCCCCTTCGGTCCAGCTGCGCGACGTGGAGATGTCCGTCCCACTCGCCACAATCGTGCCGTTGTCGCCCAGCAGCTCGATCGTGCTGGTGGACGCCAGCTCGGTCCAGCTCGACTGGTGCACGCCGATCATGCCGTCGGCATACCTATAAAGGAACACGCCGTTGTCCTCCACACCCGGTCGCTGCTCGCTCAGCGACGTGGTGGCCATACCCATCACCGAGCGTGGTACGCCGAACATCCACAGGAACCACAGCGCCACGTGCGCCCCCTCGTCCATGAACGCGCCGCCTCCCCCCTTCACCGGGTCGCTCATCCATTCCAGGATGCTCGGCTGAAGCAGCGAGAACGCGTGGGAGTGGCGCCGCCGCGCGATAGCGATCTTCCCAATCTCGCCCGCGTCCACACGCCGCTTGATCTCCTCGTGCACCGGGTCGAAGCGCAAGTTGTGTGACTGGTAGTAGAGCACTCCCGCCGCCTCCACCGCCGCCACAATCCGATCGCAGTCCGCGGCACTTGTCGCCATCGGCTTCTGCATCATGATGTGCTTGCCGGCCTGTGCGGCGGCCACCGCCAGGTCGGCGTGCGCGTCATTGGTCGAGCACACCGTCACCGCCTGCACGTCCGCCCGGCCCAGCGCGTCCTCCAGCCGCTCCACGAACGCGATACCCAGCCGCTCCGCCGCCGCCCGGCCGCGCGCTGCGTCCTCGTCCCAGGCGCATGCCAGGCGCACGCGGCCATCGGCCTTGAAGAGTTGCGCCCACCCGTTCTGGTGCGAGTGTGCGAACGACAGCAGCGCGATGCCGGGCGCGTTTCCAGGAGAGTCCATCGCTCAGCGACTCAGCAGCCGCCGGATCTCGGCCGCCAGCGCGTCCAGCTGCGGACGGGGGTCGGCCGAGGCATCGTTCTCCAGCGTCGTGAGGATCTTCCCCATCTCGGTCCACATCAGCTCGTCCGCGCGCTGGATCGGGTGCGGGCGCAGGTGCTGCAGCAGGTCCACCGGCAGAGACGCGTACGGTGTGACCTTGAAGTACGCCTTGAGCTTCTCAGAATTGACCGTGCTCTTGCGCAGCGGCAGGTAACCCGTCTCCTCTACGATGCGCGGCCCCAGGTCGGAGCCGGTCATCCAGTTGACGAACTGCCAGGAGCCCTTCTCTGCGGCGGCGCGGTCGTTGCCCACTGCCTTGAGCATGCCGATGGCGTTGCCGCCGATGCTGACTGCCTGGGCCTTGTGGCGCGGTAGTGGCGCCATTCCGAAGTCGACCGGGCTTTCCTTGCGCAGGCGAGGCAGCTCCACCTGCGAGTTCTGCAGCATCGCCGCCTTACCGGTGCGGAAGTCCGCCTGCGCCTGGTTGCGCCGGCCGCCCGGGGTCATGCGCTGCTTGTGGACCCAGCCCTGCCACAGCTGCGCCACTTCGATTCCCGCGTGCTTCTGGAACTCCGGCTGGCCGTTCTTGTCTACCACCTCGCCGCCGTTCTGCCAGACCAACGTGTAGAAGTACCACGCGCCGCTATTCATCACGTGCCCCCACTGCGTCGCGGCGCCGGACGCATCTCGCTTGGTCAGCTTGAGCCCGGCGTCCAGGTGCGCATCCCAGGTGGCGGGCGGCTTCTCCGGGTCCATGCCGTTCGCTTTGAAGTGCTCCTTGTTCCAGAACAGCACCGGCAAGCTGGACTGGAACGGCAGCGCGCGCAGCTTGCCCTTGTACGTGAACTTCTCCAGGTACTGAGGGTAAAAGTCGGCGCGCTCCTGGCGCGTGAGCAGCGGCTCCAGCTCTGCCAGCGCGTTGCCGTCCGCCAGTTGCGTGATGCCGTGGCGCTGACCGAGGATGGAGACGTTGGGCGGTGTGCCCCCAGCGGTCGCGGCCAGCGCTTTCTCGGCCAGGATGTCGTAGTCACCAATAGTCGTGGCGTCGACCTGCACCGCCGGGTTCTGCTGCGAGAACTCTTTGGCATACGCCATGGAAGCATCGGCGTTGGTCCAGAATTGCAGGCGCACCGGCGCGGCCGATTGCGCCTGGCCGCCGCCCGTGCCCTCGCCGGCTGCCCCGCACGCTGCCAGCAACAGCGGAGACGCTGCCACAACGCGTGTGGCCGAACGGCGAGACCTCCTGCGTGTGATTGGTGTCATCTTCATGATCTGCCTGTCCATCCCTTGCTCACTAGCGCTCTGGTGGCTCTAGTGCGCTGCTGCATGCGTGCAGGCGCTGCACCGTCCCCGCCGCACGCCCTAACGCGGTGCCGCAGGATCTCGCGCCCCCTCTGCGTTATACGCCACGCCACGCTGGACGCGCCATCTGGTGGCTGCCGGGGCGGAAGAACGGGCAAGGCTACGGGGCTACACTCCGCCATGCTGCTGTGGTACGACCGGCCGGCCGAGGAGTGGCTGGAGGCGCTGCCGGTCGGGAATGGCCGCCTGGGCGGCATGGTCTTTGGCGGCGTCGCGCGTGAGCGCATCCAGCTGAACGAGGAGTCGGTGTGGTCCGGGAGCGGCTGGGACTCCACCAACCCCGAAGCACTTAGCGCACTGCCGGAGGTGCGCCGCCTCCTCTTTCAGGACAGGCCCGCGGAAGCGCTCGCGCTGGCCGAAGCCAGCCTCATGAGCCGTCCACTCCGCATGCCGCCCTACCAGGTGCTCGGCGACCTCTGGCTTGACCTCGGCGGCGCCGATGACGCCGTCATTGAATACCGCCGCGAGCTGGACCTCGATGCCGGCATCGCGCGCACCACCTACCGCCGGGACGGCGTGCTCCACTCGCGCGAGGTCTTCTGCAGCGTTCCCCATCAGGCAATCGTCGTCCACCTCTCGTGTGATCAACCGGGGCGCCTTGCCTTCACCGCCACGCTCACCCGCGAGGCGGACGCGACCTGTCACGCCACCTCGCCCGACCAGCTTGTCCTGCGCGGCCGCTGTGACGAAGGGCACGGTGTCTCACTTCGAGTTGTGATGCGCGCCTCCACGCGCGGAGGCCAGGTGTCCGTCACCGGCGACCGCCTGTTCGTCACCGGCGCAGACGAAGCAACGCTGGTGCTCGTCGCCGCGACCGACCTGACGGGAAGCGACCCGGACGGGCTCTGTGCGCGAACCATCGAGGCCGCGACCGCGCCGTATGAGCAGCTCCGCGCCGCACACATCGCCGACCACCAGGCACTGTTCCGGCGTGTGCAGCTAGAGCTTCCAGCGACAGACGCGAGTACAGCGGCACTCCCGACCGACCAGCGCCTGTGGCGCATCCAGGCAGGCGCGCACGATCCCGGCCTGGTGGAGCTCTACTTCCAATACGGCCGCTATCTGCTGATGGCCAGCAGCCGTCCGGGCTGCCTGCCCGCGACCCTGCAGGGCATCTGGAACGACAGCCTTGCTCCACGCTGGGAGAGCAAGTGGACCATCAATGTCAACACCCAGATGAACTACTGGCCCGCCGAGGTGACCAACCTGGCGGAGTGCCACCTTGCGTTACTCGACCTGGTTGACTCACTGCGCGAATCCGGTCGCCGCACCGCCCAGGTCCACTACGGCTGCCGCGGCTTCGTCACCCACCACAACGCCGACGTGTGGCGCCACACCACGCCCGTTGACGGTGCGCGCTACGGCTTGTGGCCCACCGGCGCCGCCTGGCTCTCCCTCCACCTCTGGGAGCACTACGCTTTCAGCCTGGATCACACCTTCCTCGCGCAGCGCGCTTACCCCGTGTTGAAGGAAGTCAGCCAATTCTTCCTCGACTACCTCGCCGAAGATCCGCGCTATCCCGGCCTGCTGGTCACCGGGCCGTCCATCTCCCCCGAGAACCGCTACGCCCTACCCGATGACGCTGTCGGCCACCTCTGCATGGGGCCGGCCATGGACTCGCAGATCGTGCGTGAGCTGTTCTCGCGCTGCGTCGAAGCTGCCACCCTGCTGGACGTGGACCCTTCGCTGCGCGCCGAGCTCCGGGCAGCGCTCGCGCGGCTGCCGCAAGACCGCATCGGCAGGCACGGCCAGCTGCAGGAGTGGCTGGAAGACTACGACGAGCCCGAGCCCGGTCACCGCCACATCTCGCACCTCTTCGCCCTGCACCCCGCGGCGCAGATCACGCCGCGCGCCACTCCGGAGCTGGCCCGTGCCGCGCGCGTCAGTCTGGAGCGCCGGCTAGCCCACGGCAGCGGCCAGACCGGTTGGAGCCGCGCCTGGGTCTCCCTCTTCTGGGCGCGCCTGGGCGAAGGTGACCTGGCACACGAGCACCTGCTGGAGCTGCTGCGTGGCTCCAGCGCCCCCAACCTCTTAGACCTGCACCCGCCGCGCACTTTCCAGATCGACGGCAACTTCGGCGGCACTGCCGCCGTCGCCGAGATGCTGCTCCAGAGCCACACCGGCGAGGCGCACCTCCTCCCCGCGCTCCCTCGCGCCTGGCCTACCGGGCGCGTCACCGGCCTTCGCGCCCGCGGCGGCTTTGAGATCGACATCGAGTGGCGGGATGGCTCACTGGTCCAGGCGACCATCCGAGCCTCGGTAAACGGTCCGTGTAGCCTGCGCGCTCCTGTGGCCTTTCATGTCACCATCGCCTCTAGCGCAGCCGTGATTGCCACCGCCATCGCCACCGGCGGAGGAAACGAAGGCGAAGCCGCGTTCCGGGCACGCTCAGGCGAGACCTATCTCGTGCATCCGCGAGCTTCCGCTTGACACCCGCTCACGCCCACGCCTAGCCTTACCCCACCAGCCATGACCCTCCTCCGTCACCACGCCGCCACCTCTGCACCCGGCCAGCCGTCGGTGAGCGTCACCCCCGGCGAGGACGGCTTCCGCTACATCAGCTTCACTGCGCACCGCCTCGACGCGGGCGCGACCCTTTCGGGCGACTCGCACGGCCAGGAGACCGCTCTGATCGTCTTGGGCGGACGCTGCGCTATCGCTTCTGGCCACACGCAGTTCCAGAAGGTTGGTGAGCGGACCGACGTGTGGGCCAGGACCCCTGCACACGCCGTGCTTCTGCCGCCCGGGTCGCCCTACCAGGTCCACGCTAAGACACCCCTGCACCTCGTGGTGGCCAGCGCCCCGCCCAACCCTGGCGCCAAGCCCGCCGAGCCACGCCACATAGCTCCCGACCAGGTAACAGTCGAGCACCGCGGCGAAGGGCAGACCTACCGCTATATCCAGCACTTGCTGCCACCCAACGCTGCGGCGGCAAGTCTCATCCTGGTGGAGGTCTATACCCCCGCCGGCAACTGGTCCAGCTTCCCACCCCACAAGCACGACGAAGAAGCCCCACCCCGCGAGAGCGAGCTAGAAGAGGTCTACTACTACCAGGTCAGCCCGCGCACCGGTTTCGCCATCCAACGCGTCTACACCCCCGACCGCTCCATCGACGAGACGCTCGCCCCTGGCGATGGTGACCTGGTGCTCGTCCCGCGCGGTTACCACCCCGTCGTCGCCACCCCCGGCCACGAGTGCTACTACCTCAACGTCATGGCCGGCCCCACCCGCGCCTGGAACTTTCAGGTAGACCCGGAGTACGCCCACCTCATGAACTGGCAGAATCCCCCGGTCGCCGAATAGCCGCGCGGGCAACGCAGGCAAAGGACACACCACCATGACCGGCCAGCCCGTCCCCCCTGCCGAGCGCGCCTACGACGTGCTCGCCATGGGGCGCTCGTCCATCGACCTCTATTCCAATGACGTCGGCGCCCCTTTCGTGGACATCACCAGCTTCGCCGCGTATGTTGGCGGGTGTCCCACCAACGTCAGCGTCGGCACGCGCCGCCTCGGCCTGCGCGCCGCTATCCTCACCGCCGTCGGCCCCGACCCCGTGGGAGATTTCATCCTGCGCTTCCTGGAGCGCGAGGGTGTGGAAACCCGCTTCACCCCTCGCAAGCCCGGCCACCGCACCAGTGCTGTCGTCCTCGGCATCGAGCCGCCCGACCGCTTCCCCCTCGTCTATTACCGCGACAACTGCGCCGACATCGAGCTGACCATCGACGACGTGCTCGCTGCCCCTATCGTCGACAGCCGCGCGCTGCTCATCTCCGGTACCGGACTCTCCAAGGAGCCCAGCCGCTCCGCCACCCTCTTCGCCTGTGAAGTCGCCCGCGCCGCCGGCACCACCGTCTTCCTGGACATGGACTTCCGCCCCGACCAGTGGCACGACCCGCGCGCCTTCGGCGTTGTGGTGCGCGGCGCGCTTCCACTTATAGACGTCGCGCTCGGCACGGAAGAAGAGATCAAGGTCGCCGCCGGCGAGACCGGCATCAGCGTGACCCACATGCAGGTCTCCAACTACCAGGTGGAGGGAGACATCGAGCGCGCCAACCGCCGCCTGCTCGACGGCGGCGTGCGCTCGCTGGTGGTCAAGCACGGCCCCCGCGGCGCCACCGTCTTCACCGCCGGCGGAGATGTCCACGAGGCCGCACCTTTCCCCGTGGAGATCCTCAATGTGCTCGGCGCCGGCGACGCCTTCGCCAGCGGCCTGCTGTACGGCTACCTCCAGGGCTGGGACTGGCAGCGCGCCGCCCGCATGGCCAACGCCACCGGCGCCATTGTCGTCACGCGCCCCGCCTGCGCCAACTCCATGCCCACCCTCTCAGAGGTCGAAGAGTTCGTCACCCAGCGCGGCGGCTACTGAGCCGCCGATGATGCCGCCACGCGCGGCAGCCAGAACCACGCGGTAGTCCCCTGGCCTGGGCCGGCGCTCCCGGCGCCCATCTGCCCTCCGTGTTGGGTCACTATCTGCCGGCTGATGTACAGCCCGAGCCCCATCCCCGGCAGGTTGGTTGCGTTCTCCGCCCGCCCAAAGGGCTCGAAGATGCGCTCAGCCTCGCCGGGCGGCAGGCCGATCCCCTGGTCTGTCATAGCAACGCGCACGCCGTCGCCTTCCGGCGTGACCCGCACTCGCACCTCGTCACCCTCCGGGCTGTACTTCACCGCGTTCGAGAGCAGATTCACCAGCACCTGCTCGATCCGTCCCGCGTCCGCCTCTACGATGGGGGACCCGGCGTCACCGGCCGCGTCCTGGTCCTCAGTCTGCTCCACCACCATACGATGCCGGTCCGATAGGTGCTCGCCGTGCCGTGCCACAACGTCCTGCACCAACGCTGCCAGGTTGGTGAGCTGCGGCTTTAGCGACAGCCGGCCGGTGCGCAGCCGGGAGACGTCTAGCAGGTCCTGCACCAGCGCGTCCAGGCGGTCGGCACCCAACACGATCGCGCCTAGGCTGCGGTCCAGGCGAGTCGTGTCCAGCCTGCCGCGCTCCTGGGCGCGCTGCAAGAGCTGCGCGTTGCCCTTGATCATTGTCACCGGCGTGCGCAGCTCATGGCTAGCGATAGAGAGGAACTGGTCGCGTGATGCCACCGCCGCCTCAGCCGTCAGACGGGCGGCCTGCTCCGACGCCACCAGAGCATGCAGCGCCCGCTCCGCCTGCTTGCGGTCGGTGATGTCGCGCAGCGCCGTGACCCGCAGACGGCGCTCTCCGTCCATCAGCGTTTTGCCGCGCACCTCCAGGTCGATTCGGCTGCCGTCCTTGCGGATGCCCACCACTTCATATGGCTCATCGGAGCCGGAGCGGATGTGCTCCTGGATCACCGGCCGGCTCTCCGGCGCCGCCAGGTCCCAGGCGGTGAGCCTGTCGATCTCGTGCGGCTCGTAGCCCAGCATCGCGGCAAACGCGTCGTTGACCGCGATGTGCCTCCCGTGCTCGTGCACGGTGATCCCTTCGAAGGTCGCCGCCTGGAGCAGCCGGTAGCGTGCCTCGCTCTCTGCCAGTCGCGCGTGCAGCCGCTCGACCTCCGCCGCCAGCTCCTCAGCCGAAGCCGGGAGCGCCGCTTCGTCCCGCGCCGCGGCCGCGCCTACAACTCTAAACACGATACTTCGCTGCTGCCCACGCTACGGTGCTCGCAACGAAGCGCACAAAGCGTGCCAGAAGCCGGCTGTTGCTGTCGACCCGCGGAGCTACCTCAGCCTGACCGATTTTCCGTTTCCCCACGTTGTGGGATCGATGCGATGCTCGCGAATGAACTCGTCCGGAAGGTGCACGCCGAGGCCAGGCGCGTCGGGCACGTCGAAGAACTGCGGGTCGTAGCGGTAGCCGCCCACTACCGTCTCCTCCAGCACGCCGCGCAGCTGCATGTGGAACTCGTGCATCAGCAGGTTGGGTGTGGTCGTCGCCACGTGCGCCCCCGCAAGCAGCGTCACCGGGCCGTTGTAGGAGTGCGGGCAGTAGGTGACGTAATACGCGTCCGCCAGGTTGGCCACCTTGCGCATCTCCGTGATCCCGCCCACATGCGCGATGTCTGGCTGGATGATGCGGCAGGCTCGCGCCTCCAGCAGGTTCCTGAAGTCGTGGCGGGTGAACAGTCGCTCGCCCGTCGCCACCGGCAGGTGCGTCGCCAGCTGCACCTCGCGCGTCTCTTGCACGTTCTCCGGCGGTACCGGCTCTTCCAGCCAGAACGGGTTGTACGGCTCCAGTGCCTTGGCGATGCGGATGGCAGACGCCACGTTGAACCGCGCGTGCATCTCCACCATCAGCCGGAACTGCGGCCCTCCCTCCCGGATCTGGCGAACGATCTCGGTGGCAAACGCCAGCGACTCGGGCGAGATCTCGCGGTTGAATCCCGCTTCCCGCGGGAACGGGTCCAGCTTGCCCGCGATGATGCCCTGCGCTACCAGCTCGCGCGTGAACTCGGCGAAGCCTTCGGGCGGCTTGCCCTGGCGCCACGAGTCGCGGAAGGAGTCCTGGCCGGTGTGCGGGTCCCACGGGTGGTGGTAAACCGGCACCCGCGCATTCACCGTGCCGCCCAGCAGCGCGTACACCGGCAACCCCGCCTTCTTGCCTACGATGTCCCACAACGCCGTATCGATTGCCGAGATCGCGGCGTGGTTCACCCCAGAACGGGTGAACTCGGTCGCCCGGTAGAGCGCCACCCACAGCCGCTCCACGTCCCACGCCGTCTCCCCGATCAAGTTGCCACCCAGCCACTCGATCGCCGCGCACACCGGCGCCGGTGTCCCGATCCCCTCGCCGATCCCGACGATTCCTTCCTCAGTCGTGACCCGTGCGAACGTCCACGCCGTGGAGCGCGGCGTCGTCGGCACCTGCAGGGTGAACGCCTCCACCGTCTTGATGCGCAGCCCCTTCCCCGCCTCCGTCCGATACTCCTCGATCATCTGGCTCCCTCTCTTTTCCACGCGGCGATTGTGCGTCCCAAGAGGGGTGTCACGCCAGACAGCTGGGCCGGCGGCCATCACCGGCCAGGTGGTGGCATTGACTCAGGATGGCGCGCTTCCCGCTTCAGCCACGACGGCAGCTGACCCTGATCCGGCGGCGCTGTCCAGCCGGTGTACAGCGTCCTGTCATCCACGAAGAACCCGCCCGTGCAGTACGTGCCGCCCACGAGCCACAGCGCCAGCGCCGTGAACCACGGTGGCCGGCGCACCGCAATCCATGTGTCCGCCGCCGGCTCTCTGGCCGGCGCCGACCAGCTGCGCCCCCCGCCCCGGCTTCCCTGCGAAGCAGACGAACAGACGCCCATCCGGCGAGAGGTCACTCCGCCGCTCGTACGCCCGTCCCCGCACCCACTGCCCGTGCTCGAAGGTGTCCGTGTCGGTGTGCCACAGGCTCAGCCGAAACCAGTCGCTCGGGCCGCGCCGCAGCACCACCCACACCCGCGCCGACTGCGCCAGGTACACCCACAAGCGGCATGGCGCATCAGACGTGGTTGTGCCGGACGAACCGCCCGGATCATCTGGGCCGCTCTGCTCTTCGGGCGCCACCCACCTATCGTACGCCGCGGCGACCCAGCGCCACGTTGGGCACCTCGGCACGCGCTACGTCGCGCGACTGCCGAGCTTGAGAACCACCGCGTCGCGCCCACCAATATCGACCGTGAGGCGACCATCCTGGGGCCGCTCCACCACTGTGCCCTCGGGCCAGGCCGGCTGCGCCTTCGTGTGGCGACCAGCCTCACCTGCGAGCGTAAGGGTGGCCCGCTGCGTCGCATCCGTGGGGTTAAGCGCCCAGAGCACGTGTTCGCCGGTCCCGGGGTCGTGGTGAAGGCGGGCGATCACCTGGGGGTTGTCGGTGCGTACGTGGGGTGTGATCCCCGCCCAAGCCAGCAGACCGGCGAAGAAGGCGTTCAGGGCAGCCCGCCGTTCCTCGGACGGTGGGCCACTGGCCTGTGCCAGGCGATGCGTCGTGAACGTGGAGCCGCTTGGCGCCCCACGCCGTGCGACCGGGTCGTCGGCACGGCTGCGCGCGGCGCCGGGGAATGTGCCCACCAGGCGAGTGCGGCCCTTGCCAAACGTGTGGTCGATCACGGCGGGCCGGCCCCCCACGGCGGCGTACCCCTCGGCGTAGCGTCCCGCGACGGCGCCCCCCGCAGAGTTGTACGCCTGGAGAAAGAGCGCGCCAGGCACGACCGGCCCCTCCTGGCCCTCCATTGAGAAGGTCAGATCGTCGGAGATATCGGGCGTGAACTCCACGTACCGCTCACGCGCGCCGAAGAGCGCGTCCAGGCCGAGGTTGGGTTGCGTCGTGCCGGCGCGGCCGCGGTCGCCGAAGAAGGCGGGGCAGCCCTCGCTCACCAGCGTGCCGCCCTGCTCTACCCAGGCGCGCAGCGCGGCGGCACTCTCCGTACGCAGGTGCACGGGGTAGGGCAGGTAGAGCAGGCGGTATGGGGCCGGGCCGGCGGCCGTGATGAGGTCGTCCACGTGCACCCAATCGGGCTGGGCGTTGAGATCGAAGAACCCCTGGTAGGCGCCGCGCGCGCACTCGGCGTACCACTCTGTGCGGCCCTGCTGGAGGTAGCTGAAGACATTCGACTCCGGGACGAAGATGATCCCCACGTCGCCACGGACGGGGCGCGCTCGCCAGAGGGCCGCCTGCTCCGGCGCGGTAGCCCAGCGTGCCAGGCGCCCCACTATCTCCGAGCGGTCGGTGCGGCCCCCGTCCAGCGCATAGGGACCGAAGGCGCCAAACAGGGGGCCATCCAGCAGCGGACGCCAGCGCGGACAGAGCCAGCCGGTGGCGCCGCCGGCAAAAGAAGTGAGGCTCCAGTAGCGCACGTCTTCGGGGGAGGAGATGCGCCCGTCGTCGCGCGGGCGGCCCACCACCTGCGGCTGGAGCCAGAGCGGACCGGCCTGCGCCTCGGCGTGCCAGAACGGCTTGCCGCGACTGCCGGCGCGCGTCAGGTCTACGGCGTGGAAGTGCTTCCACGGCTCGTCACCGCGCCGGGATTGGACCCAGGTGAAGCCGTAGGAGTCTACCTCGGCGGCGGCGCGCCACTCGTCGTTGGCGCCGGCCGCGTGGTCGGTGAGGGTCTGGGCCACGCCGTGCGCGGTGATGGGGTGGTCGGGGTCGTGCCGGCGAATGGTTTCTACGCGCCAGCGCATCAGGCGGTAGGCGTTGTCGGCGCGGAACTGGAGCCAGTCCAGCGAATCAGGGTAGGGGCCAAGCTGGCGGGGCGGATCGACGTGGCGCCACTCGGTGATGCTGTGGCGAAACCAGGCTTTGCTCACCTCGCGTGGCGTGCCGTACTTCGCTTCCAACCACTCGCGGAACCGGTCGGTCGTGGCAGGGCAGTAGCAGTACCTTGCCGCAATGTTGCACTCGTTCCACACGTCGTACCCGCCCAGACCGGGGTGGCCGCAGTAGCGCTGGGCGAGCGTCGTGAGGAAGCGCTCGCCCAGCGCCAGCACGTCCGGGTTGTCCAGGCACAGGCCCGGGAAGCCACCGGTGGCCGAGCTGCCGCCCATCGACCGCACGGCGGGCGCCCCGGAAGCGTCCTGGTAGCGCGCGTGTGGATAGTCGCACCAGGCCCATTCGGGGGCGGCGCTGAGGAACTCCGCAATGACCGTGGCGATGCCGTGCCCCGCCGCTAGGTCGAGCTGGCGGTCGTAATCGGCCCAATCGTACTCGCCTGGCGCGACCTCGATGGCAGACCAGAGGAACCAGTGGCGGAAAGCGTTCAGGCCGTCTTCCGCCGCGGTGCGGTAGTCGCGCTCCCAGTCTTCAGGCGGCGGGTTGCTCTTGCGGAAGTAGACCGCGCCGTAGGGGAAGGCCGGGAGCGGCGCCACGCTAGACCTTGAGGAGCGCCGTGGCGCGGCGCTCGGCGTCCACCAGGGCGTCCTTGGCAGTCTTCTGCCCCCGGTACGCGGCCAGCAGCTCCTCGGCGATCACCTTGGCGCCCTCGGTATAGCCGCCGTAGATCGGCTGGTAGACGTTCTCCTTGACCCGGAACTGGTCGAGGTTGACCGTCCACTCCGCGTTGGACTTGTAGGGCTCTTTCTCGAAATTGACCAGCTTGGCTGGACCAAGGCTGATGGCCTGCGTGAAGTTGTGGCTGTTGTCATCGCGCGAGGCGAAGCGCATGAAGGACCAGGCGCCTTCCTTGTTTTTGGCGGACTTCATCATGTAGAGCCCCTGGCCGCGCGCCACGACGCCGCGGTTCTTGTTGCGTGGCACCATCGTCAGGGCGTACTGCAGGTCGGGCATGTTCTTGGCGTAGTTGTTGTACTTGCCGTCGCCCACGGCGTTCCACGTCGCCAGCTTGCGCACGCCGTCCGGGTTGTTGTCGTCCGGGCCGCGGCAGGCGCGGTCCTTCACGATCAGGTCCACCAGAAACTGGGTGGCCTCCACGCCCCCGGGAGAGTTGAAGGTGTACTTGGTGCGCTCAGCGTTGATCAGGCTGCCGCCGGCCTGGATGAGGTAGTTGACCCAGGCGGTGGTGCCGTCCTCGCCAGTGTAGCTGTAGAGCTGGGTACCCCAGATGCCCTTGCTAGGCTGCGTCAGCTGGCGCGCCATCTTGGCCCAGTCCTGCCAGGTCTCGGCGACGATGGGCTTGTCGCCCTGCATCAAACCGGCCTC
>CADCTC010000263.1 GCA_902805635.1 uncultured Chloroflexota bacterium
CCACCAGAAAACCCGACCGCGGAGCAGGCGCCGGCCGCCGCCTGACGCTTCTTCCCGCGCTACGCCGCCCCCCTCCCCGCCTCAAGGGAGGTTAAATCATGAGCTAAGAGTTCGCCCCATGTGCCCCGGTTGACGGGTGGGTGTGCTCGTCCCCGGCTGAGTGGTCGTGCGTGTGCTCGGCGACGCCGGGGTGCGTGTGCGAGCCAGGCTGCGGGGCTTGAGTGATGGCGGGGTCGGTGCCAAAGCCGGGGTAGTGGGCCGGATCGAGGTCTACCACGGCTTCGGCGATCTGGCCGAAGCGGCGGCCATCGACGGTGACGTCGGCGGCAATGGCGACGCGCGAAGCAGGCCACCAGAAATTCCTGGGGACGCGGACACGGAAGCGAGCGGTGCCGGTGGCGTTGGGCGTGGCGGTGAGCTCGGCCTGGGCGGGCTGGGGCTCCCACGAGGCGGGGAGGGCCAGGGAGACGGTCGCGGTGAGCGACGTTGGGCCGTAGTTGCGCAGGCGGACCTCCAACTCCACGACACCGTCGCGGTCCGCGTGCAGCTGGTAGGGGTAGATCGATGCCCAGCGGGGGTCAATGCCGTAGGAGGCTTCGCGGCCGGGGCCGGCGTCTTCGCCGGGCAGGAGGGTCTCCCACTGGCGGGTCTGCTCGGCCATGCGGTCGCGGTAGTCCAGGAGATCGGGGCGGGTGACGGGGAAGGCGGGGCCGTGGCCGGGGGCGATGATTTCCGGCTCGAAGCGCAGGAGGTTGTCCACGCTCTTGAGGAAGCTGTCTTTCTCGACGTGGTTGGCGTAGATGACGTTGTGGCGGATGCGCATGGCGCCGTCCGGCAGGAGGTGCTTGAAGTAGTTGTCGCCGGTGAAGGCGATGCGCTTGCCGCCGATGGTGGCGAGCAGGGCCATCTGGTACTCGGTGTGGCCGGGGGAGTGGACGGTGGTGAGGTCCATCGTCTCGCGCGCCGGCTGCCAGTCGACACGCTCCCAGTCTCCAAAGGTGCGCTCGACGTGGATTGGCTCGGCGTTGGTGCAGCCGAGCAGGTAGCCCTCCGGGTGCTCGAGCACATCCTTCATGTTCTCGTAGGCCCAGACGCGGGTGCCGTGATGGCGCTGGAGGTGAGGGAAACCATTGAGGTGGTCGTCGTGCATGTGGGAGGGCATGGCCACGTCGATGCGCTTGAGGCCGTAGCGGGCGCGCAGCTCGGCCAGCGAGTGCTCGACGAAGCGCATGCGGTCGCCGCCACCGAAGCCGGCGTTGAAGGCGCTGAAGAAATTGCCCGATGCCGAGCCGTAGTCGACGAACAGGGCGTCGCCGTTGGGCGCGATGAGCGCGTAGAACTGCGACGTGGAGGAGGTGCACTCGATCACGCCTGGCGCTACCTCCTCGAAGGTCTCGTCGAGGGTGGTCTTGGCGCCAAAGCTGTAGAACTCGTGCCAGGCGCGTAGCCGGTCTTGCAGCAGGGAGAGCGCCCCTTCGGCGTCCGGCATGGGGTCGCCGTGGGAGGGGCAGAGTAGCTGCGGGCTACGCTTGCGGAGGTGGTCTACGGAGACGAGTGCGGCGTCGACGCCGTCCACGGCACCGTATTGGTACTGCAGGTCGTAGAGGCTGAGCACCTTGCCGGGGGCGTAGACCAGGTCGCCTGAGAACGCAGTGTGACGGCGGTCCACAGTAGCGAGCAGGGTGATTGAGCCGAGCGAGTGGCCGGGGCTGGGCAGTACCTCGAGGTCGTAGCCGGCCCAGGTGAAGGTGTCGTAGTCGCGCAGCTCGCGGGCGACGGGGACGCTGCGGGTCAGGGTGAAATACGTGTTGCGCACATAGTAGAGGTGCAGGATGCGGCGGTTCTTCCAGAAGTTCTCCACGTCGTCGAAGAGGTGGCGCTCGTGCTCGGGGACGGCAACGGGGATGCCGCGCGCGACGGCGAGATGGTCGCCCTGCGCTTGGTCGCGGTGGTGGTGGGTGTGCAGCACCCAGTCCACGCGTGAGACGCCGATCTCTCCCAGCCGGTCCAGGACGGCGCCGCTGCCGAAGTCCACCAGCAGGCAGCGTGTGGTGTCCTGCGGATCGAGCAGGACGTAGACGTTGCAGGTGTCCTCGAAGCGGTAGATGTGGTCTGAGAGGCGCTGGAACGGTGCGGCGGGCATAGCAGGCATGGTGGGCGTATCCTAAACCACGTCATGCCAAAGCTGCGCACTGTGCTAGGGGATGTAGACGCCGAGCGCCTGGGGATCGTGCTGCCGCACGAGCACCTGTACTGCGACCTGCGCCCGCTGCAAGGGCGCGAGGCGATACAGGACGCGGTGGATGAGATTGAGAAGGCGGAGCTGCCGCTGCTGGAGCAGGCGCGGGCGGCGGGGGTGACGCTGCTGGTGGAGCCGACGCCGCCGGGGATTGGGCGCGACCCGCTGCTGCTGCGGCGGCTGGCCGAGCGGTCGTACGTGGACGTGGTGGCCGCGACGGGGCTGTATAAGGAGCCGCTGCTGCCGCGGCGGGCGTATGACCGCTCCGAGGACGACCTGGCGGCGTGGTTCGCTTTCGAGATCAGCGTGGGCATCCTGCCCATCGCGGGGGACAGCTACCTGGGCGAGAGCCTGCTGTCGGAAGAGGTGCTGGGCAGGGCCACCGACGCGCTGAACGAGACACCAGTGCGGGCGGGAGTGATCAAGCTGGCGAGCAGCAACGAGGGGCTGCAGCCAGTAGAGGCGAAGGCGCTGCGCGCAGCGGTCATGGCGGCGCGAGACACCGGCGTGGCCATCGTCAGCCATTCGCCCAGCGGCCGCGCCTTCCAGGAACAGTTGGACGAGCTGGAGAAGGTGGGCGGCGATCCCGCGCGGTTCGTGCAAGTGCATGCGAACGCGGAGCGGGACTTCGAGCTGCACCTGCGCGCCCTGCAGCGCGGCGCGTGGCTGGAGTACGACAACATCGGCTTCAGTCCTGAAAGCGACGCCTGGCACCTGGACCTGACGCAGCGCGTGATCCGAGCCGGATTCGCCGACCGGCTGCTGCTCTCGCAGGACGTGGTGGGCTGGCGCGCCGGTGCGTCTGGCGGCGGGAACACCCAGGAAGACGGCACGCCGAAGAGGCGCTATGGCTACCTGGCGGAGGAGTTCCTCCCACGGCTGCGCGAGGCGGGCGTCTCAGAAGAGACGGTGCGCCAGATCACAGTCGAGAATCCGAGGAGGTTGCTGGCGCTCAGCGAGTAGCCTTGGCACGCGCCTCGTCTCTCCAGCGGCGGAGAACCTGGCCGTGGCGGGGCAGCGATTCGTCGGGGTTGTGGGCGTCGTGGTGTTCGATGCGGGAAGTGTCGGCCTCGCGCCACTTGGCGGTGGTGGCGTACTCGGTGGCGCCGAAGCCTTCGAACTTGTCGGCTTCCAGCAGCTCGAAGACGCGCTTGAGGTGGCCTTCACCCTCGCCGAAGCGGGTGTAGTCGGTGGAGCCACCGGGCTGATAGCCGGCGGGCAGCTCCTGGAGGTGCAGGTGGCGCACCCACGGTCGCAGCTTGGCGCAGGCATCGTCTGACGAGACGGCGAGACGCAGGTGGTGGGCGGAGTGCCACACCACGCCGACGTTGCCGTGGCCGGCATGCTCCACGATCCACGCCACGTCGTCGGGGTTGTTGTGTTGGTCGTGTACCTCGATGCAAGGTGTGACGCCCCACTGCGCCGCGGCCTCGGCGGCCTTGCCCAGGTACTCGGCGGTCTGCGGGCGCAGCTGGGCCATGGTGTGCCCTTCGGGGATGTTGCCGCCAAAGACGCGCAAGAAGGGGGAGCCGAGGTCACTGGCCAGCTCGGCGTAGCGCTTGACCTGCTCTACCGCGTCCTGGCGCTCGGCTTCGGTGGCGCGGGCGAAGCGGGTGCTGAGGGCGACGCAGCTCCAGGTGATGTTCTGAGCGGCCGCGTACTGGCGGGCGCGGCGGCGCGTCTCCTGGTCGGAATCGAGCTCCAGGCCATGGTTGTGGCCCCACTCGACGCGGATGTCCACGCCCTCGAAGCCGTGGCGCACCGCGCCGTCGACAAGCTGCTCGAACGTCCACGCGGGGGCGCAGGTGGACATGAACGCGATCCGGGTCATAGGGTGCCTCCCAAGGAGCGATGCGGAATGAGCGACGTGTACGCGTTACGAGTGTACGGGGCAACTAGCCGACCTTACACCTGGCTGAACACTGGCTGACACCTACGGTAACACCCGGCCCGTGCAGCGGCCGCAGCCCGTTTCAGACAGCGGGCATGGAACAGTACACCTGGCTCTTCATCCTGGCGGCGTGGTCGCTCTTGCTCGCACTCGGACTGGCCGGTGGCGACCCTCTGGCGATGGGCCAGCCTGGGCGGGAGGCGCCCGCCGTCAAGCTGGCCAAGTGGGCACACCGCACCCTGCGCGGCGGCCGCGAGAGCGTGCAGCCCACCCCGCATGCGCAG
Source organism: uncultured Chloroflexota bacterium (assembly GCA_902805635.1). Taxonomy (GTDB): domain Bacteria; phylum Chloroflexota; class UBA11872; order UBA12225; family UBA12225; genus CADCTC01. The sequence continues at coordinate 4,415 of CADCTC010000263.1, forward strand.
CGCCACCGGACGCCGGCCCGCACAAGCGAGAGCGGCCTTCACGCGGCGGTGTAGGTAGGTAACGGACGCCTGTCCGTTCGCCTAGCATTAGCACTTGCCTATTTCGCTCTGACCTCCACGCCGGCCAGCTGCTCCATAGGTTGGATCTGGGCGGCGGTGCCCTTGCTGCCCAGGCCGGAGAGCTGCGCCTCGCGCAGGGTCTGCTGGACGATGGCGCCGGAGAGGAAGCGCACGCCGAGCTCGCGCGACAGCTGCGCGGCCAGGCTAACGTCCTTCTCCATGTTGTCGATGGTGAAACCGGGCTCGAAGTTGCCCGCCATGACGCTGGTCTTCATCTGGCCCAGCGCGCGACTGGCGCCGGAGGAGTTGACCAGGATGTCGTGCAGCTGAGCCAGGTCGAGGCCAGCCTTGGCGCCCATCACCAGGCCCTCGCACGCGGCCAGCGTGTTGGCGGCGGACATGAAGTTATTGATCAGCTTTGCGGTGGCGCCGGCGCCGCTGGGGCCGCAGTGGTAGAGGTGCTGGCCCATGGCGCGCAGCACAAGAACGGCACGCTCGTAGGCGGTTTGTTCACCGCCGCACATGATGGCCAGCGTGCCGTCACGCGCGCCGGTGACGCCGCCTGAGACTGGGGCATCCAGGTAGTCGCAGCCCTTCTCGCGCGCCGCCGCGGCGATGCGCTGCTGCGTGGCAGGATCGATGGTGCTCATGTCGATCAGCAGCGTGCCGGGCCGCACGGCGGAGAGCACGCCCCCTTCGCCGAGGTAGACCTGCTCCACGTCTTTGGGGCCGGTAACGCAGGTACAGAGCACGTCCACCTGCGCGGCCAGGTCGGCCAGGGAGTGGACGACGGCGGCGCCGGCGGCTTCGAGGTCGTCCGTGCGAGAGCGGGTGCGGTTGTAGACGGTCAGCGGAAACCCCGCCTTGATGAGGTTGAGCGCCATCGGCTTGCCCATCAGGCCAAGGCCGGCGTAGCCGACGCGGATGCTGTTCGGGCTACCGGGAGTAGATGAGCTTGAATAATCGGAAGGTGCGTTGCTTGCCATGCTGCGGGCAGCGTAGCCTTAGCGCACGCCCATGGGCAAACGCCGGGGGCAAACAGCGGAGGCAACGGAATGGGCAAGACGAAGGTAGAGATCGACGGGCAGCGGTTCCTGATTAATGGGAAGCCGACCTACGCGGGGCGCGAGTGGCGTGGGCGCTCCATCGAGGGGCTGCTAATGAACTCGCGCATGGTGCAAGCGACGTTCGATGACGAGAATCCGCTGACGCAGGGCATCTTTGCCTACCCGGATAGCGGCGCCTGGGATGCGGACCGCAACACGGATGAGTTCTTGGCGATGGTGCCGGAGTACCGGGCACACGGGCTGCTTTCGGTGACGCTCAACCTGCAGGGCGGCTGTCCCACGGGCTACTACCGCACCGAGCGGCTGGACGACATCCTGCGCAAGCTGCCGTGGGAGGTGCAGACGCTGGTCAAGCAGCAGCTGCACGGGCCACTGGAGCACGTCCAGCCCTGGGTAAACACGGCGCTGGACGAGGAGGGACGGCTGAAGTCGTCGTACATGGCGCGGCTGAAGCGGGTGCTGGATGCGCTGGACGCGCACGGCATGGTGGCCATATTGGGGATCTACTACTTCGGCCAGGACGAGCGGCTGCGCGACGGGTGGGCGGTGCGACGGGGCGTGGAGCAGACGGTGGCGTCGGTGCTGGAGCAGGGGTACGAGAACGTCATCATAGAGGTGAACAATGAGACCAACGTCCGGCGCTACGAGCACGAGCTGCTGCAGCCGGAGCGCGTGCATGAGCTGATCGCGCAGGCGAAGGAGACCACGCTGAATGGCCGGCGGCTGCTGGTGGGCACCAGCTATGGCGGCGGGCGCGTGCCCGACGAGAACGTGGCGGGAGTCTCGGACTTTCTCCTGCTGCACGGCAACGGGGTGAAGGACCCGGCGCGCATCACCGAGATGGTGGCGCAGACGCGCGAGCTGGACGGCTACAGGCGCAACCCGATGCCAATCCTCTTCAACGAGGACGACCATTTCGACTTCGACCAGCCGCGCAACAATATGGCGGCGGCGGTGGAGAGCTACGCCTCCTGGGGCTACTTCGACGGTGGCGCGAGTAGCGGCGGCGGCGTGGCACTGGGAGACTACGAAGATGGCTACCAACTGGTGCCCGTCAACTGGGGCATCAATACACCGGTCAAGCAAGGTTTCTTCCGCCTGCTGAAAGAGATCACGAGCGGGTTGTAGGAGCTGCACGCAGATGGCGGCACAGTCTGACGAGGACCTGGCGTTCGCGGGCGTGGCGGCGCTGGCGCGGCTGCTGCGGGAGCGACACATCTCTTCCGTCGAGCTGACCGAGCTGTTCCTGGGGCGGCTGGAGCGACTTGGGCCGCAGTTCAACTCGGTTGCGTCGCTGGCGGCGGAGCGGGCACGGCGGGAGGCGCAACGGGCGGACGAGGCGCTGCGGCGTGAGACGGCGCGCAGCGCGCTGGCGGGCATCCCGTACGGGGCGAAGGATCTGCTGGCGGCGCGCGGCGCGCCAACGACGTGGGGGGCGCCGCCCTATCGAGATCAGGTGCTGGATCACGATGCGGCGGTGGTGGCGAAGCTGCGCCGGGCCGGCGCGGTGCTGGCGGCGAAGCTGGCGATGGTGGAGTTGGCGGGCGGCGGCGGGTACCGTTTCCCGACTGCGTCGCTGCAAGGGCCCGGACGGACCCCGTGGAACCGGGAGCACTGGTCGGGTGGGTCGTCGAGCGGCTCGGGCGCGACGGTGGCGGCGGGGCTGGTTCCGTGGGCAATCGGCACCGAAACGTCTGGCTCCATCATCACGCCGGCGGCGTATTGCGGCGTGACGGGACTGCGGCCGACATATGGGCTGGTGTCGCGCCGTGGCGCAATGGCGCTCTCCTGGACGCTGGACAAGATCGGGCCGATGGCACGATCGGCCGAGGACTGCGCGCTCGCGCTGGAGGTCATGGCTGGGCCGGACCAGCGGGATGACACTAGTGCAGGGCGGCGGTTCCGCCACGCGCCGCTGGACGCGGCCCAGCTGCGGGAGGTGCGGCTCGGCTACGCGCCGGCAGACTTCGAGGAGCTTCCTGTGCTGGAGGCACGGCCGGTGTTCGCGGATGCGCTGCAGACGGTACGCGAGATGGGTGTGCCGCTTGTCGAGGCCACGCTGCCATCGGAGCTGGCGTACGGGCCGACGGTCTCGACCATCATCGCGGCAGAGGGCGCGACGGAACACGCACAGCTAATCGAGAGTGATGCGTTCGAGAGCCTGGTGGACGAGAAGCAAAGGGCGGGACTACGCGCGGGCCTGGCTATCACGGCGCGTGCCTACCTGGAGGCAATGCGGGTGCGGACGCGGGTGCAGCAGGCGTTCCGCGACCTGTTCGGGCGGGTGGACGTGCTGGTGAGCGTGGGACGCACGCGCGGCGCGTCGCGGATTGACGAGCCGCTGGACACCGCCCCGCCGCCCGCGCCGCAGGCCGGCGTCGACGGACCGCCTCGACCGAACAACGGCGGCCTGATCCCGGCCGGCAACCTCGCCGGCCTGCCGGCGCTGTGCTTGCCGTGTGGCTTCACGGCGGATGGGCTCCCGCTGGCGATCCAGCTGGTGGGGCCACCCTTCTCGGAGAACCTGCTGCTGTCACTCGGCGCCCGGTTCCAGCAGGAGACGGACTGGCACTCAAAGCGACCGCCAGCACTCGGGTGAACGTCAGGACGTGTTGCGCACTCAGGTCTTCCGCACGAAGGTGAGGGCAGCTTCGAGCGCGTTGCGGGCAGTGGAGAAGGAGCCGAGGTTGCGGTAGTCGCCGTCGTCGTCGTGGCCGATGGCGGTGTAGTCATCATCGGAAACGTACGAGACTTCGGCGCCGCGACCGTGGTCGGCGCCTTCGGTGCCGTAGTCCGGGCCGTAGAGCACCATGTCGCCGGCGCGGTTGGCGCGGTGGCGCACGCCGAGCGCGCGGGCCGCGTCCACAAGCGGAGTCATGGCACCAGTATGCACACTGCCTGCATACTGCGTGCTGTCATGCGACTAGGAATGAGCGGGGCGTTTCTGCCCACGAAGATAGACGAGTTTTCTGAGGAGACGTGCCGGCGGATCAAGGAGCTGGGGTTCTCCGGGTGCTTCACGCGCTTCACGGATAACCCGCTGGAGACGCCGCACGAGCGGGCGCACCGGGTGCGCGACCTGATGGCGGACCAGGGGGTGCGGATGTATCAGGCGATCGGCTACCGGCCGCCGCTGCACCACCCGGACGAGACGGTGCGCAAAGAGGCGGTACGGGTGCTGAGCGCGGCGGTGCGGTTCAACGCGGCGCTGGGCGCGCGCGGCACGCACACCGGGCCGGGGTCGCTGAACCCCAAGGGGGCGTGGTTCCCGCACCCCTACAACTGGACGCAGCAGGCAAAGGACCAGCTGATCAAGAGCCTGCGCGAGGTGGCACCGGTGGCGGAGGACAACGAGATCCACATCGGCATGGAAGGGCATGTGCTGGTGACGCTGGACTCGGCCGAGACGATGCGAGACGTGCTGGCGGCGGTGGACTCGCCGCGCGTGAAGTGCGACCTGGACCCGGTGAACTGGATCACGCGCGAGAACATCTATGACACCGGCACGGCGATCCGGCAGATGGCGCAGACGCTACAGGGCTTCATCATCGGCGGCCACTCCAAGGACGTGCAGATCGAGAACAAGCTGGTGCTGCACATCTCGGAGTGCCCCACCGGCGAAGGGCTGATCGACCACGATGCGCTGCTGCAAGTGGTGGAGGGGATCGACCCGGACTTCCCGCTGCTGGTGGAGCACTGCTCGACCGACGACTTGCCACGCATCAGCGAGTTCCTGCACGGCAAGTGTCAGGAGCTGGGGATCACGTTGCTGGACTGACGGTGTCCGCCTGGAGCGCCGCCAACACCCCCAGCGCTGTACTAATTGCCGCGTCGAGCGTGGCGCGCACTGCGTCTGCCGGCGCGTCATAGGGGCGCGGCTCAAACACCAGGCGCCGGTAGCTCCAGCGGGCGCCGCCGAGCTGGTGTGCAGGCAGGTGTGCCTGCAGCCACGGTGGCGCCTGGCCCAGGTCGCCCTCGGTGAGGCGCACGTCGCGGCGCAGCTGGCGCTTCATGGCAGCTATGGCGCGGCGCCAGCGGCCAAGATCGGACACCACCACGTCCACGTGCGCCTGGCGCCGCCCACGCAGGACCGAGTCGGGCTCGTCGGGATGGCCGCCGCAGGAGAAGACGGTCAGCGCCCAGCCGGTGGCGTTGAGCGCCTCCACCAGCGGGCGAATGGGGGGATCGAGTGCGCCTTCCAGCTGCGTCCACAGAATGAAAGGATGCCCGATAGCGGTACTGGATCTGGGGCTGCCGGCGGGAGGAGGCGGCTCGGGCACGGACAAGACCGGCTGCGGGTTTTCTTTTTGCGCAAAGAGAGTTTATGATGCTGCTGCGCGGTGCGCAGTGATGGGCGCCCGCATCTCCCCCAGCCGGAGACCGGCCGGGGCGCAATTGCTCTCATGGAGGGACACAACAGCATGGATGGTGTGAAGACACGGATGGCGCTTTCGCGCCGCATGATGGTGCGCCTGGGCGCATCGCTGGCAGCGGTGACGGGCGGCGGGCTGGCGCTGACGGCGTGCGGCGCGTCGAGCGGGGCGCCCGGAAGCGCCGGTGGTACCGGCGATGCAAACAAGGCGCTGGCGCCGGCAACGCTACGATTCCACCACCGCGGTGGGCAGCCCGGGGTGGGGCAGGAGCCGACGCTCTACCAGGAGCAGATCCCGCTTTTCCAGGCCAAGAACCCCAACATCAAGATCGTGGACGAGGGGTTCACCGGCGAGGACTACTACACCAAGATCACGGTGCTCAGCGCCGGAGGCACGCTGGGCGACGTGATGTGGACCAGTGTGGGAGGCGGTGGAATCTACAACCTGGTCGCGCAGAAGATGCTGGTGGCGCTCGACCCTATCGTCGCGCGTGACAAGTTCGACCTGGCGCAGTACTACAAGGGCTGCATCGACGGCATGAAGCGCGACGGCAAGCTGTATGGCATCCCGTTCAAGGCGCACCCCGGCGTTGGACCGCTCTACTACAACCAGACCGAATTCGAGCGCTCGGGCGGCGGCGTGCCGGACAAGTCCTGGACATTGGATCGGTTCATCGACGCAGCCAAGCGCGTCAGCAAGCCGAATGAAGGCATTTACGGATATTTCCCGGCGACCACCCAGAAAGCGATCCTCACCTTCACCCGCAGCTTTGGTGGCGAGCTACTCGACGCCGAAGGCAAGAAGTCGCTGCTCAACTCACCCCAGGCGATCGCTGCGATCACCTGGATGTACGAGGCATTCAACAAGCACAACATCGCGCCGCAACCCAAGGTAGTTACCGCAAACATGCAGAACCCAGACTTGGGGTTCGTCAACGGCAAGATCCTCTCGGGCAAGTGGGGCACGTCGTTCCAGAACGTGGCCCAGAACCAGGTGAAGGACAGCTTCAAGTGGTTCGCCGCCATCCATCCCAAGGGGCCGGGCGGGGTACCCGGGTCGGACTACGAGATCGATGCCGACTCGATCACGCAGGTCAGCAAGTTCCCCGACCAGAGCTTCCAGTGGGTGAAGTGGCTCACCAACCAGGAGAGCGGCATCCGCCTGGGCGAGATCGGCGGCACTATCGGCGGGCGACCGGACGTGTACAAGAGCGAGCGCATCCTGAAGGACCCGATCCGCAAGGTGTTCTTAGAGGCGATGGAAACCGCGCAGCCGGGGCGGGCGCTCTACAACACCCGTATGGGCGAGTATGAGAAGGAGATCCAGGATAGCCTGCTGCCGGTCTTTAACGGCGAGCAGCAGCCGTCCAAGTCCTTCCTGGACGATCTGACCCGCAAGGTGCAGGTCATCCTCGACCGGCCGCTGCCATAGCGCTACCTAACCCGGGCCTTCCCCAGGGTCCGGCCCTCTGCGCTTCGCGCATTCACCCGCCCCTTCCCTAAAGGGAAGGGGCACGATTCTGACGACCTCGTTGGGATGGCCACACTCCCCTTCCCTTTAGGGAAGGGGACGGGGGTTAGGTATTGCGGTCAAGACGCCGAGACGGCGCCGTCCTTCGGGAGGGCGCCGATTTGCGTGTCCTCGGCTTGCAGGGCGTCCTCCACGCACGCGGCGGCGGCGTCACTGCTGAGGAAGTCGCCGATGGTCGAGGCCGGAGCGGTGGACCACTCTTGGGTCTGTGACGAGACGACGCGGAAGCGGTTGACGCTCGGCACGTGCAGCACCGCGAGGGCGTTTCCACCGGCACGCTGGGGCGGGAAAAGCACCCAGGCCAGCTCTTCACTGGCGCTGAACCCCGTCAGGCGGCGCCTTTCTAGCGCGGCCAGCAGGAGCTCTCGTGGGGTGCGGGTCTTAGGCACGGTGGTTCAACCGCAACTGTGGTAGGGGGATGCTAAGGCTGCACCGGACGAAGGGCAACCTTTCGGCCCAGTCGGGCTAGGAAGAGTGGGGTAAGTGTCCAGTGCTGAGTGCTGAGAAACGGGTCACTGATAATGTGGGGGTGACGGGAGAAGCGGCACCTGAGGGGTTCGCACGGTTTGCCGCGGAGCTGCCGTTCGCGCTGAGCGCGTACCAACGGGAGGCGCTAGCGGCATTGGAGCGGCCGGGGGTCTCGGTGATCGTCGTGGCGCCGACCGGATCCGGCAAGAGTGTGGTGGCGGACGCGGCGATCTGGCAGGCGCTGGAGCTAGGGAAAGGGGCGGTGTACACCAGTCCGCTCAAGGCGCTGGCCAATCAGCGCTTCGCGCAGCTGACGGCGCGGTGGGGAGCGCGGGTGGGGTTGACCACAGGAGACACGGTGGTGCGCGCCGGGGCGCCGGTGCAGGTGATGACGGCGGAGGTGTATCGGACGATTGCGCTAGCGTCTGAGGGAGCCGTCAGGCATGGTGAGCCTGAACAGGTGGTGCGCCGGCTGGAGTGGGTGGTCTTTGACGAGGCGCACTACCTGTCCGACCCGCAGCGGGGGACGGCGTGGGAGGAAGCGATGCTGGCGACGCACCCGGCGGTGCGGGTGCTGTGCCTCTCGGCCACTATTGGAGCGCCGGAGCGGCTGGCGGGCTGGCTGCGCTGGCTGGGACGCGAGGTGGAGGTGGTCCAGGTGGAGGAGCGGCCGGTGCCGCTGCGCCACTACCTGGCGCACCGGGGCGAGCTGCACCTGGTGCTGGATGAGCGTGGACAGCGGGGACAGACGTTCCCGTTCGCGGGCGGCTGGGCGCTGGCGAAGCGGCGCAATCCCTCCACCAGCGGCGGCCCACCGGGCAAGCGGCGCCGGCCGGCGCCGCTGCCGGGACTGCCCCAAGAACCGCCAAACGAGTGGATCCGGCGCGAGGCTCTAGCAGCGCTGGCAGTGCTGCGCGAACGTGACCTGGCGCCGGTGATCGCCTTTGTCTCGGCACGGCGCGAGGCGGAGCTGCTGGCCGGCGCGGCCCAGACGGCGTTCCCGGAGGTGGCGGACGGTGTGGCGGTCCACCACGCGGGTTTGCCTCCCGGGGAACGGCGGCGGGTGGAGGAGCGCCTGCGCGAGGGACTGGTGTGGCTGGTGTGCGGCACGACCACGCTGGCCACGGGGTTGGACGTGCCGGCGCGCAGCGTGCTGGTGACCAGCTTCGGCCGCTTCAACGGGCGCGAGTTCGCGCTGTTTTCACCCGTGGAGTACCGGCAGCTGGCCGGGCGCGCCGGGCGATTAGGGAAGGACGAAGCGGGCGCGGCCGTGCTGCTGGCGTCGCCGTGGCACGCATTCGAGGAGGCGTTCCGCAAGCTGATCGCGCCGGTGCCGCCCATCGAGAGCGCCTTCCGCCCGTCGTACGCCACGGCGCTGGCCTGGTGGTGTGCTCAAGAGCAGCCGTTGTGGACCTCACCCTGGCCTTCGGCCCCAGGGCCCGGCCCTCTGCGTCCTGATTGCCCTCCGGACCGGCGTATTCACCCGCCCTCTCCCACAGGAGAGGGACACAAGGAACGCAACGCTCCCGACGAGAGGGATGAACCAGAGCGGCGGCTGGCGCTGGCGCTCTCGCGAACGTTCGCGAGCTACCTGCGCAAACGCACCGCGGCAAAGGGGGAGCCGCCCCCGGCGCCGCTGGAGCCGGATGGGCAATCGGTGCTGCAGGCGCGCACCACGGGTAAGCTGCTTGAGCTGGATGGGCTGGCGGATGCCAATCGCGTGATGACCGCTCGCGGGAGGTTCGTGCTGCGCATCGGCGGCGGAGCCGAGGGACGGCTGCTGCTGCGGCTGTTGGAAGCGGGGGCCTTTGACGGGCTGGAGGATGCGCAGCGGGCGGAGCTGCTGGCGGTGCTGGCGGAAGGGCCGAGTGGGCAGCCGGGCGAAGACGCGCTGCTGGGGCCGTACCATGAGGCGCACCGGCAGCAGGTGGCGCTGGAGCGACAGGCAGGCGCGCTGCTGACGCCACCCGTACCGGGTACGCGGCCCGGCACACCGGACTTCTGGCGCCGGAGGCAGGCAGCGGCGGACCTGCTAGAACGGGCGCAGCGAGCAGCTGCACAGGCGAGAATGGAGCAGCTGCTGGCCGGCTGGGCGCCACGCGTGCTGGAGCGGCTGGAGAACCTTGGGACAAGGGAGTAAGACACGCGATGCGGATGCAAGGCAAGGTGGCGATCGTGAGCGGCGGCGGTGGGGCCGGGATTGGGCGGGCTATCGCGGAGCTGTACGCGCGTGAAGGGGCGGCGGTGGTGGTTGGGGACCAGAACAAGGAGGGCGCCGAGGCGGTCGCGGGGAAGATAGAGGAGGGCGGCGGGCGCGCGCTGGCGCTGCACGCGTACGCGAGCGCCGCGGACGACGTGCAGCGGCTGGTGCAGGCCGCGGTAGATACGTTCGGCAAGCTCACCACGGTGGTGAACGTGGCGTCGTGGTCGGCGGTGAAGCCGGTCCACGAGATGAGCGAGGCGGAGTGGGAGCGCACGCTGGACGTGGGGCTGAAGAGCTGCTTCCTGACGGCGCACTACGGGCTGCCGGAGATGATGAAGCTGGGACGCAGCGGTGGCTGCTCGATCGTGAGCATCTCATCGGCCAATGGCGTGATCACCAACCCGAACTTCGGGGCCTACTCGGCAGCCAAGGCGGGCATCCTGGGATTCACGCGCAGCCTGGCGATGGACTATGGCCCGCACGGCATCCGCGCCAATGCGATCTGCCCTGGCCTGATCCTGAACGACCGCTCGCGCCCGAAGGTGCAGGCGGACGAGGCGGAGTGGCGCGGCAACGTGGACTGCTATCCGTTGGGGGAGATCGGCACACCGGAGGACGTGGCGCACGGCGCGCTGTACCTGGCCTCAGACGAGGCGAAGTGGGTGACGGGGATCACGCTGATGGTGGACGGCGGGCTAACCATCCAGTCGGTGGAGGCACTGGTGCGGCCGTCGTTCCGGCGGCGGTGGAAGACAGGGACGGTGACGCTCAGCGACGATTGATGACCTCCCGCGGAGGGAGCGGCGCTGGGAGCTGAAGGGAGCTGAACCCAGGAGAAATGGAACAGGGGGTAGTTCTTCCCTGGGAAAAGTGGAACAATAGGATGGAACAGGGGCCGCGCGTCAGCTCCAAAGACGGCACAAGAAGTTGACGATGATCGCGGCGTGCAGGCGGCCGCCGTGGCCAGCTGCTTACAGGGCGAGCTTGAAGATCTGGGTGAAGATGTGCTTGCCGTCGGGGCCGATGGCTACCCCTACCCCGGCCTGGGTGTACTCGCCCTGCAGGATGTTGGCGCGGTGGGTGGGGCTGCCCATCAGGGAGGCCTGGGCACGCGCGACGGTGTTCTCGGTCCCGTACATGGCGGCCAGGTTCTCGCCGGCCAGGCCGTAGGTGATCCCCTGGTCCTTGAGCACCTGGAAGACCATGTAGCCGCCGATGTCGTGGCTGAAGTAGGCACGCGCCACCATGTCCTCGCTGCGCCAGCGGGCAACGGCGGAGAGCGCTGCGTCGTACTCGACCGGCGCCAGGCCGTTCGCCACCCGGTCGACGTTCACCGCGGCGAGCAACTGTGTTTCTGCCGTGATCACCGCCAGCGACGGCAGCGCCAGTGCGTCTGCATGCGCCACGGATGACACCAGCGGCGCTCCGGTCAGCGGAGCGGCGAAGGGCATAGCGCACGTAAGGATGAGCCCAGCCAGCCTGGTTGACAACCGGCGAGCTGTGGTCTTGAAAGTTCGTTTTGTAGTAGTCATAATTGGTCCCGCAATCCGCAGTTCCTTACTACTACGTTACTTGATTTACATATCTGTGTAAGTGAAGTATTGATTATTTACCAAATATTGACTTAACGTCCTTATTCATCGGTTGATGAAGTAGCTGTTGGTAGTCGTTCAAGGGGGTCAGGATGCGGCTCTGGCAAGTGGCAGGCGCACGGTGATGGTGCTGCCCTCCCCCTCGCCGCTCTCGGCGGCGATGGCGCCGCCGTGCGCCTCCACGATCTGCTTCGCCGCCGCCAGCCCGATACCCGTGCCGGGAAGCCGCCCCACGTTACTGCCCCGCCGGAAACGTTCGAAGACGCGCGGCAGGTCGGCCGGGGGGATGCCGATGCCCTCGTCCCTGATGGCGACGACTGCCCAGCCTTCGCACCCAGGCTCGCGCCGCACCGTCACCGTGATGGCGCCGCCGCGTGGGCTGTATTTAACCGCGTTAGCGAGCAGATTATCCAGCACCCGCTCCATCCGCGCCGGGTCCACTTCAACCACCAGCCCCTCGTCCGCCGTCTCGGTGACCTCCACCCGGATGTCGTGCGACTCGGTACCCAGCTGCCGGCCGGCCGCGACGCCACGGGCCAGCTCCACGAGGTCGATGGGACGGCGGGCGAGGGCGGGGGCGGTGACGCCCTCGCTCCACTCTACGGTTTGCGTCATCTCGTCGAGCTGCGTGCGCATGCGCGTCACGGCCCCGGCCAAAACGGCAAGACGGTCATTGAGGCGCTCGGGACTCAGCTGTCCGGCGGCCGCCTGGCGCTGCAGGACCTGCACGACGCCGCTGATGGCGGTGAGGGGGTTCTTGAGGTCATGGGTCACGGCGCCCAGCAGCGCCGCGCGCTCCGCCTCGGCGCGCTTGCGCTCGCCGACGTCATGGAAGGCGGTGACGGCGGCGGTGATGCGCCCCTGGGCGTCCTGGATGGGTGAGGCGCTGACGGAGAGGTAGGTGTCGGTGCCGTCGCCACGCCGGTAGCGCATCTCATGGTCGCGCACCACCTCGCCACGCACGGCACGGGCCATGGGGTGCTCCCCGGGCAGGTACGGCGTGCCGTCCGGGTGGAGCGCGCCGTACGCGCCATACCCGGAAACCTCGGCCGCCGGCAGCATGGGGTGGCGCAGCAGGCGCACGGCCTCGGCGTTGTGCAGCACCAGCCGCCCCGAGGGCGCCTCGGCGATGGCCACGCCTGCCGGCATCTGCTCGAGCACCGCCCGCTGACGCCGGCGCTCCTCCTCCAACTGCGCCAGCATGCGGTCCTTCTCGGTGCCCAGCGTCACGACCTACGCCGCCAGGCGCCGCCGGTCCGCCTCGCGCTCGTCGAAGGCGGCGAGCGCGAGGGAGGCCGCAGCGTCGAGCGCATCGTGGACCACCAGCTCGGCGCCGATGAGGTCCTCCAGCGACGCACCCGGTCGCAGGTGGTGCACCTGGTCGTCGAGGTGGACACGCAGCGCGCGCCCAATCTCCTGGCGCAGCAGCCTGAACTCGGTGGCGATGTCGGCAGCGGCCAGGCCTTGCTGGAACCGGTCGGCTGCGTGGCCCCGGGCCTGCTCGAGCACGTGCGGGTCTTCCAGCGGCGCGGGCTCGTCGGTATCGCCGGCGGCGCGCCGGCGCAGCAGCGCGATCAGCCCGTCGAACAGGTGGGGGATGTGGTCGGCCACGGCGCGCTCTGGGCGCCCCGCGTGGAACGGCTGGTGCCTCGCCGCCTCGACCCAGCGGTTGACGATTTCGTCCCGCCGCGCCGCCAGCAGCTCGGCCACCCATGCCTCGTCGGTACCAGCGGCGTACTGCTTGGCCCGCGTCTCGGGATCGAAGGGATCCGCCTGGCCAACCACGTCAGTCATTACGCACTTGCGTCTACACTAGCATGCTTCAAGACGACGCAACCGCAACAGGCGATTCGCAGTGCCACCTTGGAGGACGGGCGCATGAGGCGTCAACGCCGGAACACCTGGGCTGCGCCAAGCACTCCGGCCAGGGCCAGGCAGAACCAGCCCGGCGCCGGCAGGTCCTGGGTGAGCAGCAAGGCTCCGCCCGCAATGGAGGCGGCGAACATGGCTGCGGTCGAGAGACTGCTTCCCGCGGCACCTGGACCGCCAGCGGAGCGCCCCCGGCGGCCACGCCGGCCGCCGGGCGGGCCGTCCGCCAGCCCGATCTCGATCTGCCCGGTTTCCAGCTTGGCGAGCACGCGCTCGAGCGCGGCGGGCATGGTGAGCAGCGAGCGTCCGCCCGCGAGCACCTGCGAGAGGAGCTGCTGGGCGGTCTGCCCCGCGCCGGCCGCATCCAGACCAAGGAAGCGCCGGGCGTAGGGCGCCGCCACGTCGATCAGGTTGAGCTCGGGCGCCAGCCCGGTCGCCACGCCGGCGACGGTGCCGATGGCCTTGCCGGTGAAGGCGAAGGTGGCGGGCAGGCGGAACGGCTGTCCATAGAACAACGCTTCGATCTCGCTGGCTACTTTCGGGAAGTCCAGATCGCGCGCCTCGCCCAGCGTGATGCCGCGGTACTGGGCCAGCAGGAGCGACACGCCGCGCTCGATAGCGGCCACGTTGGCGCCGGGGCCGATGAAGTCCAGGCGCTGGAGCGAATCGACCATGGCGTGGGCACTCCCGGCGAGGAAACCGAGGAAGAGGTCGCGGAACGCCTGCTTGGTGCCGGGAGCCAGCGTGCCGACCATGCCGAAGTCCACAAACGTGACGGCGGCAGCGGTGCCAGCCTCCGTGTCCGCCGGCGCACCGGAAACGCCTGCCAACTCCAGTGCCTCAGATGTTCCGGGAGCCGCCATCGCAGCGCGCTCAGCGGGCACCACGAAGATGTTGCCGGGATGCGGGTCGGCATGGAAGAAGCCGACCTCGAAGAACTGGTAGAGGTAGGCTTCTACGGTCTGGCGCGCGACGGCCATGCGGTCCACACCGGCGGCTTCCAGCGCGGCGTAGTCGTTGATCTTGATGCCGTCGACCCACTCCAGCACCAGCACGCGGCGCGAGACGTAGCCCTCGCACACGCGCGGGATGGAGACGCCCGGCCGGTCCTTGAACAGCTCGCGGAAGCGCTCGGCGTTGGCGGCTTCGGCGACGTAGTCCAGCTCCTCGAAGGTGGTGCGCCGCACCTCGCGGTAGAACCCAGGCAGGTCGATAACGTCGGTGGTGTCCACGAAGCGTGAGATGACCCAGATGACGAAGCGCATGGTGCTCAGGTCGGTGCGCACCAGGCGATCGATGCCGGGACGCTGCACCTTGACCGCCACGGTCTGGCCGGTGGCGGCGAGCACGCCCTTGTGCACCTGGCCGAATGATGCGGCGGCGGTTGCCTCGCGGTCCAGCGCGGTGAAGAGCTGATCCACCGGCTTGCCGAGCTCGGCCTCAATCACCGATGCGACGTGGCTGTAGGGCGCGGCGGGCACTTCATCCTGGAGCGAGCCGAGCACGGCGAGCGCCTGCTCCGGCAGCAGGTCCGCGCGGGCGCTGAGGAACTGGCCCAGCTTGATCATGAGGCCGCCGAGCTGCAGCGCGGTGGTGCGGAAGCCGACCAGCACGGCGATGAGCGCCTCCACGTTGGGCTGCACGTGGGTGTCGCCGCGCTGGCGCGCCCGCACGACGCGGCGCCGCTCGCGGTAGATGACCCACAGCGTCCACAACAGCAGCCGCGCGACGCGCAGGAAGCGGGACACCTGCGCGACGCGCGACACCCGCACGACCGGCAAGGCCTGCGATGCGTCAGCCGGCACGATGACTCCGCGTACTGGGTGTCCTCTGCATGCTCCGGGTGATCCAGACGTTCACGCGCCGGAGCGGCCCCCTACGCGCTCGTGCGCCCACGCAGAAAGCGTATGAGCCGTGGCAAGTGGGGAAGGAAGTCCGAGGCCATGGCGCCGTCTTCGCCAAGGTCGCGCGCGGTGGCTTCCCCGGCCAGGGCGTGCAGGTAGACGCCCCAGGCGGCGGCGTGGGTGGAGTCCAGGCCCTGGGCGAGCAGCCCGCCGATGATGCCTGCGAGGGTATCGCCGCTGCCGGCGGTGCCCAGGGCGCGTGAGCCGGCGGTATTGGCGTAGAGCGTGCCGTCGGGTGCGGCAATGAAGGTCTCGCGGCCCTTAAGCACAAGCGTGCCGCCGAGGTTCTTTGCCCATTGGGTGGCCGTGCTGGGCCGGTCCTCTTCGGTCTGGTCTTGCTCAAGGCTGGCGAGGGAGCTCATCTCGCCAATGTGTGGAGTGTAGAGCCGCGGGCCGGCAGGTGTGGCATCCCCCTCACTACGTTGAGCAAGGGCGAGTAGGGCATGGGCGTCCACCACCATCGGAATCGGGCACGTTGCCACGACCTGGCGTGCGACTTGAGCGGTCTCGTCGCTGTCGTCCAGACCGGGGCCGATAACCGCCGCATCGCACGACGCGTACTGCTGCTCCAGCAAGGGCAGCGCAGCCGCGGCAATGGTGCCGGCGGACGTCTCGGGAAGCGGGACGACGAGCAGCTCCGGGATGGCAATGCCTACATGCATGGCTATGCGCTCAACGGTGGCGAGGCGCACATTGCCGACGCCGACGCGAAAGGCGGCGCGGCAGGCAAGCACGGCGGCGCCAGGCAGACGTGCCGAGCCGGCGATGATGAGCAGCTTGCCGCGCGCCTTCTTGTCGGACTCGGCGCCGTACTGCGGCAGCGGCAGCGCGCGCAGGAAGTCGGGCGAGATCAGGTCGGGCTGGTGAGTACCGCGTGGGACGCGCCCACCACGGGAAGGGCGGGGCGGCATGGCGCGCGGTTAGTCGCTGCCTTCGGGACCGGCGCCAAGCTTGTAACCGAAGCCGCGCACCGAGGCGATTTGGGGGCCCTGGTCGGGAGGGACGGCTAGCTTGGTGCGCAGGCGGTGGACGTGGACGTCTATGGAGCGGCCGATGCTGGCGTCCTGGTAGCCCCACACCAGGCTGGAGAGCTCCTGACGGGAGAGCACCTCGTCCACCCGCCCGGCCAGGATGGAGAGCAGCCGGTACTCGGTGGGGGTGAGGTCCACGATGCGCCCGCTCACGGTGACCTGGCGGCGCGTGTCGTCGATGGTGAGCTGGCCGACGGTCACCGGCGCGTGGCGTGGCGTAATGCCGCGCGTATCGGTAAAACCCAGGTTGCCTTCGGTGCGTGTCTCGCCGGCGTCCTTGCGTTGGGCGGAGCGGCGCAGGACGGCGTCGACGCGCGCTTCGAGCTCGTCTACGTGGAAGGGTTTTGCCAAGAAGTCGTCGGCGCCAAGCTTGAAGCCGAGGATCGAATCGCGGTGGCGACTGGTGCCGCTGATAATGATGATCGGCACGTCCGAACGCTCGTTGAGGTCGGCGCAGAGCACCAGGCCATCGGCGTCGGGCAGCATGAGGTCGAGCAGGACCAGGTCCGGGTGGAAGTCCTCCTGGAGCTTCTCCTTGAGCTCGGCGCCGCTGGCGACGTGGACGATGCGATGGCCGCGCGGCTCAAGCGTGTCGCGGACCAGCTCCGCGATCTCGGGGTCGTCGTCGACGTGCAGTATGGTGGCCCCGGACTCGTTCATCTGGTTTCGTGACTCTCCGCTGCCAGATGGTAGCGGCTTACCGGTGCGGCGCGGAAGTGGCCGCCTTTCGCGAGCGGTGCGCCTGCCTGGGGTGCAGCCATGAGGCCGTCCTGCGCTAACGCAGGCGAGAGCGCCAGGCTGTTCCTGTAGGTGCGGTCCGGGTAGCTGGGCCCGCTCACGCCGTCCGCAATGCCACGGTAGGCGGCATCCGAGACGCTCGAACGGCCGGCACCAGCCCAGCGAACGCGCCGATGAGGATGGCCGAGGCGATGCCGCCCGCCCACGCCTCGGCGGGGATCACCACGGCCCAGCTCTTCGAGCTGGCGTACACGGCCGTTGCCGCGGCCCCTACCAGGACCCCGACGCCGCCGCCGCTGACGGTGAGCAACATCGACTCGCCGAGGAACTGCGTCCGGATCTGGCCCTGCGTCGCACCCAGGGCGCGCCGGAGACCAATCTCCGAGCGGCGCTCTAGAACCGAGATGATCATGATGTTGGCGACACCGACGGCGCCGACGATCAGTGACACCATCCCGAGCCCGAGAAAGAGGCTGTCGAACGCACCCGCCGCCGCGGCCCGAGCAGTGAGCACGTCGGATGGCTGGCTGACGTTCACCTCGTTCGGCGCCTCGGGGTTGGCGGTCCGCGCGAGCAGCGACTGCACCGCCGCCTCATGACCGGTGGCGGTGCGCACGTAGATCGAGCTCGGAGGGCCGGCCTGGTCCGCGCCGCGGACCAGGCTGACATAGCCGAGGTACTTCTGAGCGGCTGGATACCCAACTAAAGCGCTGTTTTCGATGGCGGGCGCCAGTGGCGAGGTTTCTAGCACTCCCGCGACGTTGAACCACTGGTCCCCCAGCCAGATCCGCTGATCGGGGTAGACCCGGCCGATGCCCAGCCGTTCCGCGGCGGCCGAACCGAGCACCGCGACCGGCTCGGTGGCGGTGCCTTCGTTGAGCCAGCTGCCGCGGGCAACGCGGGTGTTGAGCACGGTCAATAAGTTGAGGCTGGTGGCCTGCACCTGGAGGCCACCGCTGTTGCCCACCGGGATCATCGAGCTCCGATAGACCTTCTCATCCTTCATCAGGGCGGTGTGTGTCACCAGCTGGACGTTGGCCAGGTGTGTGATCCGCGCCGGCGCTTCGCGGGGCAGCTGCGCCTCCCCCCCGGTGAAGCTCCGTCCGGCCTCGATGGTGAGTAAATTTGTGCCGAGCCGGTCGATCTCCGCGAGCAGCCCGGCCTGCGAAGAGGACGACAACCCGAGGACTCCGACGATGGCGGCCGTCCCGATGGCGATCCCGAGTGCGGACAGCGCGGCGCGCAATGGTCGGGCTCGCAGCCCGACACTCGCCACCCGCAGCGCGTCCTTCAGCCGCAAACCTCCGCCGCTGGCACCTAAAGGCGGCTTCACTTTCTCCGTTCGCCCTGAGCTTGTCGAAGGGCGTGGTTCGACAGGCTCACCACGAACGGGAGGCTCACCGCGAACGGAGAAAGTGAAACAGTCCCTTACGGCACCTCCCACTTCGCCACCCCCGCCGTCTATGGGCGCCACAGAGACACCCTGATCGAGGCAGGTATCGGAGACTACCTGCCCGTCCAGCATCCGAACCTGGCGAGGCAGCTGATCGGCGAGGGCCGCGTCGTGGGTGATCATAATGATGGTGGCGCCGCCGGTGTTGAGCTCACGGAGGAGCGCCACGATCGATGTGCCGTTGGTGCTGTCGAGGTTCCCAGTCGGTTCATCGGCGAGAACGATCGACGGACGGCCGACGAGGGCGCGGGCGATCGCAACCCGCTGCCGCTGCCCGCCGGAGAGCTTGGTGGGCTTGAAGCTCGCGCGGTCGGAGAGGCCAACCCGTTCGAGCGCCTCATCCGCGCGCCTGAACCGCTCGGCGGCCGGGACGCCGGCGTAGAGCAGCCCGTCGGCGACGTTCTCCCGCACCGTGGCGTGTTCGGCCAGGAAGAACTGCTGAAAGACGAACCCGATCTCGCGAGCCCGCAGCAGCGAAAGGTCGCCGTCGCTCAGCCGCGCCGCGTCGACCCCACCGATGCGGACCACGCCGCTGCTGGGGCGCTCCAGCGTGCCGATGACGTGCAGGAGCGTGGACTTGCCCGACCCGGAGGGCCCGACGATCGCCACCAGCTCGCCCCGCCGGACGGAAAAGGACACCCCCTGGAGGGCGGCAATCGGCGGCTGCTCACCGTAGACCTTGGTCGTGCCATCCAGCTCCAGGACGGTTTCGCCACCCATGCCACTCATAGCGACGGCACCACTACTTGATCGCCTTCGCCAACCTCGCCCTCAACCTGGACCCGTCCACCTGTGGTGTCGAACAGGCCCGGCTTCACCGTGACTAGCTCGCGTGCCCCGCCGGCGCGCACCACCTCCACGGCGAACCCGCCGCCGGACCTCCCGACGAGCGCTGTGACCGGAACGCTCAGGGCGTTCTCCACTGCCCTGGTGGTGATGCCCACCTGGACCGGAGCCTTGTCGAGCCCGCTTGCTGTTGCCGGCTCATCGAGGCTGATGTAGGCCGGGATGGTGGCGGTCCCGGGCCTGCCGTTCTGCCCAGTAGGGACCTGGGCAACTCTTCCGATCCGGGCCACCATGCCCGGCGCCACCCGGCGGCCGGGCAGCGTGACCTGCACTCGATCGCCCTCCTTCACCTGCCCCTGCTGCGACGGCTCCAGATTTACCTGCACCTCTGGCGTGTCGGATGTGGCGTACAGGACCCGCTCACCCGGCTGGGCGGGTCCACCCAACTCGCCGGTCACCTGCGCGATCCGCACCGAGCCGGGCAGGAAGACCACGAAGGGTGGTATCAACATGGCCGCATCGAGGTTGGCCTGCGCCTGCTTGAGCAGCGCGTTGGCCTGGTCGACCGCCGCCTGAGCGATCGCGAGGCCTTGCGGCGTGGTGCTGTTCTGCACCTTGGCTAGGTTCGCCTGCGCCTGGTTCAACGCCGTCTGGGCGTTCTGGAGATCGTAGGTGTTGTTGTTCAGCAGCTTGTCCACGTTGGCTTGCGCCTGGTTGACGGCCTGCTGCGCCTGCTGCACGTCGTAGTCGCTTGGATTACGCAGCGTATCGAGGCCGGCCTGGGCGGAGACGACCGCCTGCTGCGCGGCCGCGACATCGGCCGGCGAGGGGTTACGCAGCTTGTCGAGGCTGGCCTGGGCCTGGGTCACGGCTTCTCGCGCTATCTGAATGTCGAACGGGCTGGGGGTGCGGAGCTTGTCGAGCGCCGCCTGGGCCTGATCGGCGGCTGCCTGCGCCGCCTGGACGTCGGAAGGCGAAGGGTTCTTGAGCTTGTCGTAGGTAGCCTGGGCACTGTTCACCGCCACTTGGGCCAGGCGGACGTCGTACTCAGTCGGGCCCTGGGACTGGATCTTGGTGAGGTTGTTCTGCGCGGTCTGCAGCTGGATCAGCGCCTGTTTGATCGCCGCGTCGGAGGCAGCCTGGGTAAGGGTGGAACGGGGGCGGCCGACCTGGGCCGTGTCGGCCAGCGCCTTGTCGTAGGTGACCTGCGCGGTCTGCACGGCGAGCTGGGCGTTCGCCACGTCGGCCGGGTTGGCGGTGCGCGGCTGGTCCTGGAGCTGGGCCAGCCTGGTCTTCGCCTGGTCGATCTGCGCCTGGGCGGCGGCCACGTCTTCTGGGCGCGGGGTGTTGAGCGCCTGGAGCTTGACCTGGGCGGTGGTGAGCTGCGCCTGGGCACCGCGGATATCTTCCGGACGCGGGTTCTGGAGCTGCGCCAGCTTCTCCCGGGCGGAGGCGAGCTGGCTCTGCGCCGCCGCAACGTCTTCTGGACGCGGATTGGTCAGCGCCTGCACCTTGGCGTTGGCCGCGTCCAGCTGGGCCTGGGCGGCAGCCACGTCGCCGGCGCCGCCGCCGGCGAGCACCTGGTGGAGCTTGCTCCTGGCACTGTCGAGCTGCGCCTGCGCCGCCCGCACTTCCGGGCTCTGGGGCACGGCCTGCGCCTGCGTCACCTTCGTCTTGGCCTGGTCTACCTGGGTTAACGCGGCGGCGATGTCCTCCGGCCGGCTGCCGGCTCTGGTCAATTCCAGCTTGGCGACGGCGCTGTTGTAGTTGGCCTGCGCCTGCGTCAGCGCCACCAGTAGCTCCGACGCGACGTCAAGCTCTCCGGTCACGGGAACGCCCTTGTCTTGCCGGAGCTCCCTGAGAGCGTTCTGCGTCTTCGAAGTGAAATGGTTGTCGTCGGGATCGATATCGACACCGGCAGCGGCGTTGTATCCGAGCTTCCACAAGTTATGGTTGAGCTGGCGGACGTCCTCGCCAACATCGCCTATGCGCAGGTCGCGGTAGGCCGGGACGGCGCCACACAGCAGCAGCACGGGGTGGTCATCCACGCGATAGAGCACGTCACCGCAGCTGATCTTGTCGCCGCCCTCGGGCAGCCTGGTGTAGGTCCCGCGAGCTTGGTTGATCACGGAGTACGGCGAACCGTCCGACCGCGCCTGGTAGGTCAAGGTTCCATCCACGGAGACCATGGCGGAGAGGTTGCCCCGCTGCACCTTCGCGAGGTTCGCCGGCGGCTCCGGCTGCGTCGGAGCCGTTTTCGGCGCACTGGACACGACGACCACGCTGGCCGTGGCGGCGACGGCAACCACGACGGCCGCTCCGGCCAGCGCCCAGGTCTTCCGCATCACTGCCTCCCGCGGACGCCTGCGCTCGCGGCGAGATCGCGGCACTTCTCCTGCGCGGCCCGGAGCCCCGAAATATCCAGACCACCCCTTCCTGCGGCGGATGGGATTCGATTCGTGTCGATGAGGGGTCCATTCGGATCGGGGTCCGGGAAGTCCTTCACGCCGTTGTCACGGATGCACTGGGCGAACTTGAGGGCTTGCACCTGCTCCTGGGCGCTCCTCTTGTTGCCCGTGAACCCCGCTGGCTGCAGGTCCTTACACGCAGCGATGGCCGTCTGAAATGCTGGGCTGCTCGTATCCAGCGACGAGCCGTTCGCAATGGCATCGATGGTCAACTGGCCCGATGCGTCCGGGTCCGGGAACTCCCTGACGCCGTTCTTCCGCATGCACTCGGCGAACTTCACCCCCTGCGCACGAGCGGCGGCGTTGGTGCTGGCGCTGGTCTCGGCAGCGGCGTTCGAACAGCCCGCGCTGAGCACGGCGATCATGGCAAGGGCGGCCAGCGGCCGTAGTGTTCTTTGCATTTGTTCTCCTCGCGTGTGGTGAGTGCGTCGACGGCGTCCCTGGGTCGTTGTTCGTGCTGGTTCGCCGTCGGTCATGCCTCCACTCTAGGCAGCGTGGTGTTGCCGGCACGTATGTGGTTTTCGATATGCCGGCGATATGCTCCGGCTGGGAGCATCGGGGTATGCGTGTGTTGGTCGTCGAGGACGAGCCCTACATGGCGGAAGCCATCCGCGATGGCCTGCGCCTGGAAGCGATCGCCGCCGACATCGCGGGTGATGGCGACACCGCGCTGGAGCTGCTGGGCGTCAACGCCTACGACATCGCCGTCCTCGACCGCGATATCCCCGGGCCTTCCGGCGACGAAATCGCCAGGCGCATCGTCGCCTCCGGCAGCGGCATGCCGGTCCTCATGCTCACCGCTGCCGGCCGGCTCGACGACAAGGCCACCGGGTTCGAGCTCGGCGCTGACGACTACCTCACCAAGCCGTTCGCACTCCAAGAGCTCGTGCTCCGCCTCAGAGCGCTCGACCGCAGGCGCGCCCACAGCAGGCCACCCGTGCGGGAGCTCGCGGGCCTGCGTCTGGATCCGTTCCGCCGCGAGGTCTTCCGCGACGGCCGCTATATTGCGCTAACTAGAAAGCAGTTCGCCGTGCTCGAAGTGCTCGTCGCTGCTGAAGGGGGTGTCGTCAGCGCCGAAGAGCTGCTGGAACGGGCGTAGGATCAGAACGTGGACCCGTTCACCAATGCCGTGCGCATCACAGTCTCGGCACTGCGTAAGCGGCTCGGCGAGCCCTGGATCATCGCCACGATGGCCGGCGTCGGGTACCGCATCGACACGCAGCTAGACACTGGGCGTGGGGCAGGGGACCGTGGATAGAGCCCCTGGCTTGAGCGTTCGCCTCAAGCTCACCCTCAGCTACGCCGGCCTCCTCATGCTCGCGGGCGCCGTGCTGCTCGCCGCCGTGTGGGTGTTCCTCGTGCGATACGGACCCGACGACACCGCCCGTGGCTTAGTGCCCAACCGCATGATTCAGGGCGACACCCTGGTGGCGCTACGCATCCTCTGGGGCGGTTTCGCTCCGACCGCCACGATCGTGCTGGCGTTCCTGCTGGTGTTCGGTCTCGTAGGAGGGTGGTTTCTCGCCGGCCAGATGCTCGCTCCCCTGACTCGCATCGCCGACGCCACACGCATAGCTGCCAACGGATCGCTCTCCCACCGGATCCGGCTATCGGGCCGCAGAGATGAGTTCAGTGACCTCGCCGACGCCTTCGACGCCATGCACGCGCGGCTCGAAGCCCACATTGCCGAACAACAACGATTCGCGGCCAACGCCTCCCACGAGCTGCGTACCCCGCTGGCGATCACGCAGACGCTTCTCGACGTGGCCCGCAACGATCCGAGCCGCGACACCGGCGAGCTCGTCGACCGCCTCCACGCCGTCAACACCCGAGCGATCGACCTCACCGAAGCGTTGCTCCTGCTCAGCCGCGCCGACCAGCGGTCCTTCACCCGAGAACCCGTGGACCTGTCCCTGGTAGCAGAAGAAGCCACCGAAACACTGCTCCCCCTCGCAGAAAGTCGCGGCGTCACCATCGAGACCGAGGGCGACATGACCCCCACTACCGGGTCACACGCGCTCCTGCTTCAGCTGAGTACGAACCTGGTGCACAACGCGATCATTCACAACCTGCCCGAACAGGGCACCGTGTGGGTCACGACCGGCGTTCACCCCAACAGTGGTGCAGTGCTCACGGTCGAGAACACCGGCGAGAAGCTCACCCCACAGGTAGTTTCCACGCTTGTCGAGCCGTTTGTTCGCGGCGCCGAACGCATACACACCGACCACGCGGGCGTCGGCCTCGGCCT
>CADCTC010000264.1 GCA_902805635.1 uncultured Chloroflexota bacterium
CCGGGCCCGGCGCGCGCGCCCGCGCCGCTCGTCCGCTGCATGGCTCCGCCGCCCGCCGCCCCGTAGGCCGCACGCAGGCCGCCCTGCCGCGGCGCCGAGCGTGAGCACTCATCTGCACTCGCAGGGCCTAATTGTGCGGCAATTACCGTTCGTGGTGAGCTTGTCGAACCACACCCTTCGACAAGCTCAGGGCGAACGGAACCGCCGGCAGCGCCGGCCTTACCCCTAACACCGGCCCGACATGGAGCTGCGCACGTACTTCCGCGCCGTTGTGCGCCGCTGGCCGCTAATTGTGCTCTTTGCGCTTCTGGCGGGCAGCGTTGCATACGGGTACGCGTCCCGCGCGCCACGCCTCTACCGCGCCACGGCGCAGCTCTCTGTGACGTCCACCGACCTCGACTTTTTCAAGGGTGAGGCGGTACAGCGGCTGCTCAACAACTACGCGTTGCGCATGCGCTCGCGCGCCTTCGCGTCTGAATATGCGCCGCGGGTTGCACCGGGCGTCGGGGGTGGGGACGTGGCTGGCAAAGTGCGGGCCGTGGCCGCACCTAGCGAATACCGGATCGGCGTCGAAGTGGACGACATCGATCCAGTGCGTGCCCAGCAGATCGCAAATGCGGCGGCGTTCAGCTTTGTCGAGAAGATCCGCACCGAGGGCGCAGGTCGGGAGGCGCAGGCGATCACTATTGAAGTGCTGGAGCAGGCCGAGATCCCCGGCGCGCCATTCAGCCCGCGGCCGCGGCGCGACGCGCTCGGCGCCGTGCTGGCCGGTGCGCTCCTGGCCGCTGTCCTGGCCATCCTGCTCGAGTCCTGGGACGACACCGTCCGCTCCGCCGCCGAGGCTCGCATTATTTACGGCTGGCCGGTGCTGGCCAGCATTCCGTCAACCCACCAAAGAGGAATCCTCCATGTCTTCAGCCGCCGCCAACGCTCCCGACACTAGCGCCCCCGGTGTGCCCGGTGTGCCCGGCCTGCCTGACGTGGTGGCGCTTGCCGAGCCCCGCTCCGCCGCAGCCGAGGCGTACCGGACCCTGCGCACCAACATCCAGTTCTCGTCGCTCGAGAAGCCGGTACGTCTGTTGCTCCTGACCAGCGCCGGTCCCGACGAGGGGAAATCCACCACGGTGGCCAACCTGGCCGTGGTGATGGCGCAGGCGGACCTGAAAGTAGTTGTCGTCGATTGCGACCTGCGGCGCCCATCGCTGCATGAGCTCTTTCGACTACCCAATACCAAGGGACTTACGTCACTCTTCCTCGGTCGCGCGTCTGGCCTAGAAGCCGCCACCGAGATCGAGCCGCCTTTGCAGGCAACCTCGGTGCCGGGCCTCTCCGTCATCACTAGCGGCCCGCTGCCGCCGAACCCCGCCGAGCTGCTCGGTTCCCCCCGCATGGACTCCGTCCTTGCGGCGTTGCTCCAGCGCGCCGACGTGGTCTTGTTGGATTCACCACCGGTGGTCGCGGTGACCGACGCCGCCGTGCTGAGCGCCAAGGTGGACGGCGTGCTGCTCGTCGTCGGCGCGGGCATCGTCAAGCGTGACCTGGCTCGCAAGGCGCGTTCCCTGCTGGAAGCGGTGCACGCCAACGTACTGGGCATGGTCGTCAACAACGTGCCACCCGACTCAGACTCGTTCGTCCCGTATGGCGCTGCTCAGCCCGCCGAGCGCGTCTGATCGCTCCTGCCGGAAAAGCAAACAGCCCTTCCTCAGAGGAAGGGCTGCCGCAGATCAGAAAGCAAACAGCCCCTCCGTGCGAAGGGGCTGCGAGCGCCGGCTAGTAGTAGCCAACCGGTTAGTTAGTTCCACACTCGGCGGAATTAACGGAGACGCACCTCTAAAAGTGTACTCAAAGTCAAATCCGCCGAATGGGCTAGGTGGTTACTACTGCCAGCGCAGCGTTTACCCATTCAACATCACCTCCTTTCCACCTGAGAAAATCATAAAACACGCGGCCAAAAAAGGCAAGACCCCCGACGTTACGATTCTGATTCAGTCCACACAGTCGTCGTGACGGTGACCGTGACACCCGACAAAGGCGTGTAGTCAGCCAGGGGTGACACTCAACGGAGGCCCTTAGTCAGCCGGGGGTGACACCCGACGAAGGCGTCTAGTCAGCCGGGGTCGCCGGCCTGATCGTCTCGCTGCAGTACCGCCCCGCATCGCGCGTGCCGTACTTCTCCAGTGCCCGCCTCAGCGCGTCTTGCATATCTATGCCCTGCGAGTTAGCCATGCAGATCATCGTGTACAGCAGGTCCGCCAGCTCCAGCCCCAGGTCCTGCTCGGCCTCGTCAGCCTTCTTCGGCTTCTCGCCGTGCAGGTGATTGACCAGCCGCGCCACTTCCCCCAGCTCCTCGGTCATCCGCGCCAGCTGCGCCAGCGGGTGCCAGTAGCCCCAGCCGCGCTCCCGCATCCAGGAGTCCACCAGTCGCTGCGCCGCCCGAAGCGTCAGCTCATCCACTACCGGTATCTCAGTGCGGTCTGCCGCCGTCGCACTACTTGTCTCGCTGCTGTCACCAGAGCCTGGCATCCGCGCAAGCATACCTGCCCGAATTCTCGGCGTTGTTTCATCACTCCCTGGTGTTGTTCCACTTTCTTCCCCGGGAATTCACGGGTGTTCCATTGCTAGGGAGCGCTCCACCGCGTGGCAGCTCAGAAATGAGACTCAGGCTGCTGTGGAGCGATGCTGCTGGAGCCGTTCTTCCGCCGCGCCCAGCGCAGCGCAAACCTGCGCCGGCGCCGTTCCGCCCGGCACGTCCCGCGCGCCCACCGATCGTTCGACCCGCACCGCTTCAAGCGCATCCAGTTCGAATGCCGGATGAAAGCGCCTGAGGTCTTCCACGCTCAGATCCCCGAGCGGGACACCACGTGCCACGGCGTCGAGGACTACCCGCTTGACCGCATCGTACGCGGTGCGGAACGGGAGGCCACGCCGCACGAGGTAGTCGGCGAGGTCGGTTGCGGTCGAGTACCCTGCGGCCGCACGCTCGGCGGCTCGCTCTACGCGGAGCTCCAGCGTGCGGGTGGCCACCGTGAGCGCCCGGAGCGCGCCGCGTACCGTGGCGGCGCTATCGAACAGCGCCTCCTTGTCCTCTTGCAAGTCCCGGCCGTACGTCATCGGCACCGACTTCAACGTCGTCAGCAGCGCCTGCAGGTGGCCGAAGACCCGGCCCGCTTTCCCACGCGTCAGCTCGGCCGTGTCCGGGTTGCGCTTCTGCGGCATGATGCTGCTGCCCTCGGCCCAAGCCGGCGAGAGCCCGATCAGGCCAAACTCGTCGCTGGCCCACAGCACCAGGTCTTCTGCGTAGCGCGACAAATGGGCCATCAGCAGCGCACACGCCGCCACCAGCTCGACGGCGAAGTCGCGGTCCGAGACCGCATCCATCGAGTTGGCGCTAATCGAGCCAAAGCCGAGCTCACTCGCGGTGATCTCGCGCCGGATCGGGAACGTCGTGCCGGCCAGCGCCGCCGAGCCAAGCGGCAGCACGCTTGCCTCGGCAGCGGCGCGCTGGAGCCGCCCGAGGTCGCGCTCCAGCATCTCCACGTAGGCCAGCAGGTGGTGCGCGAAGAGCACCGGCTGGGCGGGCTGCAAATGGGTGTACCCCGGAAAGACGGCCTCAGGCCAGGTGCGCGCGCGGTCAAGCAGCGCCGCCTGCAGATCGATCACGCTTGCGCGCAGCTCGGCGGCGGCATCCATGCACCACAGGCGCACGTCGGTCGCTACTTGGTCGTTGCGACTGCGGGCGGTGTGGAGCCGGCGGCCCAAATCCTCGCCTCGGCCGGGATGGCGTTCTTCGAGCAGCGCGCGCAGGCGCAGCTCCACGTGGCTGTGCACGTCTTCCCCCAGCGGCACCAGCCGGTGCTGCGCGGCGTCGATCTCGACGCAGATGTCGCGTAGGGCCTGCTCGATCTCCGCGGCGTCGGCCAGTGGCATGATCTCCGGCAGCGCCGCCGCCAGCATGCGGACGTGGCCGATGCTGCCGCGCACGTCCTGGCGGTACAGCTTCCAGTCGAAGCGGATGCTGGCGGTGTAGTCGAAGACCGCCGGGTCAAGCGAGGCGCCGGTCAATGTGCCGAGCGCCCCCAGGTCCGCCAGGTTCGGCGCCGCTGCCAGGTCGATGGCGGACGGGCCGAAAGGCAGCTCGATCACGCGCTGACGGCGCGGCCGAAGATGTCCAGGAACTGGTCGACGTCGGCTTCGGTAAGGATCAGCGGCGGCGCAAGGCGGATCGCGGTGTTGGAGGTCTTGTTCACCAGCAGGCCATTCTCGCGGCAGCGATTGAGGATGTCGGTTGCCTTCTCGGTGCCGAACTCGATACCCACCCACAGCCCGGCGCTGCGGATCTCGGTGATGCCTGAGTCGCTCTCCTTCTGGAGCTCCTCCAGTCCGGCGACGATGCGCTGCCCCATCCGCTCCGCGTTGCCGGCCAGGTCCTTATCCAGGATCTCCTTGAGCACCGCGTAGCCCGCGGCGCAGACGAGCGGGTTGCCGGCGAAGGTGGAG
Organism: uncultured Chloroflexota bacterium; assembly: GCA_902805635.1. GTDB lineage: Bacteria > Chloroflexota > UBA11872 > UBA12225 > UBA12225 > CADCTC01. The sequence continues at coordinate 4,498 of CADCTC010000264.1, forward strand.
CCGTGGTCGCCTGGCTCGAATACCGCGGCATGCTCCTTGGCAAGGCACGCGCCGATGGGCAGCCCGCCGGCCAGCCCCTTGGCGAGTGTCATGACGTAGGGCTCGACGCCGTACTGCTCGTATGCCCATAACGTGCCGGTGCGGCCCATGCCGCTCTGCACCTCGTCCAGCATGAACAACACGTTGCGCTCGTCGCACAGCTTGCGCACGCCCTGGAGGTAATCCTTTGTTGCCGCATGGACGCCACTTTCCCCCTGGACCGGCTCGAGCAGAATGGCGACGGTCTGGTCCGTCACCGCCTCGCGCATCGCCTCAAGGTCGTTGAAGGCGACGTGCTTGAAGCCCGCCGGCATCGGGTCGAACGGTTCCTGGTAGTGACGGTTGCCTGTCGCGGCGACGGTGGCCAGCGTGCGGCCGTGGAACGAGTTCCAGGTGGTGATGATCTCGTAGGCGCCGTTCTTGTGACGCTTGCCCCACTTGCGCGCGAGCTTGATCGCCGCCTCGTTGGCCTCGGCGCCCGAGTTGGCGTAGAAGACACGGTCGAGCACTGAGTGCTGGACCAGCAGCTGCGCCAGGTCCATCTGCGGCGTGGTGTAGTAGAGGTTGGTGGTGTGGATAAGCGTGGCGACCTGCTCTTGCACGGTCTTGACGAGCACCGGAGGACAGTGGCCGAGCACGTTGACGGCGATACCGGCCAGGAAGTCCAGGTACTCCTTGCCCTCGTCGTCCCAGACACGCACGCCCGCGCCCCGCACCAGCGTGATCGGCTGGCGGGCAAAGGTCCGCATGTAGAGCTGCTGTTCGAGCGCCTTGGTATCGGCTCCGGCCGCGGCCGGAGCCGGCGATGTGGCAGTAGTCATTGGTTTCTCTCAGTAGGCCGCATCCGGCCCAAAGTGGTCCGCACGGCGACGCGCACCGCGTGGCACAGGATACTGGACAGACCTCACCCTCTCACCTGGTCTCCCTGGCAACGGGGGAGTTACGCTCACGCAGCGCGGAAGACGGTGCCGGAGGTTGTGCGCTCGATGAGATGCTGGACGATGGCGTGAGGATTGCCGCCGTCGAGGATCACCGCTTCGGGCACACGGTCCAGCGCCGAGAGGCAGGCGTCCACCTTGGGGATGAATCCACCGGTGATGACGCCTTCGCGCTTGAGCGCTTCGGCCTGGGGTCGATCCAGGGCGGGCAGCACCGTGCCCGCCCTGTCCATCACCCCAGGAACGTCGGTCAGGAAGACCAGGCTCGCGGCTCGCAGCGCCCCGGCGATATCGCCTGCCACGGTGTCCGCGTTGATGTTGAGCGGCCCGTCGGGGCCGAGCGCGACGGGGGCCACCACCGGCACGTAACCGGCGGCGGCGAGCGCCCGCAGCGGGGTAGGATCGACGTCGTCCACGACGCCGACGAAACCAATGTCCGGCTCGGTCTGGCGGTGGGCGCGGATGAAGCCGCCGTCCACGCCGCTCAGACCTATGGCGCGTGTGCCACCCATCTGGAGGGTGGCGACCAGCTCAGTATTCACCTTGCCAGCCAGCGCCATGACGGCGATGTCGAGCGTCTCGGCGTCGGTCTGGCGCAGCCCGTTGACGAAGACTGCCTGCTTTCCGACGCGCTTCATCAGGTCGGTAATCACTGGTCCGCCGCCATGCACCAGGACCACCTGCCAGCCGGCCTCCCGCGCGGCGCGCAGGTCCGCCAGGACTGCGTCACGGTGCGGCAACGCGGCGCCACCCAGCTTGATTACGACCGTCTTGTCCATGCGATCCACCGTATCCATGGTGGCGTTACGTCGTGTACTCGCTGTTGAGGCGCACGTACTCGGGCGTCAGGTCGCAGCCCCACGCGGTGGCAGCTCCATCCCCGAGGTGTAGATTGGCGTAGAGGCGGACCTCGTCGCCTTTCATCTTATTTGACGCAGCCGCCTCGTCATACGCGAGCGCCAGTCCGGCGCGCACCAGCGTGATGCCGCCGATCGCGATTTCAAGCTTGTTGGGGTCGAGCTCCGCCTCGGCGTAGCCCGCGGCGCACGCGATTCGTCCCCAGTTGGGGTCGGCGCCAAGCACCGCGGCCTTGGTCAGATTAGACCCGGCGATGGAGCGCGCCACCTTGCGCGCGTCCTCTGGAGTCGAGGCGCCTTCCACGCGCACCTCTATGAACTTGCCGGCGCCTTCGCCGTCACGCGCCATCGCCTGCGCAAGCCGCAAGCAGACGCTGCGGACAGCCGCCTCGAACGCCGCGCACTCGGGCTGTGACCCGTCGAGCGGAGGCCTGCCGTCCGGCCAGGCGGCTCCGTTGGCCAGCAGCAGCGCGGTGTCATTGGTCGACGTGTCGCCGTCCACGATCACCATGTTGAAGCTATCTTCGACCGCGGCTGTGAGCGTGCGCTGTAGGTACGCTGAATCGACGGCGGCGTCGGTGCCCATGAACGCGAGCATGGTTGCGTGCGGGACCATCTGCGGCGCGATCATGGCTGCCCCCTTGGCCATGCCCGCGACGGTGACCGCCTGTCCCGCCACGTCGAAGCGCGCCGCGGCGGTCTTGGGCACCGTGTCGGTGGTCATCATCGCCTCGACGGCACGTTCTCCGTTCGAAGCAGACGGCCGCAGCGCGCTGATACCGTGGCGCAGCTTGTCCATGTCTAGCTGCACGCCGATTACGCCGGTAGAAGCGACGAGCACACGCTCCGGCGCAATGCCGTGGGTGCGGCCCGGCCCTTCGGCCAGCAACCGCTGCATGACGCGCCCGTTCTCCAGGCACTGCTGCCCGGTCGCGGCGTTGGCGTTACCGCTGTTGAACACGATCGCCTGGGCGCCCGCGCCACTCGAGAGCACTTCCTGGCACACGAGGACAGGCGCGGCCTTGACCTTGTTGCTGGTGAAGGTGCCCGCGGCCGTTGAGGGCCGCTCGGAGATGACACACCCCACGTCGCGCCGGCCGCTTGCTTTTAGCCCACACGTGCCGCCATCGGCCAGGAAGCTGCGCGCGGCCGTGATATCGGCAGCGAATTGCTCGACTGGCGCCGGTGATCCGGCGACGGTCGTGGCCATCTCAGATGAACAATGGCGCCAGCACCAGGGTGATGGTGGCGAGCAGCTTGATGAGCACGTGCAGCGACGGGCCGGCGGTATCCTTGAAGGGGTCACCGACCGTATCGCCGACGACGGCGGCGGCGTGCTCCGGGGTGCCCTTGCCGAGGGTGACCGAGGGATCGGTCAAGCTCTTCAGCTGTCCGGACTCGATGAACTTCTTGGCGTTGTCCCACGCGCCGCCACCATTGTTGAGCACGGTGGCTAGGAGAATGCCGGCCATGGTGCCGACCATCAGGAACGCGGCGGCGGCCTCCCAACCGAGGACGAGGCCAACGATGACGGGGGCGCTCACGGCCAGCATGCCGGGTAGCACCATCTCGCGCAGCGCCGCCTTGGTGGAGATGTCGACGCACTGGCGATAGCTTGGTCGCGAGGTGCCCAGCATGATCCCGGGGTCGGCGCGGAACTGCCGGCGCACTTCCTCGATCATGTCACCCGCGGCTTTGCCGACGGCGCGGATGGCAAAGGCGCTGAAGAGGAACACCAGCATGGCCCCCAAGAAGCCGCCAATGAAGACCTCTACCTTGGAGATGTCCACCTTCAAGTGGGCGGCGAGGCGACCGGCCTCCACAAGCGTGGAGTCGCCCGTGGCGATCCGCAGCGCATCGAGTGGCATAGCGACCTTGACTTCGTCCAGGAAGGCGGAGAACAAGAGAAACGCGGCCAAGGCGGCGGATCCGATGGCGTAGCCCTTGGTCAGCGCCTTCGTGGTATTGCCTACGGAGTCGAGCGCGTCGGTGTTGTGGCGCACCTCGTCGGGCTGGTTGCTCATCTCGACGATGCCACCCGCGTTGTCGGTGATGGGGCCGAAGGTGTCCATAGCTAGGACGTAGCCGGCACTCATCAACATGCCCATCGTCGCGATGGCGGTACCGTAAATGCCGGCGGCCTGTTCGGTGAGCCTCAGTTCCGCCGCCGCCTGCGCGCCGAGCCAGTACGAGCTAATCAGCGCGATCGAGATCGTAATCGCGGGCGCCGCGGTGTTCTCCAGGCCAATAGCGAACCCGGCGATGATGTTGGTGGCCGGGCCGGTGCGCGACGCGTTGGCGATCTCCTGCACTGGACGCCAGGCTCCGGATGTGTAGTACTGCGTGATGTAGACAAAAGCGACGCTGGTCAGGATGCCCACTAGTCCGCACCAGAAGAACCAGAGGTTGCCTAGCATGAGCTGCGTGGCGGCGAACATCCCGATCACGCTCAGCACGGCGGTGGCCCAGTAGCCCCGGTCGAGCGCGCGCTGCGCGCTCCGGCCGCCGTCGGTGTTGGTCATCGGCCCGCCGACGGCAAAGATGCCGACGATGGAGGCGATCAGCCCGAAGGCACGAACGACGAGGGGGAAGAAGATCCACACCGGGTTCTGCGTCGCCAGGAACACCGCGACGCCGAGGATCATGGCGCCGATGTTCTCGGCAGCGGTCGATTCGAACAGGTCCGCGCCGCGCCCGGCGCAGTCGCCGACGTTATCGCCCACCAGATCGGCGATAACCGCCGGGTTGCGCGGGTCGTCCTCGGGGATGCCGGCCTCAACCTTGCCCACCAGATCGGCGCCGACGTCGGCCGCCTTGGTGTAGATACCACCTCCCAGCTGGGCAAATAGCGCCACGAAGCTGGCGCCGAAGCCAAACCCGACGATGAGGGATGGTGTCACGGCCAGGCTCTCGTTGCCGCCGAAGCCACCGTAGGCCCAGAACAGACCCAGCACGCCGAGCAAGGAGAGGGCGACGACCAGCAGGCCGGAGACGGCGCCCCCACGCAGCGCGATGGTGAGCGCCTCCGAAAGCGACCGGCGCGCGGCAGACGCGGCGCGGACGTTCGCTTTGACCGCGATGATCATGCCAATAAAGCCGGCCAGGCCGGAACAGATGGCGCCGATGATGAAGGCGATAGCGGTGCGGATCGCAAAATCGGCGTTGCTGACGCCCCCCGCGCCTTCCGGACGGATCGCGAACAGCAGCGCCGCAATCGCGATGGCGGCGACGATCGCCAGAGCGTAGATGGTGCGATACTGCCGGTTTAGGAAGGCCATCGCGCCCTCATAGATGCGGTCGGCGACCTCCCGCATCTCCGGGGGGCCCGGATCGCGCCGCATCACGTCCCACGCCAGGAACGCAGCCACCACCACCGCTAAGATCCCGGAAACCGGGACAATCCACACAAGATCCACGCAGTACCCCCTACGGTATGCCTTTTTCGCGTCTGCTCGCCTTTGAGCGGCGCAGGAACGGATTACCGTAGCATCCGGTCAAGCGCCTGAACAAGCGCCGCCACCTCCGGATCGGACCCGATAGTGATGCGCAGCGCGTTCTCGATACGCGGCCGGTCGAAGTAGCGCACGAGGATGCGCTGCTGCTTGAGTCCTTCGTAGACGTCGCGTGCCGAGCGTGGCGCCGTCTCGGCGAGGATGAAGTTGGCGGCGGAGGGCCAGACTCTCCACCCGAAGCGCTCGCGCAGCAGCGCCGCCAATCGGTCGCGCCGCGCGGCGGTGTCACGGTTATAGGCCTGCGCCTCGTCATAGGCGCGCAGCGCGGCCACTCCGGCCACCTGCGTCAGCCGGTCCACGTTGTAGCTGTCCTTGACCTTGTAGAGCGCGTCCACGATGGCCGGAGAGCCAAAGCCAAAGCCCAGCCGAACGCCGGCCAGGCCGAACGCCTTGCTCATCGTGCGCAGCACCAGCACGTTGTCGTGCCGGGCGAGCAGCGGCAGCGCGGTCTCGCCGCCGAAGTCTACGTACGCCTCGTCCACGACCAGGACTCCCGCGAGGGCGCCGGCGAGCGCATCGAGCTGGTCCAGCGAGTACGGCGTCCCGGTGGGTGCGTTGGGGTTGGCAACGAACGTCAGCTTTGCGCCCACCGCGGCGAGCTGCTCCACCGGCAGCTCCCACTCCGGTCCCAGTGGGACCGGCAGTGGGAAGGCGCCCTGGATCTGGGTTAGCGTCTCGTACAGCGAGTACGTCGGATCAGGGTATGCCACGCGGTCGCCTTCGCCCGCGGTGGCGCGTACAACCATTGTGAGCAGGTCGTCCGAACCGTTGCCGCACACGATCTGTTCCGCCGGTATGGAGTAGCGTTCGGAGAGCGCCCGGCGCAGGTCCAGACACAACGGGTCGGGGTACAGGCGCAAGACGTCCGTAGACGCTTCAGCTACGGCATCGGCGATGGAAGGCGCCATGAACGGGTTCTCGTTGGTGTTGAGCTTGACCCACCCCGCTCCCTGAGGTTGCTCTCCCGGCATGTAGGCGTGCAGCGCCGCCACGTTGTCTCGAATCACGCAGGTGTCCTCGTGCAATTGGTGTAGCAGGCGGCCCTATAATCCGCGCCGTGAACCGGCGCCGCAAGATCTCGGCCTTTTTTCCGTGTTTCAATGACGCGGGCACCATCGCTTCGATGGTGATGGAGGCTCTGGTGGTGCTCCGCGAGCTGGCAGATGACTACGAGGTGGTTGTGGTGGAGAACGGCTCCACCGACTACGCGTGGGACGTGCTGGACGAGCTGGACCGCCTGTACGGCCCGGAGGGGTTGGACCCACACGACCGCGGCCGGGTGCGGATCATCCGCTTTGCCGAGGCGCTGGGCTACGGCGGCGCGCTGCGGGCGGGGTTCGCCGCCTGCCGGCACGAGTTGGTCTTCTACACCGACGGCGACGGCCAGTACGACACGCGCGAGCTTCGCGCGCTGTACGCTGCGCTGGAGCGAGAGGAGGCGGCGGGCCGCCCGGTGGACGTGGTGATGGGCAACAAGCTCACCCGCAACGACCCGCTGCACCGGCGTTTCATCTCGTGGGCCTACCACCACTCGATGCGCCTGGCGTTCGGCTTCCAGGTGCACGACGTGGACTGCGACTTCCGCCTCATTAAGCGCCACGTCTTCGGGCAGATTTCGCTCACGCAGAACTCGGGGGCGATCGCGCTTGAGCTGATGACCAAGATCCAGCTGGCGGGCTTCCGCACGGTGGAAGTGCCGGTACACCACTACCATCGCGCCTATGGCGTCTCGCAGTTCTTCCGGCTGAACCACCTGTTCGACGTGGTGGTGAGCCTCGCCAAGCTGTGGTACTGGCTGCGGGTGCAGCACGGGCAGGGCACACCGTCGCCATTGCCGGAGCCGCTGCCACTCGGCGCTTCGCGTCCGGTGCGCGCGGCACCCGCGGCGGGAAGATGACCGCGGCGGCCGGCAGCGGCGATGCTAACGGCGCTCTGTCGGCTGGCACCGCCGCGGCTGCGGTGCAGCCGGCCGGAGACGACCGTTACCGGGCGTTCTCCGGCACGCGCTGCCTGATCACGGGTGGACTGGGGTTTATCGGCAGCAACCTGGCGCACCGGCTGGTATCGCTGGGGGCACGTGTGCTGATCGTGGACTCGCTGATCCCGTCGTATGGTGGCAACTTCTTCAACATCGCCGGCGTCCGTGACCGGGTGCACGTCAACGTTGCCGATGTGCGTGACCCCAACGCGATGGACTACCTGGTCCGGGGGCAGGACTACATCTTCAACTTGGCGGGCCAGATCGGCCACCTGGAGAGCATGGAGGACCCGCAGACAGATCTGCGCATCAACACGGAAGGGCCACTAACGGTGCTGGACGCGTGCCGACGGTCGAATCCCCGCGCCAAGGTGCTGTACGCTAGCACGCGCCAGGTGTACGGTCGCCCGCAGTACTTGCCGGTGGACGAGCGGCACCCCCTGGCGCCAATCGACTGCAACGCCGTCAGCAACCTAGCGGCGGAGTACTACCACCGCGTTTACACCGCGGCGCACGGCATCCGTACCGCATGCTTGCGGCTGACCAATACGTACGGTCCGCGCCAGATGATGAAGGACGAGCGCGGCGTGTACGCGTTCATCTGGCTGTGGATCCGCCGCATTGTGGACGGCGAGCCGCTGGTGGTGATGGGCGGTCGCCAGGTGCGCGACTTCACGTACGTGGACGACTGCGTCGATGCGCTGCTGCGCGCAGCAGCGAGCCCACGCGCGGACGGCGAGGTCTACAACCTGGGCGGCCAGGCAGCGAGCCTGATGGACCTCGCCGAGCTGATGATCGAGGTGGCCGGTGGTGGGGAGACAGTAGTGACGGAGCTACCGGCGGAGCGGCGAGCGATCGATCCGGGGAGCACCGAGCTCAGCTACGAGAAGATCAAGACCGAGCTAGGCTGGGAGCCACGCACGACGCTGCGTGAGGGTCTGGCGCGCACTATCGCGTTCTACCGGCAGCACCGCGAGCGCTACTGGAGCGCCGCGGACGTGGCCGAGCAACAGATCGGCGGGCTACAGCTCGGTCTCCAACTGCCGTCGGCACTCGATCCGGCGTAGCGCCGACCACAGCCCGCGAAAGCACGCAACACCATGGCCACCCAGACGGAAGCGACCCACACACAGACGCCAATCTACTTCAACCTGACCAAGCCCCAGTATCAGGAGCTCAAGCAGGAGATCGACGGCGCCATCGCACGGGTGATGGAGGAGAACATCTTCATCCTCCACCGCGAAGTGGAGGCGTTCGAGCGCGAGTTCGCCTCCTACACCGGCACGGCGCGCTGCGTCGCGGTCGGGTCGGGCACGGAAGCGATCCACCTGGCGCTGCACGGACTGGGAGTGGGCGAAGGCGACGAGGTGCTCACCGTGTCGCACACCGCTGTGGCCACGACGGTGGCGATCTCCGCGACGGGGGCAACGCCGGTGTTCGTGGACGTGGAGCCGCGCACGTTCACAATGGACGCGTCGCAGCTGGAGCAGCGACTGACGCCGCGTACCAAGGCGATCGTGCCGGTGCACCTGTACGGCCATCCGGTGGCGATGGAGCTGCTGCTGGACCTCGCGCGCAGGCGCGGACTATTGGTAGTGGAAGACGCGGCGCAGGCGCACGGCGCCGAGTACTGTGGGAAGAAGGTGGGGACGCTGGGGAATGCCGCTGCCTTTAGCTTCTATCCCACCAAGAACCTCGGCGCGTACGGCGATGGCGGCGCGATCGTTACCGACGACATCACGCTGGCCGACCGGCTGGCGATGCTGCGTAACTACGGCTGGGAGACCGGCAAGCGCTATTACAGCCTGCTGAAGGGCGTGAACTCCCGCCTGGACGAGCTACAGGCGGCGATCTTGCGCGTGAAGCTGCGCCACCTAGACGAGGGCAATCAGCGCCGCCGGCAGCTGGCGGCGCTCTACGGGGAGCTGCTGGAGGGTGTGCCCGGCGTGGTGCTCCCCGTGGAAGAAGAGTGGGGGCATCACGTCTACCATCTGTACGTCATCCGCGCCGATCGGCGTGACGAGCTACAGGCGCGCCTGCGTGAGCGGCAGATAGGCACCCAGGTGCACTACCCGGAGCCGGTGCACCGACAGGCGGCGTACCTGGCCATGGGCTACGGCGTCGGGTCGCTTCCGGAGACCGAGCGCGCGTGTGGAGAGATCGTCTCCCTGCCGTTCTATCCTGAGCTGCCCCACGCCGACGCGCGCCGCGTGGCTGCTGAAATACGACGCTTCTACGGCGTCTAAGGTACGGTACAGAACAGGCGTGACCGGCGGACGCACCGCATGAACGACGCCGAGTACGCGGCGATGTACCGGGTGGAGGACACCCTCTGGTGGTATGTCGGCATGCGCCGGATCAGCGAGGCGCTGCTGAGCGCGCGGCTGCGGCCAGGAATACGGGTGCTGGACGCGGGGTGTGGCACGGGCGGTAACCTGCGCTGGCTCTCGCGCTTCGGGCAGGCATACGGTGTTGACCTGGCGCCGCAGGCGGTGCGATTCTGCCGCCAGCGGCAATTGACCACCGTTTCGCGCGCCTCGATACTGGACCTGCCGTTCAAGGACGAGTCGTTTGACCTGGTGACCAGCTTCGACGTGATTTACCACCTGGACGTGGCCGACGACGTGACCGCGCTGCGCGAGCTGCGCCGCGTGGTGCGGCCGGGCGGCGCCGTGCTGGTACGCGTCCCGGCGATGGACTGGCTGCGCAGCGAGCACGACACGGCGGTGCACACCCGCCAGCGCTACACCGTGACTGAGCTGGAAGGAAAGCTGGCGCGTGCCGGGCTGGTGGTGGAGAAGGCGAGCTACGCCAACACGCTGCTGTTCCCGGCGGCGGCAGTGGCGCGGCTCGCGGCGCGCGGTCCCGCTTCCGAAGGGGCGCATGGTGACGAGCGCTCCGACGTGCGCCCGGCCGCCGCGCCCGTGAACGCGGTGCTCGGCGCCGTGCTGTGTCTGGAAGCGATGTGGCTGAGGCGCGCACGCTTCCCCGCGGGTCTCTCCGCGCTGGCGGTGGCGGTACGCCCTGAGGGAGCGGCGTAGCCGTGGCCGCCGGCCAGATCCAGTCCCCCCACGCGGGCCCGGTGCCCGTGACGCTGCCCCGCGTACGGGCCATGCGACCTGACTCCCTCGTGGGCGCAGGCGCCCTGCGCACTGCGGTGCCAGGGACCGTCTTCCGAGACTGCGCATCACTGGCCGTCCTGGCGGTGGTAACGCTGGTCTTCTTCTGGCCGGCGGTAGCGCACGGGATAGTTGCGTACGAGAACGACACGCGCATCTTCTATTACCCGCTGTTCGTGCGCCTGGCGGCCGCGCTGCGGGCCGGAGAGCTGCCGCTGTGGTCGCCCGATGTCTTTGGCGGCTACCCCATCTTTGCGGATGGAGAGGCGGGGGCACTGTATCCGCCGCACCTGCTAGCGCTGCTGGCGCTGCCGGTGGAGACGGCGTTTACGTGGCTGCGTCCACTGCGCTTCTTCCAGGCGGCGGTCTTCACGTACCTGTTCTGCCGCACGGTGCGCGTGGGGCGGTTCGGCTCGCTGGTGGGCGCGCTCTCGTTCGCGTTCGGCGGGTTCTCTATCGCCCAGCTGCACCACACCAACATCAGTACCGCGGCGATCTGGCTGCCGCTGATCCTAGCCTTCGGGGAGCTGGCGCTGCGGGCGTGCCCGCGGACGCGCTACCTGTACGCCATCCTGGCCGGCGTCGGGTTCGGGCTACAAGGGCTGATCATCCACGTGCAGGTCGTCCTGATGTCGGTGCTCACTTTCGCAGCCTTCTGCGGCTATCGCTGCATCGTCGGACCGGTTGGTGCGGGCGGCGGACCGTTCCGCGCGCTGACGGCGCGCCTGTCGCCTGCAGCGCGGGCGCGGCTCTCGTTGGTCGCCGGCCGTCCGCTCCTCGCGGTGGGGGTTGTGGCGCTGGCTGGGGCGACAGGCGTCGGCCTAGCGGCGGTGCAGCTGCTGCCGCTGTTTGAGCTCGGCACCTTCTCGTTCCGCGGCGCGGGCGTGGACTACGGGTTCGCGTCCCAATACTCCGTGCCGCCTGTACAGCTCCTGTCGCTGGTGCTGCCGGAGTTCTTCGTCGCAGATGGCCGCTACTGGGGGCTGTGGTCGCGCTGGGAGGTGTTTGTCTACGCTGGCGTTGCGCCGCTGGTGCTGGCGCTGTTCGGCGCTGTGATGGGCGCGCGGCGGCTGGTGCTGTTCTTCCTCGCCATCGGACTTGCCTCTCTAGCGATGGCGCTGGGAGAGCACGCACCGTACGGCATCCATCGCACACTGTCGGCGCTGCCGGGTTTCTCCGTGTTGCGCGCGCCGGGGCGGTTTTCTTACCTGGTCATGCTGAGCGTAGCCATGCTGGCCGCGCTCGGCGCGGACGCTATCACACGTGAGCTGCGCCACCGTGAGCCGGTGGACGAGCCGCGGGGACGGACGCGCTGCTTCAGCGCGTGGGGACCGGTGCTGTTCACGACCCTGCTGTTGCTGGTGCAGCTCGTGGCGGTGGCGGCGCCGATCGCGCTGACACTGGCCGGCACCTTTGTGGAGACGCACAAGGATGAGGCGTCGGCATGGCTACAGGCGACTTTCATGCGGCGGCGTGGGTTTGACCCGCGCTGGTCCCAGGAGCAGCTGTACCAGGCGCTGGTTGCCTCGCTGGACGTGGTGCAGCCCGCCACGCTGCGGCAGCTGGGGCTGCTGGCCGGCACGGCATCGGTGCTGCTGGCATGGGACCGGCTGCGCACGGTGCGCCCGCTGTGGCAGGGGCTGCTCGTGCTGCTGATCGCGGTGGACCTGGTGGCTGCCGGGCGCACCTTCCACCCTGCGGTCCCCTACGACCAGCTGCAGGCCCCCAGCGGGCTTGCACGCTACCTGGCGGGGCAGCCGGGGCGCTACCGCGTCTTCACCCAGAAAGGGGCACGTGACGAGCCGAACCGGCTGCTCAGCTACGGCATTGCCGAGGCGAACGGCTACAGCTCGCTGGAGCCAGATCGACACACGCACGTTGCGCAGATGGCCGAGTACGCCCCTAACCGGCTGCTCGACTTGATGAACGTGCGCTATTACGCGGTGCGCAACCTGTTCGAGGGGCTGCCGTCGTTCAACCTGACGTCGTTCAACCCGCGGCGGCCCCTTGTGAGCAGTACCGGCCGCAACCCGGCGGGCACGGCGTCCTTCACGCTAGACAATACCCCTGCCTCGGTCGTGCGGGTGGTGTCCACCATGCGCTGGGCCACCGCTGTGCCGCAGGGGACCGACGTGGCTGAGATCACCGCGGTAGAGGTGGAAGGACGGGAGCACCGCTTCCGCCTGAAGGCGGGCGTTCACACGGCGGAGTGGGCCTGGAAGCGGCCCGACCTGCAGGGCAAGGTGGCGCACCAGCTGCCGCCGGTGGCGCGCACCTGGGAGCAGCGCGACGGCCGGGCGCAGCCGTACCAGGCGCATTTCTACTTTGGTGAATTCCCTCTGCCGGGCAGCGTGCGGTTGCGACGCCTGGACGTGCAGTTCCTGCACCCAACGGCGCAGGTGGAGATCTATGGCCTTGCTTCTTTCGATGACAACAGCAAGGAGCTGGAGCAGCTGGGGCTGGAGCGGCTGTCTAAGTTCAAGCGCGTCTACGCCGACGAGGACGTGATCGTCTACGAGAACCAGAACTGGCTGCCACGCGCCTACCTGGTGCCGTCGGCGGTGATCGAGATGCCTAGCTCGGAGATCGTGACTCGCATGGCGCAGGGGGACTTCAGCCCGGAGCGCATGGTGATCCTGGAAGAGCAGTTCGATCTGACCAGGCTGCCACCACCGATTCCGGCAGAGACGCCGGTGGCGCCGATCACGTTCGATCGGCCGCAGGGCACGCAGGTCACGTCCGCCGCCGGCACGGTGCACCTGCTGAGGGTTGAGCCGGAGCTGCTGCGCCTGGACGCGAGCGCCACACAGCCGGCGATGCTCTTCCTGGCCGACCTGGCGTATCCGGGCTGGCGCGCCTACCTGGACGGGAAAGAGACGCCAATCTACCGCGCAAACTACATCTTCCGCGCGATCTATGTCCCGGCGGGGCAACACACGGTGGAGTTCATTTACCGGCCGCGCTCGTTCCGGCTCGGATTGCTCCTGACGCTGATATCCACGGTGTTCGTGCTGGGCGCGCTGGTGCTGCTGACCGTCGGAACGCCGTTGCTCGGCCGGTTCCGCTCGGCTTGGTTGCGCAGTCGTGCGCGTGGCCGCCGGTGGCAGCACGTGGCGGACGGTGATACTATGGATTCCTCCGGCAGCGTCGCGGTGTCAATGCGATCCGCAGACGGCGTGCGCGGCGTGCGCGGTATGCACGGCGTGTCGGAGGCCGCCAATGCGCGTGACGTCGGCGGCAAGCGCAGGAGCACCGTCAACCAGAAAGGACCGATGAGTAATGGGCGACAAGAGTCCGAAGGCGACGCAGAAGAAGAATCAGCAGAAGGCGGCGGACAAGACCAAGAAGGCGGCGCCCAAGTAGCCGCCGCTCGTGGAGCGCCGTGAGGCGGCCACAGGCGCTCGGACCAGTCACCGGGGCCTGCTGGCCGCTTTCTGTTGTATGCCGCCGCTATCCTTCGTGAGTGGGTAGTGGTCTGGATCCTGTTGACGTTCTCGCTTTTGTCGTCGCTTTTCTCGTTGCCATCACGGTCCACGAGTTCTGGCACGCCTTTTCAGCGTACCTGCTCGGCGACCAGACGGCCGCCCGTTTGGGGCGGGTCAGTTTGAACCCTATCCGGCATCTGGACAAGGCAGGCACGCTGATGATCGTGCTGATGTATATCTCCGGGCTGCCCGGGTTCGGCTGGGGGAAGCCTGTGCCCTTCAACCCCAGCGCCGTCCGGTTGGGCCGCTTCGGCGGTGCGCTCGTATCAGCGGCGGGACCGCTGGCAAACGTCGTAACTGCGTTCCTGTTCGCCCTCGCATTGCGCATTTTCATGCTCACGATTGGCGCGCCGACGGACCTGTGGCAAGCCATCCTGGCGCAGGTGTTCTTATCTGTCATTGGCGTAAACGTCGGCCTTGCGGTGTTCAATCTCCTGCCCATTCCCCCCCTGGATGGGTTTGGCGTCTTGTCTGGCGTCCTGCCTGCCCGCTTGTCCCGGCCGCTCGACTTCCTGGCTCAGTACGGTTTTGGCATCTTGCTCATCCTCTTCGTGATCCGCTATCAGTTCGGACCAAACTGGGACATCTTGGGAAGATTGATGCGGCCCGCGTCCCAGTGGCTCTACACGCTGATCGCTCAAGTCATCGGGCTGTGAGCGGAGTAGCTGGCTAGAAGTGCCCGCACTCCTTTCAGGCAAGACGGCGTTCACCCGGCTGCCGCCGGCGCACATCGCCGTCGCGGGCTTTGACGGGTCTCTCGAGCTGCTGCTCCACCTGTTGGCCGATGGCAGACTCGAAGTCACAGCCTTGTCACTCGCAGCGGTGGCGGACCAGTACTTGGCCACAGTGCGCTTGTTGCCGGCAGACGGCGCGCGCCTGGACTTCCTGGCGGAGTTTCTGGTGGTCGGATCGCAGCTGCTGCTCCTGAAGTCGCGCGCGCTGCTGCCGCGCGAGGCAGCACGGATGGTGGAGGAGGTGCCGGTGGACGAGGCGACGCTGGAAGCGCGCCTGCGTGAGTACCGGCGCTACCGCCAGGTGGCCGGACGATTGGACGAGCGCCAGCACCAAGGAACGCGCGCCTTCTCCCGTCCCACGCCGCCACCGCTGCCGCCGCCGGCGGCGCCACCGCGCCTGGAGCGCGCCGCGCCGGAGCAGCTCGCTGCGGCGCTGCAGCGTCTGCTTACTGCGCGTTGGCCGGAGCCTGACCCGCCGGCTGCGCCGCGCGTCACGATCGGCGAGCGGATCGGGCACATCAGGGAGGCGCTGGCGCAGCACGGCCGCGTGTTGTTCGAGTGGCTGGCAGAGAGCTGCCAGACGCGCGGTGAGCTGATCGTCACGTTCCTGGCGGTGCTGGAGCTGTTCCGAGCGCACGCGATCGAGCTGGAGCAAGACGAGCTGTTCGGGGCCATATGGTTAGCGGGGAAGTAGGCGCCGCCGGGGCGAACGCCAGCCTGGTGGCGCAGCTAGAGGCGGTGCTGTTCGTGGCGGATCGCCCGGTGACGATCACGGAGCTGGCCAAGCTGCTGGGAGCGCCGCCCGACGCGGTGGAGGATATGGTGCAGGCGCTGGCGGTGGAATACGAGGGGCGCGGGATCTTCTTGCAGCGCCAGGGGGACGCGCTGCAGCTGGTCAGCAGTCCCGACGTGGCGGGCGTGGTGCAGCGCTTCCTTGGATTGGAGATGTCCGCCAAGCTGTCTCCTGCGGCGCTGGAGACGCTGGCGATCATCGCGTACCGCCAACCGGTCACGCGCGGGCAGGTGCAGGAGATCCGGGGCGTCAACCCCGATCATGCAGTCAGCAACCTGCTGGCGCGCGGGCTGATCGAGGACGTTGGCCGGCTGGACACCGTTGGCCGGCCGGTTCTCTACGGCACCACGTTCGAGTTTCTGCGTGCCTTCGGTCTGCGCAGCCTGGCCGACCTTCCATCCATGGAAGAGTTCGCGGTCGCCGCGGCGGGCGTGACGGGCTAAACCCGCGCTCCGTGCGCGGTTGTGCTCAAGCGCTCAACTGGCTAGGGGACGAAAATGCCCCCCGGTCTCCGACCGGGGGGCATTGCACACGCTTCCAAACAGCCCCTGGGGGCTAATACAAGCGGATTATCGCTTGGTGTACTGAGGCGCCTTCCTTGCGCGCTTCAGGCCAGGCTTCTTGCGCTCCTTGACGCGAGCGTCGCGGGTGAGCAGGCCCTGTGCGCGGAGGACGGGCTTGTTGGCTGCATCGGCCACCAGCAGGGCGCGGGCGATGCCGAGGCGGATGGCGCCGGCCTGGCCGGTGGGGCCTCCGCCGATGACCTCTGCCACTACGTTGAAGCGGCTCATCGCGTCGGCGGCACGCAGTGGCTCCTGGATCAGGAGGTCCAGTGTCTCGCGTCCGAGATACTCGCGCGCCTGGCGACCATTAATGAGGATGCCGCCCTCTCCGGCGAACAGGCGTACCTTGGCGATCGCGCACTTACGGCGGCCAAGGCCGTAGAAGAACGGCTGCTGGCCGGCACCGCCAGCGGCGGGCGCGCCTGAAGGAGCCGGGGCAATTGGAGCGGTGGTCTGGGGGACTGACTGCGTCATGCGGGGTTTCTGCTTTCCTCAGGCTGCGCGTCCGGTCGCCCGCGGGCGACCGGACGCGCGAACGGTCGTCTTATGCGGTTTGCGAGACAACACCGGTGATTTCCGGCGTCAGGGTCCAGGATTGCGGCTGCTGGGCGGCGTGCGGATGGTCCGGGCCGGCGTACACCTTGAGCTTCTTGATCAGGTGGTCGCCCAGCGTGTTCTTAGGCAGCATGCCACGCACCGCCTTCTCGATGACGCGCGTGGGGTGCCGTTCGAGCTCCTGCGCCAGCGAGCTGGTGCGCAGTCCGCCCGGATAGCCACTGTGCCGGTAGTACATTTTGTCGTCCAGCTTGCGGCCGGTGACATGGATGCGCGTGGCATTGACTACCACCACGAAGTCGCCGCAGTCCATGTGCGGCGCAAAGGTAGGCTTGTCCTTGCCACGCAGGCGGGCGGCGATCACGCTGGCTAGACGGCCCAGCGTCTGGCCCTGCGCGTCCACGACCCACCAGCTCCGCTCGATCTCAGATGCCTTAGGGGAGTAAGTCTTTGTATTCATAGCTGCTGGTATTTCACCTCTTCCAGGCACAGGCCGCGCGCCGGAACCGTGGGGCCGGCGAGTGACTTCTCCCTGGAGGCCAGGATCGACGCCACGTCATCGGGCGCCAATCGGCCATCGCCAACGCGGATCAACGTTCCTGCTATGCGCCGCATCATGTGGCGCAAGAAGCCGGTCGCTTCCACGTCTATTTCGACAAGCTGCGCCGCGCTCTCCACCACTACACGCGCATCCTCAACGGGCGGCGTGCCGCGGTGGCCGGTCGAACCGGCGCCTGCACTACTAGAAGTGTGCCAGATTGATGCGCTAGTAGCCCAGGTACTGGCCCAGGATTCGCCAGACTGGCCATGTCGCTCACTCACGCGTATCCCGAACACCGCCCGCACAGTGCTCCGCTCCCCCTCCTGGCCGGCGAAAGCCACGAAGTCGTGGCTGCCCACGAGGTGCTGCGCACCGCTCGACATCCGCTGAACATCCAGGCGCGCGCGCACGTGGTGCGCGTGACGCCGGTGCAGCGGCGACGGCGATGCGCTGGCATACACGCGGTAACAGTAACGCCGGCTCGTCGCCGAATAGCGCGCGTGCAGCGTGGCCGGAGCGGCACGCAGCGCGCGGACCTTTACGTCAACCGGCAGCAGCGCGTTGAGCGCCCGGAGCAACTGGGGCGGATCGGACGCAATACCCGCCTGGGTATCGAAGTGCACCACCTGGCCGCGGGCATGCACTCCAGTGTCAGTCCGGCCGGAGCCGATCACGCGGACCGCCTCACCGGTACAGGTCCCGAGCGCCGCCTCAAGCTCGCCCTGGACCGTGCGAAAAGGGGGAGTCCGCCCAACTTGCAGCTGGAACCCCGTGAAGTCGGTGCCGTCATACTCGATCACCGCCAGGACGCGCACCATCAAACGCCCCGAACGACCGCCGACTAGGCAGTCGCCGTCGCCGTGGCGGGCGCGCCGGTGGTGCCAGCAGTGGCGGCAGGTACCGCCTCACCTTCGACGAACTCGATGGTGGCCAGGCGGGCGCCATCCCCCCGACGGAAGCCGACCTTGGTGATGCGGGTGTATCCGCCGGGACGCTCGCGGTAACGAGGCGCCACCATGTCGAACAGCTTGGCCACCGCAGGCGGATCCGGCAGCGTGGAAAGGCACAGGCGCCGGGAATGGAGGTCCCCACGCCGGGCGGTGGTGATCAGCTTCTCTATGTGGCGACGCAGCTCCTTGGCGCGCGCCTCGGTAGTGGTCACCTTCTCAAAGCGCAGCAGCGAGCCCATCAGCCCGCGCAGGAGGCGCACTCGCTCGGCGTGTGGCTTATTGAGGTCACGGCCCTTGTGCTGGTGTCGCATGGTGGTGATTCCTTCGTGAAGGTGAGCTTCGACGAGTGTAGGAAGCGCAAACGGCCGCGTTCGCCGCAGCTCACGCTTCCAGCCGCCTAGACCGCTGCCGGCTCGGCGGACGGCCCGATGCGCACGCCGCGCTCGGCCAGCTTGTCGCGCAGCTCGTTCAGCGACTTATCGCCGAAGTTGCGCAAGTGCAGGAGGTCGTCTTCCGTCATACTCGCCAACTGCCCAACGCGGGTGATGCTGTTGCGCTTGAGGCAGTTGAGCGTGCGATTGGACAGCTCGAGGTCGTCAACCGAGACGTCGATCAACTCCTGCGGCACCTGGAGGGTATTGCTCGGCAGCGCCGGTCGGGCGACCGCCGTCTCAGACGGGATTTCCATGCCGGGGACCAGCTGGGTAAATACGCGGAACTGCTCGACCAGCATCTGCGCGGCGCGGGAGACAGCCTCCTCCGGCGTGGTGGTGCCGTCCGTCCATACGCGCAGCTCCAGCCGGTCCAGGTTCACACTCTGGCCGACTCGCGCTGCACCGATGTGGTACTCGACGCGGCGCGTCGGCGAATAGATGGCGTCCACCGGAATCTCGCCGATGGGCTGGCCCTCGACCGACTCCGCCGCAACGTAGCCCTCACCACGAGTGACAGTCAGCTCCATCGAGAGACGGGCGTTCTCGTTGTCCAGGGTGGCGATGATCTGCTCAGGGTTGACGATCTCCACCTGGTCGGGCCACTTGACATCACTGGCACGCACGATGCCGGGACCCGGCACGTCGAGCTGCGCCTTGACCGGCTCGTCGGAGTACGAACGCATGCGCAGCTTCTTGATGTTCAGCACGATCTGCGTGACGTCTTCCTTGACGTCGGGGATGCTGGAGAACTCGTGCTGCACGCCGTCCACGCGGATGGAGCTAACGGCGGCGCCGGGCAGTGAAGAGAGGAGGACACGGCGCATAGAGTTGCCCAGCGTGTGGCCATAGCCTCTACGCAAGGGCTCGACGACGAACTCGCCGAAAAATGGATCGACCAGGTCAGGGTCTTCAGGCTCGACCATGCGGACGCTGGGCGTCGTGGGGATTTCTTCGATCACAGGTTCCTCCTCAGGGGGGAGCGGGCGGACAACAACGGTGTGCTGGCGGCGGCACGCGTGAGCGCGCACCGGTCGCCTTGCGCCGGGACGCACGCAGCCGGACGCCGGCCAACGCCGTGCGTCCGGCTGGTGTGCGAGCTAGCGCGCGTAAAACTCGACGATGAGCTGCTCGGTCACCGCAGTCTCGATCTCGCCGCGGTTGGGCAGCGCGTTGATGCGCGCGGAGAATGCACTGGGATCGAAGCTCAGCCACGCGGGGATCTGACGCTGCGGGCCGGACTCGATGGCAGTGCGCACCATCTCAGTCTCGCGCGCCGTGGGCGCGACCGACACCACGTCCTCTGGACGGACCAGACGGGATGGAATTTGACACTTGCGCCGGTAAACAAGCCAAGGGCCGTGGCGAACGACCGGGCGCGCTTGGGCGGGCAACCCGCCAATACCGATGCGGTAAAGGATGTTGTCCAGGCGCGACTCGAGAATCTGGAGCAGGTTCTCGCCGGTGGACCCGGGACGACGCTCGGCCTCCTCGAAGTGACGGCGGAACTGAGCCTCTAGCAATCCGTAGATACGGCGCGCCTTCTGCTTCTCGCGCCACTGCAGGGCGAACTCGGTCGGGCGGCGGCGGCGGGCGCCCGCGACCGACTGCTGGCCAGGCGGCGTGTTGCGCCGCTCGACGGCGCACTTCGGCGTGAGACAGCGCTCCGCCTTCAAGAACAGCTTCATGCCCTCGCGCCTGCACAGCTTGCAGACCGGGCCGGTGTAACGTGCCATGTGTCGATTAGTTCCTGGGTACTGCTGGGTGCTTAGACGCGCCGGCGCTTTGGCGGGCGCGGCCCATTGTGCGGAATGGGCGTCACGTCGGTGATGGAGAGCACAGACAGCCCCGCGGCCTGGAGCGAGCGAATGGCGGATTCACGACCGGAGCCGGGACCCTTGACATACACCTCCACCGACCGCATGCCCTGGTCCATGGCCTTGCGCGCCGCCGATTCGGCAGTGACACCCGCCGCGTAGGGCGTGCTCTTGCGCGAACCCTTGAAGCCCGCTGCCCCGGCTGTACCCCACGAGATGGGATTGCCGGTGGGATCCGTGATGGTCACGATGGTGTTGTTGAAGGTGGACTGCACGTGCGCATACCCACGCGGGATATTGCGTCGCTCTCTCCGCCGCTGGCGCGTCGCGCCACGTTTCCGTTCCGCCATGCTGCTGCTCTCGACTCCGTTGGTACGCAGTGCGGGGCGGTCCCATCGGGGGACCGCCCCACTTCAAGCTCCGTCGCTACGTGTCCCGCTCTGCACCGCATGAACGCGGCCGGGCAGGACGACAGACGTATAGAATACCGGATTCACATAGAGATCGGCAATTGCCGGTCTCTATGTGCTCGTGTAGTCCGCGCGCCTTACTTCTTGGCCGTGGTCTTCTTGCGGACGCCAACCGTCTTACGAGGCCCGCGGCGCGACCGTGCGTTAGTGCGCGTGCGCTGGCCACGCACCGGCAGCCCGCGGCGGTGGCGGATGCCCCGGTAGCAGCCGATGTCGATCAGGCGCTGGATGTTCTGGCGCACCTGACGGCGCAGGTCGCCTTCTACGGTGAGTCCACGCTCGACCGCCTCGCGGATACGGCCGACCTCTTCGTCCGTCAGCTCATTTACCTTGCGCTCGGGCGTAACCTGTGTGCGCTGACATACCTGCCTAGCGGTCGTGCGACCGACGCCGAAGATGTAAGTCAGCGAGATCTGCACCTGCTTCTCGCGCGGGATGTCTACCCCGGCAATTCGTGCCATGCCTTACCTGCCTCTAAACCCTTAGCCCTGCTTCTGCTTGTGCTTGGGGTCGTTGCAGATCACCATGATCACGCCCCGACGCTTGATTACCTTGCACTTCTCGCAGCGCGGTTTGACCGACGCCGAAACTTTCACGCTTGTCCTCGCTCTGTATCGCTCACGCTGGTCCGACTCCCGGCCCTATAACCCCGTCACGCTCTCACGCGCGACCGATGATGCGCCCGCGCGTATGGTCATACCGGGCCAGCTCAACGCGCACCTGGTCTCCCGCGCCGACTCTCAGCGCCCGCAACCGGGCGCTCGACGCGACGTGCGCCAGGACGTGCCTGCCATCCGCCAGCTCCACCTCGTAGAGGTCGTTTGCTAACGAGCGGCGAACCGAACCTGACAATTCTATCAGAGCGCGCACGGACCGGGTATCGTCGGCCGGTTCATCAGTCATCCCGTCCTACATCCCGGCCATGACGGGCTGCTGCGTGGCCGTGTTCAGCCCGCCGACCTGCGCAGGGCCGCCGATGCGGCGATACACCTCCGGGGCCAACTCGGTCAGGATCTCCGCCGCGGCAGTCCCGACGCAAATGGAGTGTTCGAAGTGCGCGCAATACTTGCCGTCGGCGGTGACCACTGTCCAGCGGTCACGGAGCACCTTCGTTGGCGCCGAACCGAGGTTGGCCATCGGCTCCAGCGCGAGTGTCATGCCGGGATGGAGGAGCGCGCCGCGGCCCGGCGGGCCAGAGTTGGAGACGTGTGGATCCTCATGGAGCTTGCGCCCCACGCCGTGGCCACCATAGCCCTGCACCACCGCGAAGCCCGCGTGCTCGATCACCAGCTGGATGGCGTGCGAGATGTCGCTCAGCCGGTTGCCCGCGCGAGCGGCGCCAATGCCGGCATACAGCGCAGATTGCGTCGCGTCCAGCAGGCGTCGCACCTCGGGCGGCACATCGCCGACCGGCACAGTGATCGCCGCATCGCCATGGTAGCCATCCCAGACGGCGCCCATGTCGATGCTGATGATGTCGCCATTGGCCAGGACGCGCTTTCCGGGGATGCCATGCACCAGCTCGTCGTTGACCGAGGCGCAGATAGTAGCTGGGAACGGCGGCACGCCCTTCCCGTTGCTGTATCCCTTGAACGACGGCTTGGCGCCGGCGCGCTTCACGACGTCATACGCGATGGCGTCCAATTCGGCCGTTGTGACACCGGGTCGCACAGCGGCGGAGACGGCATTCAGCGCATCTGCCACGATGCGGCTAGCGCGGCGCATCTTCTCTATCTCGCCACGAGATTTGATGGTGATCACGCGCTGTGCTCCGCCTACGCTCCGCGGTGACTCTAGGCGTGCGCGCCGCGCGAAGCGCCTTCGCTCGCGACAGCAGGCGCGCGCTGCGCCGCGGCCGCGGCGACCGCCTCGGCGGCGCCAACTAGCGATCCGGTCACGTCAGATTCGGACAGATTGCCGTCAATCTGGACTAGGCGGCCCTGCTGCTGATAGTAGGCGACGAGGGGAAGCGTGCGCTCGAAGTAGACAGTCAGGCGGCCGTCAACCATCTCCGGCTTGTCGTCCACGCGCTGGATGACCTCGCCCCCGCACACTTCGCAGCGTCCGTCGGCAGGAGGCGGCTTGTGGTCAATGTGGTATGACGCGTTACAGCTGCGGCAAACGCGTCGTCCCGCTAAGCGGGGTATGAGCACTTCGCGCGGAACGTTGAGCAGCAGGGCACGGTCTACTCTCGTCCCCTCGGCCGTAAGCGCGCTGTCGAGCGCCTCCGCCTGGTCGCGCGTGCGCGGGAAGCCATCCAGGACGGCGCCGCGCACTCCCTGCTCGCGGCGGAGCTTGTTCAGCTCCTCGATGGCTGCCGGCACCATAATTTTGTCGGGCACGTACAGGCCACGCTCGATGTACTGGCGGACCTCACGGCCGAACAGGCTGTCTTGCTCGATGGCGCGGCGCAGGAGGTCGCCGCTGGCTAGGTACGGGATGTGGAACCGCTGCGAGAGCCGGCGACCTTGCGTGCCCTTGCCTGAGCCCGGCGGGCCCAGGAGCAAGACGATCACTTAATAAATCCCTCGTAGTTCCGCATCATCAGCTGCGACTCCAGCTGCTTCATGGTGTCGAGCACGACACCCACCACGATCAGGATGCCGGTGGCGGACAGGGTCGTACTTAGTTGCTGGGCCCCGGTAGCAAGGCCCAACAGGAATGGCGAGATGGCAATTGCGCCCAGGAACAGCGCGCCCAGCAACGTAATGCGGTTAAGCACGCGGTTGAGGTAAACGGCCGTCTCGCGGCCGGCGCGACGGCCTGGGATCAAACCGCCCTGCTTCTGCAGCGTCTCGGGAAGGTTCTGCTGCTGGAACACGACAGCGGTGTAGAAGTACGTGAAGCCGACCACCAGAAAGAAATACATCAACCAGTAGAGCGGGCTAGTCGCCCCGAAG
>CADCTC010000265.1 GCA_902805635.1 uncultured Chloroflexota bacterium
CTGCGATGCTGGGCCGAAGTGCAGTTGCCAGGAAGCGCCGGGCGTGGCACACTGGGACTGCGCCTCCACGGATTGGGGAGGCGACATCGATGAAGGGGCCTGCCACCGCGATGAGCTACACCCAGCTCATACAGCTTGTGCCGTACGTGAACATGGCGTCACGTGGCAAACGAAGCAGGGATGGCAGTTCCCTTGGTACTTCCGGGTCGCAATAGCGAGTAGCTTTAGACAGCTGCTCGGACGCAGCCGGAGGACCGTGGGCGCCATCCGCTCCCACGGTCCTTTTTGTGTCCGCAGCTCCAGCTCCTCACCTATTCGCCATGACCACACCAACAGCGTCAACAACACCTCCACCAACCTCATCGCCGGCTTCGGCTCCGAAGCCGGCACCCACACCTCAGCCACCTCACTCACCCACACCGTCAGCCGGCGCCCCGCGGCCCGAACGGCTGCGACTGCTGCTCCACTACCTGCGGCCACTCCGTGCAAGCGTGCTCACGCTAGCGGCCCTGCTGCTTGCAGGGATCGCTTTCCAGCTAGTGGGACCGCAGCTGGTACGGCAGTTCATCGATTCAGCGCAGGCCGGCGCGCCGCCGCAGGTGCTGATGGCCGCCGCCGCCTGGTTCCTGCTCTCGACCGTTGCCAGCCAGGCGCTCGGCGCGGGCGCGGCGTACATGGGGGAACAGGTGGGCTGGTCCGCCACCAACGCGGTGCGCGCCGACTTGCTACGCCACGTGCTCACCCTCGATCTCTCCTTCCACCACTCCCGCACGCCGGGCGAACTGATCGAGCGCATCGACGGCGACGTCACCACGCTCTCCAACTTCTTCTCGCGCTTTACCATCCTGATCCTCGGCAGTGTTCTGCTGCTGCTCGGTGCGCTGGCGCTGCTCTACCGCGAGGACTGGCGCGTGGGCCTGGCCATGA
This sequence comes from uncultured Chloroflexota bacterium, assembly GCA_902805635.1. Taxonomy (GTDB): domain Bacteria; phylum Chloroflexota; class UBA11872; order UBA12225; family UBA12225; genus CADCTC01. The sequence goes on from CADCTC010000265.1 coordinate 928, forward strand.
CCGCGTTCGTGGTGGTGGCGCTCGGCGTACTGGCGCGCGTGCGCGACCTGGCGGTACCGTACTGGCGCGACGACCGGCAGGAAAGCGCGGCGGTGTTCGGTTTCCTGGAAGAGCGCCTGGTCGGTCTGCCCGACCTGCACGCCAGCGGTGCGCGGGCCTACGTAGTGCGGCGCTTCGCCGAGCACTTCCGGAGCCGCTACCGGGTGGGACAGCGTGCCATGCTGGCCGGCAGCATCACCTGGGCCGCCACCAACGTGCTGTTGGGCGTCTGCGCCGCGCTGGGGCTGGCGCTGGGCGTCGCACTGCACACCGCGGCCGGCGCCAGCCTGGGCACGGTGTACCTCATTTACAGCTACACCTGGGTGCTGCGCCGCCCGCTAGAGCAGATCACCCGCCAGGTGCAGGACCTCCAGAAGGCTAGTGCCGGCATCGGGCGCGTCCAGGAGCTGCTGGCGCAGCGCGGCCGGCTGATCGAGTCTGCGCCGGGGGCGGCCGTCTCGCTACCGGAGGGGCCGCTTGCCGTGGAACTGCAGGACCTACGGTTCCGCTACCGGCCCGACCAGGAGCCGGTGCTGCACGACGTGCGCTTGTCGCTCGCGCCGGGACGCACGCTGGGCATCCTCGGCCGCACCGGCAGCGGCAAGACCACCATCGGACGCCTGCTCTTCCGCCTCTACGACGTTGACCAGGGCGCGGTGCTGCTCGGCGGCGTGGACGTGCGCCACGCCCGGCTGCACGACGTGCAGCGCCGCGTCGGGCTGGTGACGCAAGAAGTCCAGCTGTTCGGCGCCAGCGTGCGCGACAACCTCACGCTCTTTGACCCAACGGTGCCCGACGCGCGGCTGCTGGAAGTGATGGAAGAGCTGGGGTTGGGCGCCTGGCTGCGGGCACTGCCGGCCGGGCTGGATACGCAGCTGGCTCCCAGTGGCGGCCTATCCGCTGGCGAGGCACAGCTGCTGGCGCTGACGCGCGTCTTCCTGCGCGACCCCGGCCTGGTGGTGCTGGACGAAGCGTCGTCACGCCTGGACCCGGCGACCGAGGCGCTGATCGACCGCGCCGTGCGCCGCCTGCTCGCCGGACGCACCGCCATCGTCATCGCCCACCGACTGGCCACCGTCCTGCGCGCCGACGACGTGCTGGTGCTGGCCGGTGGGCGCGTCCTCGAGCACAGTCCCCGCGCGGCGCTGCAAGCCGATCCCGACTCTCACTTCAGCCGGCTGCTGCGCGCCGGAGAGCTGGAGGTGCTCGCGTGACCGAGCAATCACCTTCCAACGGTCAGGCTACTAACGACACCACCGGCGACATACCCGATGGTTCTACGATCTCGTCACTACGCTTCCTGTGGGAATTGGTGTGCTTCCGGCCGGGGCTTTACTGCCTTGACGTGGCGCTGGCGATCCCGTTTTACTGCGCCCCGCTGGTCATTGGGCTGGTCGTGCGCGCCCTGTTTGACTCGCTCTCCGGCGATGCACCGGCACTGTTCAGCCCCTGGACGCTCCTGGCGTTCCTCCTGGTGACAGACGTGCTGCAGGGGCTGGTGAACACTGCCTACGGCTACGTCTGGGTCAACCACGCCTTCCACCTGGACGCGCTGCTGCGCGTCAACCTGCTGGACTGGCTGCTGGCCCGGCAGGGCGCGCGGCCGCTGCCGGAGTCGGTGGGAGACACGGTCTCGCGCTTCCGGGACGACGTGAACGAGATCGAGGCAGCAGTTGAAGCCTACGTGGACCTCACCGGTAAGGGCGTCTTCGCCGCAATCGCGGTGGTGGTGATGCTCGGCATCGACGCCACGCTGACGGTGTTGGTCTTGGTGCCGCTGGTAAGCGTTATCGCCGCGGCCAACCTGGCCGGCGGCCGACTCAAAGAGTACCGTGAAGCGCACCGCGAGACGACCGGCCGCGTGACCGGCTTCATCGGCGAGGTTACGGGGGCGGTCGGCGCGGTCAAGGCGGCCCGCGCGGTCGACCACGTCGTCACGCGCTTCCGCGACCTGAGCGACGCGCGGCGCCGCGCCGCCGTGAAGGACCGCACCTTCACCGAGGTGCTCGAATCGTTCAACTACAACGTGGCCGACCTGGCGGTCGCGCTGATCCTGCTGCTCGCGGCGCGGGCGGTCCACGAGGGCACCTTCACCGTCGGCGAGTTCGCGCTCTTCGTGGAGTACTTCGGGTGGCTGACCGGCTTCCCGCGCTGGCTGGGCCGCGCCGTGACGCGCACCCGGCAGGCAGCGGTCTCGGTCACGCGCCTGGCTGAGGTGGTGGCAGTCAGCGGTCCTGTCGTGGGGGACTCGCGCGCGCCGCTGGTTGCGCACCGGCCGGTGTACCTGCACGGCCCCTTCCCGGACGTGCCGGTCATCGTGCGGGAGCCCGTCCACCACCTGGCAACGCTTGAAGTCGAGGGGCTCACCGCCATCCACGCGGGGAGCGGTCGTGGCATCCGGGATGTATCGCTGCGCCTGGAGCGCGGCTCCTTCACCGTCATCACCGGGCGCATCGGCGCCGGCAAGACCACACTTCTGGCGGCGCTGCTTGGGCTGCTGCCGTCCCAGTCGGGCACGATCCGCTGGAACGGCGATCCCGTGGCCGATCCCACGTCGTTTTTCGGCCCACCGCGCACGGCGTACACGCCCCAGGTGCCGCGCCTGTTCAGCGAGCCGCTGCGCGAGAACATCCTGCTCGGCCAGCCCGACGACCCGGACGCCGTGCGCGCCGCCCTGCACCTTGCCGTGCTTGAGACAGACCTGCACGACCTGGATGCCGGCCTGGAGACACTGGTAGGACCGCGCGGAGTGCGCCTGTCGGGTGGCCAGGTCCAGCGCGCCGCCGCCGCGCGCATGTTTGTGCGCCAGCCGGAGCTGCTCGTCTTCGACGACCTGTCCAGCGCGCTGGACGTGGAGACCGAGCAGCTCCTGTGGGACCGCGTCTTCGCAGGCCGCGACCGCACTTGTGTGGCCGTATCGCACCGCCACACGGCGCTACGCCGTGCCGACCAGGTGATCGTACTCAAGGACGGCCACGTAGAAGACTGCGGCACGCTGACCGAGCTCCTGAAACGCTGTGACGAGATGCGCCGGCTCTTCTCGGCTTCTGGCACAATCGCGAATGGGATGGACGAGTGGACCTGAGCGCACAGCCGCCGCGCAGTGCGCTGGAGCTGATGGGCGGCGTGGTGATGGCGGGGCGCACGCTGGACAAGTGCCGGGCGCACCTGGCGGGAACGCTGGGCGAGTACGTCTACGACTGCCCGCTGGACCAGAGGCTCTTCGAGTTCCTGGGCACCGATGCCGAGGAGTTCGCGCGTGTGGTGAAGGTGGCAAGAAACTTGACGGGGGACCACGCGGCGGCCGGAGCCCAAGGGGACGAGGCAGTGGTGGCGTTCATCCAAGCGAAGCTGGCGGGCCGTGCGGAGGAGGAGGTGCTGGCGTTCAACCAGGACTTCCTGCGCTACATGCCCGACCTGAGCCGCCCGAGCTATCAAGGGGCGGTGGAAGCGCTGCGGCAGCGGGCGCCGGGGCGCGATGATCTGACGCTGTGGGTGGACGTGATCGACGTGGAGGAAGGACGCCCGGTCCCCACTGCAGAAGCGGTGCGCGAGCGGAAGGCGCTACTGGGGCTAGCGGAGTAGAAAGGTCTCGGAAAGACACTATGAGACGGCGGAGCGCCGTTCATTGACCACCCTGTAGCGGGCGAGGATGCCCTCACTCCAGCACAGACAGGACGGGCCGCCGCCGGGGGCTGGTCCGTTGAACATGGGCAATGGTGGCGCTACCCGCGGGATTGCCAAAAGACGAGACGGTCGTGCTGGTGGTGCGCGAGCAACTGGCGTGCGCCGAGTGCAAGCAGGTGCTGTCCAAGGGTGACCTGGCGCACTATGAGGGGGACACGCCGCTGTGCCTCGGCTGCGCCGTGTTGGGGACGCTGTCGTTCCTCCCGTCAGGAGACGTGGCGCTGACGCGCCGAGCGAGCAAGCGCTCCAAGCGCATGGCGGTGGTAGTGGAATGGTCCCTCCGCCACAAGCGGTGGGAGCGGCGCGGCACGCTGGTGGAGCCGGCGGCGATCACGCTGGCCAAGGCCGAGTGTGACGCGGACGCGGCGGCGCGCGAGCAGCAGCGGGCGCGCGCGGCGGTGCGGCGCGAGGTGGAGGACCGCGAGTTCGTCGCGGCGTTCACCGCGCAGGTGAAGACGCTGTTCCCCAGGTGCCCGAGCTCAGAGGCGCGGGAGATCGCGGCTCACGCGTGCGCTAAGCACTCCGGCCGGGTGGGTCGCACGGCGGCGGCCAAGGAGCTGGAAGATGAGATGGTCCGGCTGGCGGTGATCGCCCACGTGCGCCACCTGCACACCGAGTACGACACGATCATCGCCCGCACGCGCGACAAGCGCGGCTCCCGCGACCGGATCAGAGACAAAGTGACAGCGGTGCTCCGCGAATGGGAGCAACCGCCGCCACGGTAGGCGCTTTGGCGTCCCGGCTCGCGATGAGCGCAGCACGTGTTTTCGTCACGTTTCCCTGCTAGTTGGTGCGTGTCTCGGAAAGCAGGCGGGGAAGCACCTTGAGCAGGGTCTCCATATCAGCGCGCGTGACGTAACCCTGAACAGAGACACGGATCACCTGGCGGCCGCTCCAGGTCCTGACGGGGATCTCGACGTTGTGCTCGCGGCGCAGTCGCTCGTGCAGGGCGACGCCGTCGCACGGAGGGAGCTGGACGGCGACCATCTGCTCGTACCACTCGCGCGTATCGGGGGTGAGTGGCTCGGTGCCCGTCAGGTCCAGGAGAGCGCTACGCACCCAGGTGGCGAGCTCGTGGCAGCGGTCGCGAACGGACGGCCAGTCGTGTTCCTGCTGAAAGTGGATGGCGGCGGGCACGGCGAGGAACGGGGCAATGTCGCGGGTGCCTTGCCACTCCCATTCATCCACGAAGGGGTTGGGCGCCTGGGCATCGACCGGGCGCCCCCAACTGGTGATGGGTGGCGCGACGAGGTGCTGGAGCTCCTTGCGGACGTAGAGGAAGCCGGTGCCCTTCGGCGCCATCAGCCACTTGTGGCAGTTGCCGGCGTAGAAGTCAACGTCCAACGCGGTCAGGTCCAGCGGCAGCTGCCCGACGGCATGCGCGCCGTCGATTAGCGTCCAGATACCGGCCTGGCGGGCGCGACGGATGACCTCTTCCACGGGGAAGGTGACCGCGGTGGGTGAGGTGATGTGGCTGATGAAGATGACGCGCGTGCGCGGCGTGACGGCGGACCAGATAGTGTCTACGACTTCCTGGCGGGTGCGGGCCGGTAGCGGCACCTGGGCCTTGACGTAGCGGGCGCCCGTGCGCTGGCAGGCGAACTGCCAGGCGCGGTCGCACGCGCCGTACTCGTGATCGGTGCAAAGCACTTCATCGCCCTCTTGAAGAGGCAGCGAGCGCGCCACCGCGCTGACGCCGGTGGTGGCGTTGGGGATGAAGACCAGGTCGTCGCGTGCGCACCCGACGTAGGTAGCCAGGGCAGCGCGCGCCTGTGGCAGCAGCTGAGTGCGCGAAGCGAGGAACTCGACCGGCTGCGCCTCCAGCTCGCGCTGCCAGTGCTGGTAGTCGTCGAAAACCGGGCGCGGGCAGGCGCCAAACGAGCCGTGGTTGAGGAACACGACCTCGGGACGCAGCAGGAACAGCGAGCGCAGGTCTTGGGCCATAGGCCCGTGAGTGTACGGCGCGACCCGGATGTCGCCCCGATGCACTGGAGGCGACTACGAGGAGAGCGCCTGCATTGCTTTCCGAAGGGCGTCCACGTGCTGCTGGGGAGACTGGAAGCCGGCGCCCATGGTGGTGACGCAGACGTAACTCGCGCCCAGCCGGCGCCAGGTGTCGTACTCCCTACGCATGCGATCGGCGTCTCCGTCACCGTAGCGGACGCCACCTTCCAGGGCAACGCTGGAGGGGTCGCGGCCGGCCTCCTGGGCAAACCGGCGGATCGTGGCCCAAGAGGATTCGACGGCATCGTTGGGCGGGCCGACCAGGATCCAGCCGTCTGCGTGGCGGCCCACACGCCGCAGCACGGTGTCGTTCCCCTCGCGCTGGGCGCCGCCGATCCAGATCGGGATCGGTCGCTGGACAGGCAGCGGGTTGAGACCGGCGTCGGTGATGGCGTGCCACTTCCCCTTGTACGTGAGCAGCGGCTGCGTCCACAGGCGGCGCATGAGGCGCATCTGCTCCACCTCGCGGACGCCACGGTTGTGGTAGTCCATGCCCAGGGCTTCGTACTCGACCTCGTTCCAGCCCACGCCGACGCCCAGGCGGAGCCGGCCGCCGCTGAGCACGTCCAGTGACGCAGCCTGTTTGGCGACCAACACGGTCTGGCGCTGGGGCAGGATGATGACGCCGGGGACTAGGCCAACGCGCTGCGTCACGGCTGCTATGAAGCTGAACAGGACGAAGGGCTCGTGGAACTGGCTCTCGTGGGAGTAGGGACGCTGCCGGCCTTCCCAGCCGGGACGGTCGGGGTTGGCGCCGACGACGTGGTCATAGGCGACGATGTGACTGAACCCCATACCCTCGACGGCCTGGGCGTAGTCCTTGAGCGCGGCGGGGTCGGTGCCGAACTCGGTCTGGGGAAAGGTGGCGCCGATCTGCGGCGCGGCGGGCTGGGGCGTCTGCATGCCTGGGTTATACAGCGCGGGTGACCTCACCCTGCGCTTCGCGCTGTCCTTCTCCCACAGGAGAGGGACGTACGGGCGCGCCGGGGCTAGGGGAGGCGAGACTTGGTCAGGTCAAAAGTGGCCTGGGGATCGTCGGCGGAGGCGCGGCCGGCCATGACCATGACGTACCGGAAGGCGAAGCCACCAGTGAGGACACATACGGAGGCGAAGCCAGTGGCGAGAGGCTGGGCGGTGCTGCCGGCCAGCAGCGTGGTCAGCTGGATCACCAGCGGAACCGCGATGCCGAGTCCGAGCACGACCGCGCCGTTGAGCAGGCCTAGGCGGCCGGTGTGCAGCGGCCGCGCGATGACGCGGCCGAGCCGAGCCCAGGTGGCGAGAAGCAGCAGGGCCTCGCCGGCGAGGAGGAGGGCATCGAGCTTCTCCAGGCTGTGGAGGGTGCGGCGGCTGGTGCCGCGGCTAAGTGAGAGGAGCAACGCGATGGCGGCGGTGGCGTTGGAAGCGGCGGAGGTGATGAAGAGCGGCCCCATCAGCATGAAGCTCTTGGTCCACAGCGGAACGGCGGTGGCGGCGAGCAGGACGCCGGTGTATCCCGCGACGAGGAAGGCGGGACCGGCGCCGGCGGCGCCAATAGCGCGCGCGGGAAGGGCAGCGAGCAGACGCGCGGCGCGGTTATGTCGACCCAGCAGGCCATCGTGCGCGGCCTGGATCAAGGCCGAGAGCGTGCAGAATGCGCCGAACAGGGTGAGCGCCCACGTGCCGACCGACATGGGGGAGCGCAGCTTGAGGACGCGGAACATGTAGAGGAACCGCTCAGGACGCCCGAGGTCCAGGATGAGGAGGATAGGGCAGGGGAGCAACGCGGCGAAAGAGACGTAGACGCCGGCACGCACGATACGGCGGTCGGCGCGGCGGCCGAGTAGATCCGCAACGCCCGCAATGGCGTACGAGGCGCCGGAGAGGCCACCGAGGAAGAAGTAGATGATGATGAGCCACTTCCAGTGCGGCTTGTGGATTGGCGGAACGCCGTAGTAGCTGGAGCGGGAATCGTCGGCGGTGGTACGGGCGCGGCGACGGCCGCCGCGAGCCTCCCACTGACGCTCGTACGAGGCGCCGGTCATCTACTCTCCCTGTCGCGGAGAGAGAAGAAGGCGGCAGCGCCGATGAGGGCCGCGGTGGCCATGGTGGTCAGGAGGCCCGGGATGGTCTTGCGCTGCGGCAGCTCCGGAACGCTGGGCAGGTTGTAGGTTTCGGGTGGGGCGGTGAGCAGGAAGAAGGAGTGCAAGCCGCCGATGCCTCCGGTGCCACCTACGTGGTCGTCACCGTAGATGTGGGCGCCTGCGACGCCGCGTGCTTTGAGGTCTTCGACGCGGGCGCGGGCGCGCTGCGCAAGCTCATCCACCCGACCGAACTGGATGGAGTCCGTAGGGCAGGACTTGGCGCAGGCGGGCTCCATGTCGTCCTTGAGACGGTCGTAGCAAAGCGTGCACTTACGGGCCGTGCCGGTGTGGGCGGTACCGCTCTGGCGCCTGGAGAGTGTGCCGGAATGGGCAGCGCCGGGCTGCGCGCCGCCCCTGTGAAGCTCGTGACTTCCGGCGGAGTGAGCCACATCAAGGTCAGGGACGCCGAAGGGGCAGGCAGGGACGCAGTAGCCGCAGCCGTTACAAATGTCTTGCTGGATCAGGACGGTACCGAACTCGGTGCGCACGATGGCGCCGGTGGGGCACGCCTGCAGGCACGCCGCGTGCGCGCAGTGCTTGCAGATGTCGCTCATCATCAGCCAGTTGGACTGGAAGGGCGGCATCTCGACGGGGCGCTGCCCGTCGTCCGTGGATACACGCTCCACGAAGGCGACGTGGCGCCAGGTGGTGGCGCCGAGGTCGCGGGTATTGTCGTAGCTGTTGCCGGTCCAGCCCACGTTATCAGCGGGCAGCTGGTTCCACTGCTTGCAGGCGACTTCACACGCCTTGCAGCCGATGCAGAGCGTGGTGTCGGTGAGGAACCCGAGCGCGCCCTCGGCGGCCGATGGGGCGCCAGGTGTATCAACCGACTGCCAGGCAGGAGTGTCTGACCCAACCCCCGTCCCCTTCCCTAAAGGGAAGGGGAGCGTGGAGGCGCCACCATTCGTGCCGATTACCGGGAGGTCGCGGATCTTCACGTGAGGCGGCCTTTGCGGACGGCGCAAGTGAAGGACTTGGCTTCGTGGATGCGGGAATTGGGATCTTCTATGAGGGCGCTGAGGTCGTTGGCGATGCCACCCTGGGCGATACCGCCGAAGCCGAAGTGCCAAGGCATGCCAACTTGATGCAGGACTCTTCCGGCCACGGTGAGGGGCTGAAGGCGGGCGGTGACCAGGGCGCGGGCCTCGGCTGCGCCGCGCAGCGTGGACACGGTGACCCAGTCGCCGTTGTCGACGCTAAGGTCGGACGCCAACTCTGGGCTGAGCTCGATAAAGCCCTGGGGTTGGAGCTCGGCGAGCCACGGGACCCAGCGGCTCATGCCACCCGCGGTGTGGTGCTCTGTAAGCCGGTAGGTGGTGATCACGTGCGGGAAGCGCGGATCGCCTACGTCGTGATAAGGGTTGTCCGGGTGGGTGAGCTCGATGGCGACGGGACTGAAGGGCATGCTGGGGTAGAGCGCGTTCTCAACCGGGGTCTCGCGCGGCTCGTAGTGCGTCGGCAGCGGCCCGTCCTTAAGGCCGGAGGCGGCAAAGAGCCATCCCTTGCCGTCGGCCATGTTGACAAAAGGGGAGTGGCCATCGTGCGCATCCAGGCCGGTAGCGCCGGGGGGCGGACGGTAGTGGGGCGGCTTGGTCGCAGGGAAATCAGGGAGGTCATGGCCGGTCCATTCACCGCGTGCAGGGTCCCACCAGACCCACTGCTTGCGCTCAGACCAGGGACGACCGTCCGGGCGCGCCGAGGCGCGGTTGTACATGATGCGCCGGTTGGCGGGCCAAGAGAAGCCCCACTCGAGCGAAGCGGCGACCCCTGACGGGCTAGTCACGTCACCGCGCGTGCGGCGGCGCGCCAGATTCTGCCCCTCCGCCGGATAGATGCCGGAGTAGAGCCAGCACCCGGCGGCGGTTGAGCCGTCGTCCCTTAGCGTAAAGTAGCCGGCCACCGGCTTTCCGTCCGAGACGGTGTAGCCGTTGATCTCCTTTACTACCGTCTCGAGCTCCGGCTCGTCGCAGGGGCCGGAGGTTGTGTAGTCCCAGGTCAGGGCATTGATCTGGCGACCTCGCGGACCGGTGTCTGGGGCGTAGAGCTGCTTGAGGCGGCGGCCGAGGTGGATCAGGAAGGAAGCTTCGGAGCGCGAGTCGCCGGGTGGGTCGATGGCTTTGTCGTGCCACTGGATGAGGCGCTGGGTATTGGTGAGGGAGCCTTCCTTCTCGGCGGAGATGGAGGCGGGCATCAAGAAGATCTCGGTCTTGATGTCCTGAGGCCGGACTTCACCGGAACGGACTTCGGGGGCGTCGTACCAGAAGGCGGCGGTCTCCACCTCGTGGATGTCACGCACCACCAGCCAGTCAAGATTGGCGAGCGCGCGGCGGGTGAGGATCGCGTTCTGGCCGCCGACCGCGGGGTTTTGCCCCATGCAGAACAGGCCCTTCATGGTGCCGTCGCGCATGAGCAACACCATCTGCTGGAAGGAGTAGTCGCCCTCGATCTTGGGGAGCAGGTCGAACGCGAAGTCATTGTCAGGGGTGGCCGCATCGCCGTACCAGGCCTTGAGCAGGCTGACCAGGTACGCGGGCATGCGGTGCCAGGCGCCGGTGCGCGGGACGTGGTGCTGAAGATACGTGCGCAGGTCCGGCTCGCCGCTCTCTTCTGAAACCGGCATGGGCAGGTAGCCAGGCAACAGGTTGTAGAGGGTGGGGATGTCGGTAGAGCCCTGGATGGTGGAGTGGCCGCGGAGCGCCAAGATGCCCCCACCAGGACGGCCGACGTTGCCCAGGAGGAGCTGGAGCAGGGCGCAGCAGCTGATGATCTGGGTGCCGGTCGTGTGCTGGGTCCAGGCGACGGCGTAGCAGAAGGCGGTGGTGCGGTCTACGCCGTCCGGGCCGATGCCGGAGTTGCGGGTGATGGCTTCGGCCACCTTGAGGAAGCTCGCTCGCGGGACGCCGCAAGCCTCTTCGACCATCTCCGGGGTGTAGCGGGCGAAGTGACGCTTGACGAGCTGAAAGACGCAGCGGGGGTCCTGGAGCGTGGGGTCGGTCTGTGGCGGCGAGTCGAGGTGGCCGGTGTACTGGGTGCGCGGCTCGGCGTCTTGGGCGTCGCTCTGTGAGCCAGCCGGATGGTCGCGCTGTCCAGCGTACTGCCAGGATGCCTGGTCGTAGCTGCGCCTGGCGGGATCGTAGCCGGAAAAGAGGCCGTCGAGGTCTTCGGTGTCGCGGAAGGCGGAGTCGATGATGACCGGTGCGTTGGTGTAACTGACGACGTACTCGCGGAAGAACTTCTCTTGCTGGATGACGTAGTTGACGAGCGCGCCAAGGAAGACGAGGTCGCTGCCAGCGCGCAGGGGAACGTGAAGGTCGGAGAGGGCCGAGGTGCGGGAGAAGCGCGGATCGACGTGAATGACGGTGGCGCCGCGCTCCTTGGCGTGCATTACGAAACGGAAGCCGACCGGGTGGTTCTCGGCCATGTTGGCGCCCATGATGACGATGCAGTCAGAGGCTGCCAGGGACTCCTGGGTGGTGGTGGCAGCGCCTCTGCCGAGCCTGGCGCCCAGACCGGGCACCGATGAGGAGTGTCAGATGCGCGCCTGGTTCTCGACGGCGACGATGCCCAGCCCGGCGGTGAAGAGCTTCTTGATCAGGTAGTTCTCTTCGTTGTCGAGCGTGGCGCCGCCGAGGTGACCGATGGCGAGGGTGCGGTTGACGGTGACGCCGGCAGCGTTCTTCTCGTGAAAGGCGACATCCCGGGTCTGCTTGACGCGCTGGGCAATGCGCTCCATGGCCCATGCCAGGGGCCGGTCTTCCCAGTGGTCTGAATGGGGGGCGCGGTACTTGACGGTGGTGATGCGGTGGGGGCTGGCCATGAGGCCGGAGGTGGCAGCCCCCTTGGGACAGAGGGTGCCGGCGTTGATGGGGCTGTCGTCGTTGCCTTCGACATCGACGATGCGTCCGTCACGGGTATAGACGAGCTGGGAACAGCCGACGGCGCAGTATGCGCAGACGCTGACGACTTTCTCGGCGCCCCGCGTGCGGGCGTGCCAGTCACGGGTGGGGCGGCTGATGGGATTGGGGACGAGACCGGCGTAGGTCTTGAGGAGGCGGCGTATGGCCATCGGGGAGGGTACAAAGCCCGGAGGCGGAGCCGCGCATCAGCTGGTCAGCCGCCCCAGCCGGGCTCGGCATGGGCGCGGAGATAGTCCAGGTTCATCTCCAGGCCGAGGCCAGGCAGCTTGGGGACGTAGAGCTGGCCGTCGCGCGTGTCGAGCGGTGTCTGGATGAACGCGTCGTACGAATCCATCTTGGAGCGGATGGTTTCCAACTTGTAGAAATTGGGGACGGTCATCATGACGTGGGCTCCGGCCAGGACGTTGATGGGGCCGCTGGCATCGTGGGGCGACACGGGAACGTAATACGCCTCGGCCAGGGTACTGATCTTTTTGAGCTCGGTGATGCCGCCGGTCCAGGTCACGTCGGGCATGATGAAGTCGGCCAGGCGCTGCTCGAGCACCGGCACGAAGTCGAAGCGGGTGTGCAGCCGCTCTCCGACGCAGATGCGGGTGGAGACCTGTTCACGCACCTGGCGGAGGGCGTGATAACTCTCGGGGGGTACTGGCTCCTCGAACCACGTGATGTTGTACGGCGCCAATCGGTTCGCGAGGCGGATGGCGGTGGGCACATTGTACATCGCGTGTGCGTCGATGAGGATCTCCACGTCGGGACCGACGGCTTCGCGGATGGCGGCGATGAAGTCGGCGCCCTCCTGCTCGCCACGAGCGCTCATGCCGCCGTCGAGGTAGGCGCCGGGCAGGCCCTGGCGGCGGAGGCGCGACCACTCGGGCATGAAGGGATCGGTCTTGATGGCGCGCACGCCGTCTTTCACTGGCACCATGACGTTCCGCGCCGCCTCTTCGGGCGTATCGCCGAGCGGGAAGTGGGTGTACAGCGCAATGGAGTCGCGGACCGGGCCGCCGAGCAGCTCGTAGATGGGCAGGCCACGCGCCTTGCCAGTGATGTCCCAGAGCGCGATGTCGATACCACTGACGACGCAGCTGGTGATGCCGCGCGTACCGACGTAGGTCATGGCGCGGAAGATCTTGTTCCAGATGGCTTCGATGCGGGTGGGGTCTTCGCCTTCGATGAAGGGACCGACCTCACGAACGACGGCCACGACGGCGCGGTTGGGCAGCGCGCCGGTGCCGGTGATCTCGCCCCAGCCGGTGATGCCCTCGTCGGTGTCTACTTGGACGAAGACATACTGGCGCCCCGGCTGCCACGCGGGGCCACGCGCGCCTGCCGGGGCCGTTACCAGCCATGGAGTGACTTTAGTGATCTTCATTGGTTGTCCTGGTAGGTTACGTGCCGCGGGAGGCGGGAGGCGAGGAGCATCGCGGGCAGGGTGAGCGAGGCGGTGAGCAGACCCAGGGTGGTCAGGCCGAAGGCGGCGGCGAGTGGACCCCCAAGCAGAGGAAAGACGATAGCGCCGGCGGCGGCGAAGGAATCGTTCAGGCCGATGGCGCGGCCACGCCAAGCCGGCTGAGTACTGTCGGCGATAAGGGCAGAGGCGGCGACGCTGGCGCCGGACCAGCCGACACCCACGAGGAAGGTGCCGAGCGTGGCGATCCAGTAGTCGGCGGTGCTGGGAACCAGGATGGCGCCGGCGGCAAGAACGGCGAGACCGCCGAGCAGAACCGGGCGGCGGCCGGCGCGGTCGCAGAGGCGGCCGAGCGGCAGGGAGAAGCCGAACATGCCGGCGACGTGGATGGCGACGGAGACGGAGATGGCGGAGAACTCGTGCCCGTGGTGGGAGAGCGATACAGAGGTAAGCGCCATCATCAGGGTCATGGTGCCCTGCGCCAGGCCGCTGCAGGTGAACGCGACGACCTTGGGGTACTCACGGAGCCACGCGGTGACGGTGGGCTGTGGAGCCACCGGGAGATCCTGGGCGCCGGGAATGGCCGGAACGACCGCATCAACCGGAGCGACCGGAGCGACCGGAGCCACGACGCTGACCGGAACGGTTGGACCAACCGGAGCGGCTGCCTCGTATCCGGGGTAGTAGCGGCCCAGGTTGCCGGCAATCTCCTTAGGATCCGGGCGTACTCGCGCCAACAGCGCCATGCACGGAAGGAGGGTGAATGGGACTAACAACCAGGCAAGAGCGGCGGGATCCAGGCCAAGGCGCGGGGCAGCCAATTGGGCGCCGGTGACGAGGGTGGGGGCCAGCAGTGCGCCGACAAGTGAGCCGGTGAGGACGTAGCCCAGGCCCTCGGCGCGCCGGCTGGGCGGATACATGTCGGCGGCGGCGAGGCGAAGCTGCTGGTTCGCAGCAACGCCGGCGCCGAAGACCAGGAGCCCCGCGATCAGCAGCGCCAGAGAGGACACGAGTACGGCGGTACCCAGGATGAGGGAGCCCACCAGGCAGAGCGCGTTGCCCAGCAGAAGGCCGGCCTTACGTCCGAAGCGGTCGGTGATCTGGCCGACTGGATACGCCGCGAGAAACTTGCTGACGCCGCTGGCGGCGACGGCGACCCCGAGCAGGGCGTCGTTGCCGCTCAGGCGGATGACCATGACCGGGGCCAGCGTGGGGACCATCTGGCTGCCGATGCCAACGATCGCCTGCGAGGCGGCCAGCAGGAGGGTGTTGCGGCGAATGAGGGCTGGGATGGGCACGCGTGCTGCGCCCACAGCGCCCGCCTGAGCCGACACAGGTGGTGGCAATTGAGCGACGGCCCCGGCGAGAGGGTCAGTCGCAGGGAGCACCGAAGGAGCCGGGGACGCAGACTGGTCTTCCGCGACGGCGCGGACGGTACTCGCCATTACGGTGCAGGTGTACCACTCGGACAGGGGAGTACACCGGAAGTTGGAGAAATGTGTGCTACGCTTTGCGTGCAGACAGAGGCGCTTTAGGGCGCCAGCGCGGGCGGAATGCCCGGCACGTTTCTCTTGACGCCGGTCCGAGGTCACACCGCGAAGTGGCCCGCACTGCCGTCAGCACGCTCGTACTCGTTGGTTCTGGCCTTTCGGGGTCCGCTCCCGGGGTCGCGCTCGGGCTGTCGGATCACCCTACAACGTATCTCCGTACAGGAGATACGTGCACGAAAGGCTCACACATGCAAGGCACTATTGTCCGTCTGGTCCGCGATCGCGGTTTCGGCTTCATCAAGACCGAGAACGGCAGCGAGATCTTCTTCCACGCCACCGGCGTCACGGGCAGCACGCCCTACGACAACCTGACCGAGGGCCAGGCGGTTACCTACGACAAGGGTCAGGACGACCGTGGCCGCGGCGAGCGCGCCACCAACGTCCAGGCTGCCTAGTCAGGGGACCACGCACTGTCGCTGCGCCACTCGAATTGAGTGGCGCAGGGATCGCAGAAAAGGCTGGGGCTTTCGAGCCCCGGCTTTTTTTGTTGGGATTTGGGTTACTCGGCGATTTCGTCGAGCGTGCGCTCGAAGCTTGGGGCGAAATGGTCCAGGAAGTACTGGACCTCCGGCATCTGAGAGGCTCGCAGCGGCGCCTCGATCTGGCGCCGGGCGACGGCGAACTCGCGGTTGCCCGCTGCCAGCTCCGCCACGCACTTGAGGTATGCATCCAGCTTATCGGCGGCTTTGACGTAGGGGACGAGCGGGGCGTAGGCAGGATCGGATGACGCGCCGTTGGGAGCGATGAGCGGCGCGTACGTGGCGCGCAGCGTGGCGGGCACCATGCCGAGCAGGCGGTCCGACGCGAGGGCTTCGATCTCGCGCAAGCTGGCCAGAATGGCTGGGTTGTGGTGCTTGACGGGCGTAGGGATGTCGCCGGTGATGACTTCTGTGGCGTCATGAAAGATGGCTAGCGTGACCGCCTTGTCAGTGTCCACGTCTTTGCCAAAGACCTCGCGGGCAATGGTGCACAAGGCGTGGGTGAGCAGAGCCACATTGAAGGAGTGTTCGGCCGCGCTCTCGCGCAGCGTGTTGCGCATGAGGCTCCAGCGCTCGATCAGACGCAGCCGGTAAAGGTAGGCAAGGAAGTGAGACTCGTCGGTTCCAGCACCACTAGCAGCCACGTCACTGGAGAGAGTCGCTTCGGGCATACCATCGGCGTGGGTCATGTGGCTTGCACTCTAGCACCGCCTGCTAGCCACCCGGCTACGACTGCGGGACAGTGATACTTTAGGCACGCCGCAATGTGGACCCGACGGGCCGTACTTACCCATCATCTCCCGCTGTGCAGCGCCGCCGGCGTAGTGGCGGTAGCATGCGCGCCGAGCGCGCCGCCGAACGCGGCTATGGGACCGACGCCTTCGGCGCGGCCGGAGACGCCACTGCCAGTTGGCACGCCGGGAGCGGCACTGCGCAGCATGGCGGATATCCCGCGGGCGCGGCCGGGGAACGAGGAGGTAATCCTGGCGACGACGACGAGCACCCAGGACTCAGGGCTGCTGGACGTGCTGGTGCCGGTGTTCGAGAGGCAGACGGGCTACCGAGTGAAGCCGATCGCGGTTGGCACTGGACAGTCGTTGGCGCTGGGCGCGCGTGGAGAGGCGGACGTAGTGCTGGTGCACGCGCCGGAGGCGGAAGTGGCGTGGATGGCGGAGGGCAACGGAACCAGCCGGCTGCTGGTGATGCACAACGACTACGTGGTGGTTGGGCCGGCAGAGGACCCGGCGCGGACCAAAGGGGAACACGCGGCGCCGGCCGCGTTCGCCAGGATCGCACAGACTGGCGCGCCGTTCGTGTCGCGCGGAGACAACTCAGGCACGCACGCGGCCGAACTGGCTATCTGGAAAGCCGGCGCCGTGGAGGTGAAGGGCCGGCCGTGGTACCAGGAGTCCGGGCAAGGGATGGGGGCCACGCTGAACATCGCGAACGAGAAGCGAGCGTACACGCTGACCGACCGGAGCACCTACCTGGCGCGGCGCGCCACGCTCCAGCTGGACGTGCTGACGGAAGGATCGAAGGAGCTGCTGAACGTCTACCACGTGATGCCGGTCAACCCTCAGAAGTTCACGCATGTGAATGCTCAGGGTGGACAAGCATTCGCGGCGTTCATGGTGAGCCGTGAGGCGCAGGAGACGATTGCCACGTTCGGCATAGACCGGTATGGACAGCCGCTGTTCTTTGCGGACGCGGGGAAGCCGGAGCCGGCAGCATGAGCATCGTCATCTGTCCAGACGGTGTAGGGCAAGGGACAAGCCCTTGCCTTACACCTGTACACGTCCAGCGGTTGCAAGTGGTGCAGTGGACATTCTGACCGGCTCGTTGCTCAAAGCGGTACAGCTGCTTGTGAGTGGTGACGCGGAAGTGCTGCGCGTGGTGGCGCTGTCGCTGTCGGTATCGCTGACGGCGACGGCGCTGAGCTTGGCGGTGGGGATCCCGCTGGGGACGTGGCTGGCGCTGGCGCGGTTTCCGGGCCGGCGGCTGCTGCTGGGACTGGTGAACACCGGGATGGGGCTGCCGCCCGTGGTGGTGGGGCTGCTGGTGACGCTGCTGCTGTGGCGCAGCGGACCACTGGGACAGCTGCGCCTGCTGTACACGCCGGCGGCGATTGTGATCGCGCAGCTGGTGCTGGCGGCGCCGGTGGTGACGGGGCTGACGACGGCAGCGATGCAGCAGATCAGCCCGGCGCTGCGGCTGCAGATCGCATCCTTGGGCGCAACCCGCGTGCAGCAGCTGTGGCTGCTGATGCGGGAGGCCCGCCTGCCGCTGCTGGCGGCGGTGATGGCGGGCTTTGGGGCGGTGATCTCAGAAGTAGGCGCGGCAATGATGGTAGGCGGGAACATCGCCGGACAGACGCGGGTACTGACCACCGCAACGGTGCTGGAGACCAGCAAGGGAAACTTCGACGTAGCTTTGGCGCTGGGGCTGATCCTGCTGGCGCTGATGTACGCGGTGAACGTCTGTCTGACGTGGATCCAACAGCGCGAGCGGCCGTTGTGAGGCAGGTGGCGGCAGATGTCTCCGCACTGGCAGCGCCGGGTAAGCAGGGAACGCCGCACGCAGCCATCCTGGCAGCAGAGGGGCTGCGAGTGAAGCACGGGCAGCGGGTGACGCTGGACGTGGCGCGGCTGGAGGTAGCGGAGGGGGAGCTGCTGGCGCTGCTGGGCCCGAACGGCGCCGGGAAGAGCACGCTGCTGCGGTGCCTGGCGCTGTTAGAGCGGCCCGAGGCGGGGGTGGTGACGTTCCACGGCAGGCCACTGGCTTGGAGAGACGCGTTGGCCTACCGGCGGCGGACAGCCACGCTGCTGCAGGAGCCGGCGCTGCTGGACACCAGCGTGTTCGAGAACGTCGCGGTCGGACTGAAGCTGCGTGGCGTGGCACGGGCAGAGATAGCACCGCGAGTAGCGGCGTGGCTGGACCGGCTGGGCATCGGCGGACTGGCGAGGCGGGCGGCGCGCACGCTCTCAGGAGGAGAGGCGCGGCGAGTGAGCCTGGCGCGAGCGCTGGTGCTGGAGCCGGAGGTGCTCTTCCTGGACGAGCCGTGCGTCGGGCTGGACGCGCCCACACGGTCATCGTTTATCGGGCAACTCGCAGCGATACTGGACGAACAGCGACTGACGGCGGTGCTGGTGACACACGACCAGGCGGAAGCGCGGGCGCTGGCCGACCGCGTGGCTGTGCTGCTGGACGGTCGCATCCGGGAGATGGGTCCGGTGGCGGCGGTGCTGGACGCGCCGGAGGACTCGGCGGTGGCGGCGTTCTTGCGGCCGGAGCGCTTGCCTGAGCGGCGGCGGCGCTGAAGCCCAATGGCTACGCTGGCAGATCGGCGCGACGATGGCCCGGGCCATCCATCGGGAGCGTAAAAGAAAACGTCGCGCCCTGCCCGGGCGATGACTCGACCCAGATGCGGCCGCCGTGGCGCTCCACGATACGCTTGCAGATGGCCAGGCCGATGCCACTGCCAGGATAGTCCTCGCGCCGGTGCAGGCGCTGGAAGATGACGAAGATTCGCTCGGCGTACTCAGAGGCGACGCCGATCCCGTTGTCGCTGATATCGAACCGCCACTCGTCGGCGGCATCGCGCCCGCCCGCAGTGCCGGCAACGCCGGTCCGGTGGGCGGTGACCTCGACGCGGAGGGGCTCGTCGCGCTGGAACTTGATGGCGTTGGCGATCACGTTCTGGAAGACCTGGCGCAGCTGTGAGGCATTGGCAAGCACGACAGGAAGGTCGCCACGCGTGACGGTGGCGCCACTCTCGCCGAGAGCTTGACTCAGGTCGGCGATCACCTGGTCCACGAGGGCGCCGGTGTCAACCTGCTCCATATCGGCGTCGGCGGCGCCGATGCGGGCGTACGAGAGGAGGTCGCGGATGAGCTGCTGCATGCGCGTGACGCCTTCGACCACGTAGCCGATGAACTCGTCGGCGTCGGCGTCCAGCCTGCCCTGGTAGCGGCGGGCCAGCAGCTGGGTGTAGCTGGCGACGGCGCGCAGCGGCTCCTGCAGGTCATGCGAGGACACGTAGGCAAAGCGCTCGAGGTCGGCGTTGGAGCGAGCGAGCTCGGCAGCGTAGCGGCGCAGGCGCTCGTTCGAGTCCTGGAGCTCGGCAGTGCGCTCGGCGACGCGCTGCTCCAGCGCTTCCGCCAGGTTACGCAGCTCCACCTCGGCATGCATCCGGGCGCTGACCTCGAAGCTCAGCTCTTCGTGGGCGGCGCGCAGCCGCTCGCGCGACTCGGCGAGCTCGGCACGCAGGCGCGATGAGTCGTCCGCATCACCTGGTGGTGGGGCGGAAGCGCCGGCAGGGCTCACGATCCAATGGTACGCCGCGCATGACTCGCCGGGGGGCGCAACCACGCCACCGTTCGCGGGGTGGCGCTACCATCCGGCTCACATCCGGCGGGAAGGACTACGGAAATGGCATTCAAGGTTGGGATCGCGGGGGTGACGCACGGGCACGTGTCGGCGCACCTGAGGGAGTGGCGGGAGGTGCGCGGGGCGGAGCTGGTGGCGATCGGGGATCGCCACCGGGAGGAGCGCGAAAAGCGAGTCCAGGCGGCGGGGGACACGACGATCCACCAGTACGACTCGATCGAGGAGATGCTGGACCACGAGAAGCTGGACATTGTGACGGTGTGCACCGAGACTTCGGACCATGCCCGGGTGGTGGAGCTGGCGGCGGCGCGCGGGGTCCACTGTGTGGTGGAGAAGCCGCTGGCGTTCTCGCTGGCCGACGCAGAGCGGATGCTGGCGGCGGCGGGCAAGTACGGCGTGCAGGTGGTGACCAACTACCCGACGCGCTGGGGGCCACGTGCAACACGCCGGGCGCTGGAACTGGTGAAGCGGGGCGGGATCGGGCGCCCGTACGAAGTGCGCCACCGTGGGGGCGGGACCAAGCCGCGCGCGATCGACGCCAACACGTTCTTCCAGTGGCTCTACCAGCCGCCGTTCAACGGAGCGGGGGCGTTCGCAGACTACTGCTGCTATGGCGCGGACATGGCGGTAGGCATCCTGGGGGCGCCGGCATCGGTGTACGCGATGGCGGGGCGCTGGCAGCGCGACGACCTGATCACCGACGACAACGCGCGCATGCTGCTGCAGTACCACCGGGGTGGGGCGGTGATCGAAGGGACGTGGAGCCAGTTTGGGCACCTGCCGTACAGCACGCTGTTCCTGGGCGAGGAGGCGACGCTGGCACTGACCGACAAGGGGGCGGTGCTGTACGACGCGCAGAACGAGGGGCAGGGCGGGCGCACGCTCGAGCTGGAGGACCTGCCACTGCCAACGGCGGAGGCAAGTCTGCCGGAGCACCTGATCACGTGCCTGGAGAAGGGGGAGCGCTGTGTCGAGTCCGCGGGCATCCGGCACCACCGCGACGTGGCGGAAGTGCTCGACGCGGGCCTGCGCTCGATCAAGAGCGGACAGGTCGTGCGGCTGCCGCTGCCCTTGCCACTGATGCAGGCGTCCGACTACTGATAGGACAAGGCAGAGTAGTACGTCAGTCCTGCCACCACGGGCGGGCGGGCACGCGCGCGCACAATTGGTGTATGGGGGCCGTCTGCGTAATCGCGGGCGGCCCGCAGACGTTTGAGTGAGGCCTGAGACCCGTGACGCTCGTCGTTCCGCGTTCGTTGAGATCGCTTGTGGGTCGCAGCCTGGCTGCGCTCCTGCTGCACGTGGCATTGTGGGGAGGCGCGACGCCGGTGCACGCTGTGCCGCAGACCGGCGCGACGGGGGCGCCGGCCCCGCAGAGCGGCGGCAACGTGGATGAGGCGGTGGCGTGGCTGAACGGGCAGCGGCTCGCGGCGGGCTCTCCGCCGGTGACGCTGGACCCCGCGCTGAGCGCGGCAGCAACGGCGCACGCGCGCTACCTGGCGCTAAACAAGGACCACCCAGCGACGCTGGGGCTTCACTCGCACGAACAAGACATGGGGCTGCCCGGGGCGACACCCGAGGGTAAGGAGTCGGCGGCGAAGAGCAACATCTCGCGCGGACATACGTCGGTGCTCCAAGCGATTCAGGCGCTGACCTACGTGCCATTCCACCGGCTGGGGATGCTGGACCCCAGGCTGCAGCAGATTGGGGTGGGCGTGGTGCCTTTCGAGAACCCGGAGCGGTTTGGCTACTCGGTCGTGATCGACGTTGGGAGTGCAGTCGACATCCGAGCGCCGCGTACGGAACGCCCAGCGGTCTACCCCGTGCCGGGGCAAACCGACGTGCCGCTGGCGTTCCCAGGGAACGAGACACCCGATCCGCGCGATCCGACCCCGGGGAAGGGGAAGGAGGTGGGCTTCGTCATCACGGTGGAGCCAACTTGCGGCGAACTGGCGGCGCCGCGGCAGTTCGTGCTACGTGACGAGACGGGCAACGACGTACCGGTCTGGACGCTCACCCTGGGTACTGAAGTGGGCGCGGTGGGCGGATCACGAAAAGTCCACCAGCTCATGGCGTTCAGCCAGGCGCCGCTGCGCGCGGAGACGGCCTACCGAGTGACGGCGTCCGGGGCATGCGGTGACCGGGATTACAACCTGGACTGGACGTTCCGGACGGGCGGCAAGCGGCTGGAGCAAAACACGCGCGGCGAGTACGTGGTGCGGGTGCCGGAACAGATGGACTTTGCGACCGCGAGCAATCGGGAGACATTTACCGAGACGCAGCGTGAGAGCGGCATCTTGCTGATGGTGCAGCCGGGGACGGCGCTACCGGAGGAGGCATGGCGCCCGCTGTTTGGCTGGAAGGCGCGGGTGGAGATGACGGATGGGACCGCGCCAGACATGCGCCTGCTGCGACCGCTGCGGTTCACTACCTGGGGCGAGTGGCCGCGCATCTGGGACTACGAAGGTGGGCCGCAGTTCGCGCTGGCGATGAACTCCAACTGGCCGCAACCGACACGCTGGGGGACACCGGCCAGCGAGGTGGTGGTTGAGGGGCGGAACTGGGTGCTGAAGTTCTCCGACGGCACGAAGGTGTACTGGACGTTCGGCGGGACGCAGGCGCAAGTGGTGCGGCCGGGGGATACCCCACCGGCTCGCTAGGTGCCGGCGCCGCTCACCGAGCGGCCAGCGCTGCAAGGAAGGAGAGGCGGACTTGCTTGCCGCCGGCCACCGGCGTCTCGCGCGGCTCTGGTTCCTCGCAAGCTCGCAATGTCGGTCAATCGTTGTCCCGCTCCAGATTGGAAGGTCCGACTCGTAGCGAAGCTCAGTCGCCGATCTCGACCAGCTTGCCGGTTTCGCCGGACTGGTAGAGGGCGTCAATGATGCGCTGGACGTCGAGCGATTCTTCGGGCTTCACGAGCGGCTCGGCACGGCCCTCGATGCAGTCCAGGAAGCGCTTGAAGCGGAGGAAGTTGCCCTGCTGGCCGTCACGGCCGGACGGGACCTCCGGCGCGACATCCTTAGGGCCATCGCCGGTGTCGACCAGGATGTGGAAGGGGTTTGTGCTGGCGCTGCCGGCGGTGCCGTAGACCTCGTTCCGGCGGACCTCGGCCTCGGGCTGGTTGATGAGCCAGCTGGTTTCCAGGAACAGCGTGGCGCCATTGTCAAAGCGGACGAAGCCGGCGCACAGGTCCTCAACGTCGTACTTCTGGGGGTCGAAGGGCCCCCAGTTGAAGAGGCTATTCTGCGCAGCTATACCAGGACGGTGCGCCAGCTTGTCGTAGGTGGCACCGTAGACGCCAACGGGACGGGGGCTGCCCATCAACCAGAGGGTGAGGTCCAGGGCGTGCACGCCGATGTCGATCAACGGGCCGCCGCCATTGAGCTTCTTGACGGTGAAGACGCCGCGTGAGGGGACGCCGCGCTTGCGCAAGGCAGCGGCCTTGCCATAGTAGATCTCGCCCAGGTCCCCGGCCTCGACACGATCGTGGATGGCCTGGGCAGCGGCGGAGAAGCGTCCGCCGTGGCCGATGGTGAGGATGTTGCCGGTCTCACGTGCGACGGCGAGCATCTCTTTGGCTTCGGCAACATTCATGGCCATGGGCTTCTCGCAGAGCACGTGCTTGCCGGCGCGCAGGGCGGCGACGGTGGCGTCGCGGTGGACGAATGGTGGGGTTGCGACCGAGACACCGTCGAGCTCGTCAAGGGCGAGCAGCTCGTGAAAATCGGTGAAGACGCGCGGGATATTGAAGGTGTCTGCCATGCGCTGCGCGGCGGCCGCATTGACGTCCACGCAGGCGATGACCTCGCACGCTCCCTCTTCTTGAAGACGTTTGAGGCTCGGGGCGTGTGAGCCGTTGGCGATGCCGCCGCAGCCGATGATCGCTACCTTGGGCTTGCCGTTCTTTGCCGCCACGTGCGGTCCTCCTGGTCCGGTGCTGCGTGATGGTAAGGCGTTAGATGGCTCTCATGCTTCACCAACGCGGGAGAGGCGGGCGGAGGCGAGGCGGAGTGAGGCCAGGCTAAGGGCGGCGATGAGGACGGTGGCGGCGAGGGGGGCGGCGAGCCACGCGGTGAGGGACCAGGAGGGGGCGAGGGCGCTGGCAAGTAACGGGAGGGCGAGGAGGCCGCCGCCGAGCAGGCAGACGCTGGCCATGGCGACAAGGGAGGCGAGTGCGCCCCAAGGGGAGATCATGCGGCGCGGATCATCCCAGTCCATACGCGCGGCGGGAATGCCGATTGCGACGTTGAGCGCGAGCAGACCCAGGCCGAGCAGCTGGATGCCAAACCAGCCGTAGACGCTGCCGAGCAGGCCGTAGCCGTTCCAGGCGGCGCCGCCGGCCATGAGGACGGTGCTGAGCAATACGAACGGCGCGGCAGGGACGAGTAGCTTGCCGGCGAGCAGCTCGCGACCGGAGAGTGGCGCGGCCCTGAGCACCCACCAGCTGGAGCGCTCACGGGCGATGCTGGTGAGCGCCATCCGGTTGAAGACGGTGACGCAGAGCACCAGGATGGCGGCGGCGGTCACGACGCCAGACAGGTCCAGGTCGGCCGGCGTGAGGCGCCGGGCAGCCTCGATGGGGGCGAGACGCCGGCCGCCGGGACGCGAGACAACGTTGACGTAGATGATCGGGATGGCGATAAGTGGCCCGAGCAACTGGCGGTAGTTGATGAGGTCACGCGGCAGCAGGCGCCAGTCTTTGAGCGCCAGGGCAACCGCGGCGGGGGCGCGGCCGAGCCAGCCGCCCAACTCACCGGGGCGCGCGGCAGGTGCCAAGCCGCGGCGGGCGGTGCCACTACCCTGGAGGCGCGCCCACCCGGCGGCGTACAGACGTTCGGCGACGACGACGCAGATGGCGAACAGGCCGAAGGTCACGACGAGGAATTCCGCCAGCTGCAGCAGAGCGCCGGTCAGGTCGCCCCGGCCGGCGGCGGCAAGCCCCCGACCGGCGGCGAAGGTGGGTATCGGGGCGGCCGTTATGGCGCGGAGCTGGTCGATAAGCGCGTCGAGGTCAGGCCGGGCACCGGGAGCGCCACCGGGGCCAAGGCCACGCGCCCAGGAGCGGGCCCACTGCGCGAGCAGGCTCACAACAACGCCGGTGAGGGCAGCGGCGAGGCCGAGGAGCTCACGCACGCGGCGGGCAGGGGCAAACCGAACGACGAGCATCACAAGGAGCGAGGCAAGGCCGGCGGGCAGCAGCGGTGTGCCGGCGAGCGCGAGGACGGCGAGCGCGTAGTACGCGGGGGCATAGCCGAGGCCAAGACCGTAGGTGACGAGGCCTGGACCGGCGGCGACAGCGAGGACGACGTAGTACCAGCCGATGCCGTCCATGACCCGAGCGGTGAAGACGGCGCGCCGATCCACCGGCGCCACCATGAGCAGCTCGAGGTCGCTGGAGAGGAACAACGAGCCGAGGACAGCGGCGAACGCGACGAGGACGAGGAGGAGGCTGGCAGCGCTGAGCGCGAGGCCGGGGAGCACTGGCTCGAGACCAGCATCGGGGAGGCGGCGCAGCACACGACCGAGGCCGTAGCCAAAGGAGGCGCTGATGGCACCCGCAACGAGGGTCATGACAAGAGCGCCGAGGGCGCTGAGGACCTGGCGCAGGAGCGAGCGGCTGCGGAAGCCGTTCCACGCCAGCTGGCGCTGGAGGTCGACGAGGAGGAAGGTGTCTGAGAGGAAGCGACGCATGAGATCAGCGCAACACGGCGGCGAGCTCGGCGTAGTCGGCGCCGCCGGTGAGCTGCAAGAAGATGTCTTCCAGGGAGGCGCTGCCCTCAGCGCCTCCCTGCGATGATCCCTGGGCGCGCAGCTCGGCCATTGTGCCGGTGGCGACGACCTGGCCCTTGTCCACGATGACCAGGCGGTCGCACAGGCGCTCGGCTATCTCCAGGATGTGGGTGGAGAGGAAGACGGTGGCGCCACGGTCTCGCAGCTGGACGAGCACGTCCTTGATGCGCCGCGCGGAGCGCGGATCGAGGCCGACGGTGGGCTCGTCCAGGAAGAGGACCTGGGGGTCGTGGAGCAGCGCGCCGGCCAGGGCGAGCTTCTGCTGCATGCCGTGGCTGTAGCCCTCGACGAGGTCGCCGGCGGCGTTGGCGAGCTCGAAGAGGCGCAGGAGCTCGGCGGCGCGCTGCTCCGCAACCGCAGGGGGTACGCGGTACAGACGGCCCATAAAGCGAAGGAACTCGTGGCCGCGCAGCTTGCCATAGAGGTTGGGGGTATCGGGCACGTAGCCCATGCGAGCCTTGGCGTTGAGTGGATCGCGCTGAACGTCGTGGCCCAGGATGGAGGCGCTGCCGACGGTGGGGCGCAATAGGCCCGCGAGCATGCGGATGGTGGTGGTCTTGCCGGCGCCGTTTGGGCCGAGGAAGCCGACCAGCTCGCCGCGGCCGATGCGGAGGTCAATCCCTTTGACGGCCTCATGACGGCCGTAGGTCTTGCGTAAGCCGGTGGCCTCGATGGCGAGCGCGGGCGGCGACAAGGCGGCTACCATCAGGCGTTATGGAGAGTACACCAATCGCGAGCGTGCGCTTTCACCACGTGGCGTTCCGGGTGCGGGACCTGGACGCCGCGGTCCGGTGGTGGGGGGCGGCGTTTGGCGCGCGCGAGGCGTTCCGGGCGACGAAGGACGACGGCTCGCCGCAGCTGGTGTACGTGGAGCTGGCGCACGGGCAATTCATAGAGCTGTTCCCCGGCGGCAAGAACGCCGTAGAGCGGCCGTCGGACCCGGTGGGGTACGAGCACGTGTGCCTGCTGGTAGACGACCTGGACGCCGCGCTGGCGCACCTAGCAACGCTGGGTGTCACGCCGGCAGTGGCCCCGCGGACGGGTAGGGCGAACCAGCGGCTGGCGTTTGTGACCGACGCTGACGGGAACCGGATTGAGCTGATGGAGATTCCCCAGGGGTCGCCAATCCATCGGTAGCCCTATTCGCCGGGGTGCTGCTCGCGGAGTGTCGCGGAGCCAGCGTGTCCCAGCGCCTCATCTTCCGGCTCCACTAGCCGTTATGTCATGAAAATCGTTCGTGACTGTTTAGGTGGTGAGCTGCAGCTGAAGAAGCACACCTACTAGCTGTTAGGTCGGCTTGATTGAGTGTATTGGCTCAGACTTTATTACGATGTTTTCCATATGCTCTTTTTTCACTGACATAAAGAGTGGCTGATTGATACAGTAATTACGTCTCTCACACGATGAGACACCGGGTGACATGGCTTCCAGCCCCAGTCACTTGCCTCACTGCAGGTAGACGACCCGGCGGTGCTGGAATACATTGCCAACGGCACGACATGGAACACGCTGCAGACCTGGACCACTGGCGCTGTGCTGCCGGCGGCAAATACAAGGCTGACGTATAGCGGCCTCCAGACGGTCATCAGCTCCGCGTCACTCGCCAACGCGGTCCAGATTCGGTTCCGGGTGGGCCCCA
>CADCTC010000266.1:0-4951 GCA_902805635.1 uncultured Chloroflexota bacterium
TGGGCCGACTGTGAAATAGCAGAGATGAGCTGCGCCAGATCGGCTACAACGGTCTGGATCGATTCGAGCGAACCACCCGCTTCGTCGGCGAGGCGCGAGCCGGCCACAACCTGCTGCGTGCTCTCCTCCATAGAAGAGACCGCGGCGGCGGTGTCGGTCTGAATAGCATGGATCAGCACTTCGATCTGCTTCGTGGCTTCGGTAGACCGCTCGGCCAGGCGGCGCACCTCGTCGGCGACGACGGCGAAGCCACGGCCGTGCTCGCCCGCCGTCGCGGCCTGGATAGCCGCGTTGAGCGCCAGCAGGTTGGTCTGGTCGGCCAGGTTCTCGATCAATTGAACGATCTCGCCCACGCGCTGGGAGGTCTCGCCCAGGCGCTTGATCTTCTGCGCCGTCTCATACGTGTTGGAGCGGATACGGCCCATCGAGTCGACCACCTGGGTCACCGCCTCGCCACCGCGCTCGGCAGAGCGCAGCGCCTGCTGGGCCACACCGCTGGACCGCGCCGCGTGCTGCGACACATCGCCAATGGCTACCGCCATCTGCTCCACCGCCCGCGAGACCTCCTCGATACGCGAGAGCTGCAGGCGCGAGGCGCTGGCAAGCTCGCGCGATTCCACCAGCACTTCGCCGGCGCTGCTGGTCACCTGGTTGGTGGTGGTGTCGATGCTCGACACGATCTTGCGCAGCTCGTCGGTCATGAAGTTAAAAGCGTCGGCCAGCGCACCAGTGACGTCGGCGGTGACCTGCGCCTCCACGGTCAGGTCGCCGTCGGCCACGTTGCTCACTTCAGTGAGCAGCTGCTGGATGCGCTCTTGGAGGTCGTCGCGCTCTTCGCGCGTCTGCACCAGCTCGGTGAGGCCGTCCAGCGTCTCGTTCAGGCGCACGCCCAGGCGACCCAGCTCATCACTGCTGCCGGCGGGGACGCGCGCCTCGATGTCACCGGCGCGCACCAGCTCCATGACGCCGAGCATCTCCTTGATGGGGTCCTGGAACTGACGCCTGATGGCGAAGCTCACACTGGCCGCCACCCACGCTACGATCAGGATGCCCACCCCCGCGATCAGCGGCAACGTGGACACCGCGGCGCGCTGCACGGGGGCCAGGAACTCTGACTCCGGCTGCGTGACCAGTACCGCCCAGCGCCGGCTGCCCAGGTACGAGTACCCACCCACGGTCGCTTCCCGGCCGCCGGCACGCGGGAAGTCGAAACGCAGGTGCCCGCGCATCGCGTCCGCCGCGCCGTGGGCGCGGCGCAGCGTGCCCGCCACGTCGCTCAGCCCCAGGTGCTCGATCTTCTCGAGGTTGAAGCGGCTCTTCACCGTGGTCTGTGCTTCCGGAGAGAGCGCATCCAGGCTGCGCCACAGCAGCTCTGGCTTGCCGGGACCGATGATGACGCCGTCGTCGTCCACCAGCATGGTGACCGCTTGCGGACTCAGCTTCGCGGCGTCCACGTACGCCCAGATCGCCTCGGCGTTGATGCGCAGCGTGGCCGTGCCCAACGTGGCGCCCGTGGCGTCCTGCACCGGTGCGGTGAAGAACATGGCTGCGGAGGTCTGTACGTTCACGCCAAGCGAGACATCCGAGACGTTGGCTTTCCCGGCGATCGCTTCCTTGAAGTAGGCGCGGAAGGAGAGGTCCGGTCGGTTGTACAGCGCCGGGTCGGTCGAGAACTGGACCATGCCCTTGTCCGAGAGCAGGAAGCCGATGGTGTACGCGGGATCAGAGCCGAGGAACCGCTGGATGGCGCCTTGCGCCGCCGCCTGGGAGGTCGCGTCGCGCTGGTCGGCTGGCAGCGCCAGGTAGCGCACCACCGCCGGATCGGCGGCCAGGACGCGCGCGTCCTTGAGACGGTCCGCCAAGGCGGCGTCCAGCTGCCCCGCGACGGCGGCGGCGTAGCTCTGGAGACTCGACTCTGCTTGCCCCTGCAGCGCGCCGGTGGCGGCGCGCCCGCCGATGGTCACCGCGGTAACCAGGGGCACCAGCGCCGCCAAGAGGCACAGCGCGATCAGGCGCGGTGCAAGGCGACCCCGCCGGAAGTCCACGGCACTGCGCCACATGCCCACCAGGCGCCCCACGGCTTGCTGCTGCATCTCAGTCTTCTCCGCTTGCTTGATACGTCAGGAACTGCTCTGCGCTCATTAACTGATCCGGGTCCACAATTGGGACGGCCACGCCATCGACCAGCACAGTTCCGCGCCAGCACGATGAAAGAGGACCACCCGGAGGCGGCGCCGTGATGGCCGGCGCTCCCATCGCTGCCGGCGCCGGGTCTGCCCTGCGAATGCCAGTCGCGGCAGTGCCGGCGGGTTTGGTGATGCGCGTCACCGCGTCCACCAGGAGCGCCGCGGCTACACCTGCGCCGCGCGTCACCAACAGGCGCGCGCCGGGCGTCAGGCCCGCCGCGTTACCACCGGCAAAGCGGCCGAGATCGACCACCGAGACGACGGCGCCGCGCACGGCCGTGACGCCGCGCAGCCAGGGCGCCGCAAAAGGCAGCTGAGTGAACCGCCCCGGCCGCTCCACCGACGCCACCGCCATCAGCGGCAACGCCAGCGTGTGCTCGCCGAGGCGAAACAGGATGTGGGAATCGTTCATGGTGTGACCTCACCCTGCGCTTCGCGCTGTCCCTCTCCCACAGGAGAGGGACACTGGGATCTAGCGGGCAGCGGAGGTTGCTGCCCGCGGTGGGAGCCGTTTGTCGTGGATGGGCAGGGTGTTACAGGAGCCGCTGGACGCTGGCGACGAGCGCCTCCGGCAGGAAGGGCTTGGTGACGTATTCGTCGGCCCCCTGCTTCATGCCCCAGAAGCGGTCGGACGGCTGGCTCTTGCCGGTGAGCATGATGACCGGGATGTGGCTGCTCTCCGGCGCGCGCTTGAGGGTGCGGCAGACCTGGTAGCCGTTCAGCTTGGGCAGCACCACGTCCAGCAGGATGAGGTCGGGCCGCTCGCGGGTGGCCTTTGAGATCGCTTCCTCGCCGTCGCCGGCGGTGATCACGTCGTAGCCGCCGGCCAGCAGCATCGTCGAGATCAGCGTGACCTCTGTCGGGCTGTCGTCCACCACCAAGATGCGTGCGCGTGCCATTCGGGTTTCCTCCCTTAGTTCGCCGTTTGCGGTCGCTGCTGCGGCAGGTGCCGCGTGACAGCCTTGACCAGGGCGGCGGGATCGAACGGCTTGGTGACGTACTGGGTAGAGCCCACCAACTTGCCGCGCACCTTGTCGAAGAAGCCGTCACGTCCGCTCAGCATCACCACCGGGATGTGTTTGGTGGCGGGGCGCTGCTTGATCACCTGGCAGATCTGGTAGCCGTCCATACCGGGCAGCGTGATATCCAGCAGCACCAGCAGCGGCTGCTTGTCCGCCAGCGCGGCCAGGGCGGAGAGGCCATCGCCCACGCCCAGCACGTTGATCCGCTCGCGACGCAGGGTGACTTCCACGATCTTGCGAATGGTGGGCGAGTCATCCACCACCAGCACCAGCGGCCACTCGGCGTGCTCGGCCGGCGTGGGATCCGCTGCCGGCGTGGTCACGGCCATGTTCATGCCGCCGATGGCGGCGCGGCGCGCCTGTCGCGCCGCCAGGAGGTCTGAAATCATTGCCATGGCTAACAGGCCACCAGTTGCATGCGCTGGAACCGCGCGGGGAAGGCGATGATGGCCCCCAGTTGCGGGGAGACGGTCATGAACGTTGTGTCCTCCGACTGTGCCGGCGGCCCAGCCGGCTGGACCTCACCCTGGCGTTCGGCCCCAGGGACCGGCCCTCTCTGCCATTCATCCCCTTGGGGGCGGGCGCAGTAGCCGTCCTCTCCCGATGGGAGAGGGGTCGCGATGCGGACCATCTGTGACGCGTCGGGGGTGTCGCGGGCATCGGGGAGTTCGAAAGTCAGAACGTCTTGCATCGGCGCTTCGACCGGCTCTGTGAGCGGTTGAGGCGGGCTAGCGAGTGAGCCCAGCTCCTCCACCAGCACTTCCCAGGTGTCTTCCATTGCGTCCGCCGCCGCGGCGGTCGGCGGATCGGTCGAGATGCGGTTGAACGCGGCGTGCAGCATGGTCAACATGCCCGTGAGCGCCTGGTGGAAGTACTCGTCGCTCTCTGGGCCACGCAGCTGCGCCACGCCCTGGAGGACATCGGTGCAGTCCACGACGCCGGCGGCGACGCGCGCATGCTCGAAGAGCGGGTGGGCGCGCTGCGCCGCGCGCAGCGCCTCGCTGGCCAGCTCCGATGAGGGGCCGGTCCACCAGCCAATGGCCTGCGATGCCTGCAGCTGTCCGCGATGCCAGGCGATGACGCTGTTCAGCCCGTCCTGGATAGCGCGTAGCGCGTGGCCTCGCGCGGACGGGGAGTGCAGCGGTCCGTTGACGACGCCGATGGCCACCGCCAGCCGCGTCTGCAGCTGTGTGAGCACGGTCAGCAACTGGTCCTGCGCCTCACGCTCGCGCTTCTGTCCAAACAGCTGCTGGCGGATGCCCTGCCAGCCGCCGCTCTCGGCCGCCGTTTCCATGTGTGGGAGCGCAACCATCGCCTGGTCTCCGTCTAGTCCTTGCCGTCACCGGGCAAAGGGGTTCTGCCAGTCGTGAACGTCACACCCCCGGCCGAAGTGATGGCCGGTACTTCCGTCGCGCAACTGCGCCCGGCGGCCGGGCGTTGCGGTCTGCGGCGGCCGCGAAGCGCTTACGGGTGTGCGGGTGTATGCTGGGTACAAAAGAGACAGACGAGACACGCGTGGTATCTCTCACCGAGCGGGAGCAGGCAGAGCACGAACGCGCGGAGCGCCTAGCGCGCACAGACGCCAACCGCAGTGCGCTACGCGCTCGCCTTTCGTCACAAGTGGCGGCGGTACGCGCTCACATCCTCCTGCGCCAGGCCGAGGCAGCCGCCGCCAGGGATCGTGCAACCGCCGCTCAGCAGGTGGCGGTGCAGGAATTCGCCGCGCGCTCGGCGGCCACACGG
>CADCTC010000266.1:5002-5350 GCA_902805635.1 uncultured Chloroflexota bacterium
CTTCAGGAAGCGCGGGAACGCACCCGCGTACATATGAGATCGAGCCCAGTGGTTGCGGAACGGGCTGACCAGGAGGCGGGTGCGCCCACGGACGTGGCTGCACCGGAAGCATCGCAGGAGGCGCTGCGCGTGGGAACGGTCATCCGCACGGTGAGCAACTTCTACGACGTGCTGCCGGACGTAGTCGAGGGGCTTGACCTAGGCGAAGAAGGCATCGTGCGCTGCCGCGCGCGGCAGCTGCTGCGCAAACGGCTGATGCGGTCCGAGAGCAAGAGCCGGGCGCAGCGAGTGCGCAGCGTGGAGCGGCTGGACGTGATGGAGCCGGTGGCAATCGGCGACCGCGTGCGC
>CADCTC010000267.1:0-391 GCA_902805635.1 uncultured Chloroflexota bacterium
CCGACCACGTGCCAGCTGCCTGGCCGCAGGCGGCTAGCGCGCCGCCTGCCGTGGCCAGTGCCACACCACGCCCGACGACGCTGCGGCGCGTGGCTCGCCACCCTTCAATCGCGACGTCGTCCCTCCGCGGGCGTTGCACCATGAACCCGCTGCATTCCGCTCCAGTGTCCATTGCAGTCCCTCGTGCGCGCTGCTGTGTGCCCCAGGTCCAGGTCCTTCGGAGCTCCCTCCCGACTTGACCGGACGGCGTGTAATACCACACGTTTGCAAATATGCACGTTAGCCGACCGCGATCAGTGAGGTATGGCAGCCACAATGGCGCGGTGCGTGGAGGAGAGAGGTCAACATGGCGATCAAAATTGGAATCGGTATCTATCCGCACCTGCTGACG
>CADCTC010000267.1:401-27850 GCA_902805635.1 uncultured Chloroflexota bacterium
GGAGAACTTCAAGTTCATCCGGCAGGCGGGGGCGACGCATGTGGTGGCGCACCTGCCGGGGTGGGCGAAGCGAGCCGGACGAGGGCTGCCGTCTGAGGCGATGTGGACGTATGAAGAGCTGGCCAGCCTGAAGCAAGCGCTGAATGA
The DNA here is from genome assembly GCA_902805635.1 of uncultured Chloroflexota bacterium. Lineage (GTDB taxonomy): Bacteria > Chloroflexota > UBA11872 > UBA12225 > UBA12225 > CADCTC01. The sequence continues at coordinate 549 of CADCTC010000267.1, forward strand.
CGAGGGGCTGCAGTTCTACGCGATCGAGAACTTCGAGGTGGAGCACTGGTACGACGTGCTGTTGGACGGTCCGAAGCGAGATGAGCAGATCGAGGGGTTGAAGGAGCTGCTGCGCTCGATGGGGCGGCTGGGCATGGAGGTGATGGGTTACAACTTCAGTTACGCCAATGTGTGGGGCCGCGTACGCGGCCCGTATGCGCGTGGCGGCGCTGTCACGCCGGCGTACATCGCCGAGCAGGCACCGGACGAGACGCTCATCCCTAACGGGACGGTCTGGAGCGTCCAGTACGACAAGGAGGCGCCTCCGGGCACGGTAGGGGAGGTGTCTGAGGAACTGGTCTGGAGCCGGTTCGAGCGGTTCTTGAAGGACCTGGTACCGGTGGCGGAAGAGGCGAACGTGCGGCTGGCGATGCACCCGGCGGACCCGCCGTTTGGGCGGCTGCGCGGCACAGCTCGCATGGTGTGGAAGCCGGAGCACTACCAGCGCCTGTTCGACCTCTACCCCAGCCACCACAACTGCGCCGAGTTCTGCCAGGGGACTATCGCCGAGATGAACGGCGAGATGGACGTGTACCAGGCCATAGAGACGTACACCGCGCAGAAGAAGATCGCCTACGTGCACTTCCGAAACGTGAAGGGGAAGGTGCCGCACTATGTGGAGGAGTTCATCGACGCGGGGGACGTGGACATGGTGAAGGCAATTCGGCTCTACCACAAGCATGGCTTCGACGGGGTGTTGATCCCGGACCACACGCCCGAGATGGCGTGCGCGGCGCCCTGGCACGCGGGCATGGCATACGCGCTAGGTTGGATGCGGGCGGCGGTGTCGATCGTGGAGGCGGAGTAAGAAGCAGAGACGGAGGGGAATTGCGTTGGGGACTCGCCTTCTCGAATAGTCGATGGGAGCAGCCGCAGAGCGAATTTTGTAGCCATTTGTAGCCCTGGATACCTGTGAGCGTGTGGCCAAGCGCTGCGACGGGCGGAAGCAGCGACTCGGTTGTGGCGGTGCAGGCGATCCATCGAGTGAGAGCGCGGCGCCGGAACGAGCGCGATTTTGTTGTCATTTGTTGTCGCTCCTACACAGTGGCGGTGCTGTGGTGTGATGTGAGCACGACGGAGCGCCAGCCGCTACTCAAGCATCCCTACTAATGAAGACGCCAAAGCCACCCAAAAGCGGCATGGACGCCTAGTGCGCGATGGCGATGGACACCCGGCGGCGGGCGCAGGTATCGTAGTCCGCGGTTATCACAATGCTCTTGTTTTCCACTCGCAGTAGGCGCACGGCCTTCCGGCGCTCACCCGTCTGTGCTGCCACTCTGAAAGACGCTCAATGGCGGTAGCACCGCTACGAGTCTGCTTAATCGGCTGCGGCTGGATCTCTGCCAATCACGGCGCGGCGTGGCTCGCTACTCCGGGGGTCCGACTCGTCGCGGTGTGTGACGTCGACGAGACGAAGGCGAAGGCGCGGGCCGCTGCCTGGGGCGTGGACGGGGTCTACAGCGACGCGGCCGAGATGATTGAGCGTGAGAAGCCGGACATCGTGGACATCGCGACCCGGCCAGAGACTCACACGGCCCTGGTGGGGCTGGCGGCGGCCGCTGGCGCGAATGTGCTGTGCCAGAAGCCGCTGGCGCCGACGATGGAAGAGGCCACCGCCATGGTGGAGACGTGTGACCGCCGTGGCGTGCGGTTTATGGTGCTGGAGATGTGGCGGTACCTGCCATGGGCGCAGGAGTTCGACCGCCACATCCGGGCTGGAGCGATCGGCCGAGTCCATTATTTCCGCACCATCCAAGGACGCGAGGCACACCGGGCGGTCCACCCGGTGTTTGGCAACCAGCCGTACTTTCGCGGGATGCCGCGCCTGATGGTGTATGAAGCGATGATCCACCCGCTCGACACCGCGCGGTTCTTGCTCGGCGAGGTGGAGGCGGTGTTCGCGCGGGGGCACCGGGTCAACCCAGCCAACGTGGGGGAGGACATGGCGCTAGTGGTGTTCGACCATGCCGGGGGCGCTACGTCGCTGCACGACGCGTCGTGGGTCACGCCGGGCGGCCCGCCCGACGGCGCGGGCCTTGGGGACGCAGTGGCGGAGGGGAGCGACGGCGTCCTGCACTACTCGCGCGAACGCAATATCGTGCGCCTCTCGACGGTGGACGGCACCACTGTCCTGGCGAGCTACCCGGACTACCCGATGGTGAACCAGGCCGGCTTCACCAATTGCATCGGCCACTTCGCGCAGGCGGTGCGCACGGGCGGCCCGATGGGCTCTGATGCGCGCGACAACCTCAAGACGCTGCGCGCGACGCTCGCCGCGTACGAATCGATGGAGACGGGGCAAGTAGTCGGCCTCGATTAGCGGCCGTTGCGGAGGCGCAGGCCCACGCACTGAGGCGAGCAACTGGACCCCCACCCCGCACATGCAGATACAGCCACACCAGGAGGACTAAGAGTCATGAGCCAGCCCGTCGTCCTAGTCGGCCGCCGCCCGCCCGCGCTTGACGACCCGGCTGGCCAAGAGGCTGCGTCGGCGGGGGCCCAGGTGGTCAGCACGGCATATGACGCGCCGGATTTCGGCGAGGTCGCCGCACAGGCGGACGGGTTCGTGTTCAGCGGTGGCTTCAGCGCGGACCAACTCGCGAAGGCATCCAGGTGCAAGATCGTCGCGCGTGACGGTATCGGCTTCGACGGCGTAGACATTGGCGCGGCGACTAAGCAGGGCGTGTGGGTCACCATCATCCCTGACGCGCTGATCGACGACGTGGCCGACGTCACGCTGATGCTGCTCACAGCCGCGAACCGCCGGCTGGTATTCCTGGACGGCAGCACACGGCGCGGCGAGTGGCGGCAGGCAGCAACCGACCTGGTGGCGAACCCGCCGCGAAAGCTGAACGGCGCCACGCTCGGCCTGGTTGGGCTGGGCCGCATCGGGCGGGCGGTGGCCCAACGGGCTCGCGGATTTGGGCTGCGCATCATCGCAGCGGACCCCGTCGCCACGGCGGAGTCGGCAGCCGCGGCGCGGGCGGAACTGACGTCGCTGGACGAGCTGCTGGAGCAGAGCGACTTTGTGTCAATCCACACGCCGCTGCTGCCCACGACGCGCCACCTCATCGGCGAGGCGCAGCTGCGCCGCATGAAGCGGACGGCGGTGCTCATCAACACGTCGCGGGGACCGGTGGTCGACGAGCAGGCACTGATCGCAGCGCTGCGGGAGGGGACGATCCGCGCCGCGGGGCTTGACGTGTTCGAGCAGGAGCCGGTCGATCCCGCCAACGCGCTGCTGACGATGCCGAACGTGGTGGTCACCCCCCACATCGCGTCGGTGTCCGACGTCTCCAATGTGGAAAGGCGCCGCGAAGCCGCGCGCGAGGTCATGCGGGTGCTGCGTGGCGAGGCGCCGCGTCGCGAGGCGGTGGTTAACAAAGAGCTGTTCGACGTGCTGGGACAGCTGGGGTAATCGTCCTACAGGACCAGGAAGCGTCCAGGCTCCACTGGCCCAACGTTGCCGTCCCGTTTGGGCGATTGCTAGCTAGCGATTAGCGTGGCAGCGTACGCTGCTAGTGGGACGAGCGCTAGGGTAGCCAGGTCGGTCAAAGGCACCCAGGCGCAGAAGTCGGTGGAGCCGCGCACTTCGTGGCGCAACTCGGCGCCGCGCACCTCAACCGTGTAGACGATGCCAAGGTGATGGACGGGGTCGCGCGGCCGATCCGGCGAGCGCAGGTTAGCGCGAGAGTAGACGCCCGCCAGGCCGATGATTGTTCCCGCGAGGCCCGTCTCCTCGTCCAATTCGCGTAGTACCCCGTGAGCAGGGTCTTCGCCCCAATTGAGGCCGCCCCCGGGCAGTGTCCACTTCCCAACATCGACGGTGCCAGGGCCCATTCGCGCGAGCAGCAGGCGATCATCGCGGACACAGAGCGCGTACGCGCCGACGTAGGTCCGGGGCGTCCCGGCAAGAGCGACGCCCGGCATCTGAGCGTTTGGTGTGTCAGGCATGACGTACCTGGCCTTCCCGGACATCTGTGCCGATCGTCACCTCACGTAGTAGCACTTGCCGGGCGCTGCCACCAGCCGGCAGCCGGCCAATGTTCGCTCGGCTGAGCATGCTGTACCCTGCCTGCGTGATCGCGCAGGCACCTACAGACACGGAGCGGCGGACGATCTCCGCCGCGGCTCCCGCCCAACTTCAATCCAAGTACGCAGCAAGCTCGCTCGCAGCTTTCCTGGCGACGCGTCCTCGCGTTGCGCTGGGCACACTGCCTACGCCGCTCGAGGCGTGCCCCCGCCTCTCGGCAGCAGCCGGGATCGCGGAGCGCACGCCGCTCTACGCCAAGCGTGACGACCTCACCGGGTTCGCGCTGGGGGGAAACAAGGTGCGCATGCTGGAGTACCTGCTCGGCGAGGCTATAGCCGAGGGGGCGGACTGCCTGATGACCGGCGCCGACGCGCAGTCGAACCAGTGCCGGGCGGTGGCGGCGGCGGCGGCAAAGCTCGGGCTGGGCTGCACGCTGGTGGTGAACGCGGGGCTGCACCCCGAGATGCAGGGGAACCTGCTGCTTCAGCACTTGTACGGCGCGGACGTGCGGATGGTGCAGGTGGGCGACTTGCTGGAAGTGCAGCGCGTGCTGGATGGCGTGGAGCAGGAGCTCCGAGCGCAGGGGCGGCGCCCGTACCGCATCACGGGCCAGTACGTGGAGCTGGCCCTGAAGGCGATGGTTGGCTATATGGGGGGCGCGCTGGAGCTGGCCGCGCAAATGGACGGGCTGCCGGAGCAGCCAGCATCGGTCGTGCTGTGCGCCGGCTCGGGGACGACGTATGCCGGGTTCGCGTGCGGCTTGAAGGCGCTCGGCATCACCACCCGGGTGACCGGCATCTCGATCATCACCCCGGCGGCGCAGGTCGCCGAGCGGGTGCTGGCGCTCTCCCGCCTGGCGGCGGAGACGTACGGGCTCGACTGCGCGCTCTCGCCGGACGAGATAGACATTCGGGACGGCCACATCGGGCCGGGGTATGGCCACGTCTCGGAAGAGGGGCTGGCGGCCACGACACTGGCGGCACGCACCGAGGGCATGCTCCTAGACCCGGTGTATACGAGCAAGACGATGGCGGGGCTACTGGCGCTGGCGCGTGGAGGAGCGCTCTCGGCCGGCCCGAGTGTCTTCGTGCACACGGGCGGCATACCGGGCGTCTTCGCCTACCACCGTGAGCTGGCGGCGGGCATCGGTGCAGCCTGAGTCGCCCGCGCCCGGTCAGGACGTCGGATTGGGAGCCGGCGGGCAGCGTCTGCTGTACGTGCGATGTGCGCGTGTGCTCACGTGCCTGCCGGACTGGGCGCCGATCGAGGATGCTGCGGTCGTGGTCGAGGGGGACCGCATCGCTGCAGTCGGGGCCGCGCGTGAGCTGGCCGCTCCGTCGGGCGCACGGGTGTTGGAGTACCCCGGCGCAACGCTACTGCCGGGTCTGGTGGACGGCCACGTTCACCTCATGTACCGGACGGGTGAGAGCATATTCGAGCACGCGCGTGCGTTCGACGACCACGCCCTGCTGGTGCGCTCTGCGTACCACGCGCGCCTCCTGCTGAAGGCCGGCGTCACGACAGTGCGCGACTGCGGCAGCCGGGGCACCTTCCTTGGCGCGCTGCGCGACGGCATCCAAGAGGGGTTCTTGCAGGGCCCGCGCATCCTCACCTGCGGGCCGCCGATTACGTCAACGGCGGGGCACCTATGGGTCTGTGGGGCAGAGGCTGACTCGGCTGAGGAAGCTCGCCGTTTGGTGCGCCGCCTGGTCAAGGAGGGGGTGGATTTCATCAAGGTGATGGCGACCGGGGGACGGATGACACCGGGCACCAATCCCGGGGCGCCGCAGTTCTCGGTGGACGAACTGCGCGCGATGGTGGACGACGCGCACCGGCTGGGCCGCCGGGTGGCCGCGCACTGCCTGGGGACGGCGGGCATCGCCGCGGCGGTAGAAGCGGGGGTGGACACGGTGGAGCACGGCAACTTCCTGGACGCGACTGGCGACGGCACCGCGTTTGACGAGGAGGTGGCACGGCAGATGGCGGCGCGGGGCATCTACCGCAACATGGCGACGGTGCCGGACCGGGAGCTGGCGGAGCTGCCGCTGGACGCCACACTGACCCAGGGGCAGCAGCTCCGCCTGGAGGCGGCGCAAGAGCGCTGGCGTTGGTTCAGGCGCGGCATGGAGCTGGGGGTGCCTAGCTTCTTCTCTACTGATTCGATCTTCGGCCAGTGGCCGGACTCGTGCCCGGACCTGCCCTGGCTAGCGGTGCTGGTAGGTGAACGCGGCGGCGTACCGGCGGCGGAGGTGCTGCGCATGGTGACGGCCATCCCGGCCGGAGCGATTGGCCTGGCGGACGAGATCGGCACCGTGGCGCCGGGCCGCAAGGCGGACCTGCTGCTGGTACAGGGGAACCCGCTGGACTCATTGCGGGTGCTCCTGGACGTGGCCGCGGTGATCAAGGATGGGAGACTGCACGGCCTGACGCACTAGCGCCTGAAGAGGGCGCTAGGCAAAGTCGCGAGCGGGGACCAGCACTTGAGCACCCTCCACGGCGGCTCAGCAGAAGCTCAGTGCGAGATGAACGGCACCCGGTAGGCGCCGGCGACGGCGCCCAACACGTACGTGCCGGCGAGCGCGAGCCACCAGACGCCGTGGGCTGCCCACACGGCGGTTCCTGCGCGGCGGAGGGAAGCGCCACTCAGGATCAGCGCGAGCCCACCCAGCAGGGTGCCGGCCGCGACGAGAGGAAAGGCATCGGAGAGCAGCCGAGCCGACCTCACATAGAGCTGGGCTGCGGCGAATTGCGGCCCGGAGGGGTACGAGCTAGGGGTAATCAGGAAGCCAATGAGGAGGACGAACACGCCGATCACGGCGCAAACGGCGGCGTGCCCCGTAAGCACCAGCGCATCACCCACTCTGCGCCTTATCCCATGCATCTGTGCTGGTGCCGCCGCTCTTGCCCGTCCTGCGGGCTGGTCCACAGGGTGAACCAGAGGATTCGGACCTATAGTGTTCCGACCTTGAGTGTCTCGACCAGGTAGCGATGGTTGATGCGCAGCTTGTCCTCTGGCGAGCCTTCGCCCTCGCTGGGCCGCGGCGGGTCGAGATCGAGCGTGATCCAGCCCTGGTAGCCGCGCTCGAGGAGTAGCTGCCAGATACCGGGGTGGTCGACGCCACCGGCGCCGAGGTCCTTGTAGAGGATCTCTTGGCGGTGCATCTCCTGGGTGGGAGTGGGGCCTGTGAATCCACGGTAGGAGGCCTTGGAGTCCTTCCAGTGGATCGCAGCCAAGCGATCGTAGTAGTCGCGGATGAGCTCGAGCGGGTCGCCGCCGCCGAGGTTGAGCTGAGCAGTGTCGGGCACCCAGCCAACCAGCGCCGGGTCGGTGAGATCGAGTAGGCGGCGCACTTCTTCAGGCCGCTCGATGGGTCCCCAGATGTGGGGATGCGGCGCAATGGTGATCCCCATCTCGCGCGTGCGCCTGCCGAGCTCGTTGATGGTATCCGCGATGTGAGCGACCTGCTCGGGGGTGGTGCCTTCGGGTGGACGGCGGCCCATGTTGATCTTGAACCACCTGCAGCCGAAGACGGACAGGAAGTCGCGACAGAAGGCGACGTGGTCGTGGATGGTCTGCTGCCGCGCTGCTGGGTCGATGAAGTCGGTCGATTGGTCGGGACCGCCGTTGGAGCACGTGATCAGGGTGACCCCGTGCCGATCGAGCAGCGCCTTCAACTCCTGCGGCCGTTCGACCCAACCCATGCTCAGCGAGCGGTACGGCTCGATGCCGGGGAAGCCGAAGGCGGCGGTGAGGGCAATGTCGCTCTCTTTCAGCTCGCCGTAGATGGCTGCACCTACCGCGAAGTGGATGCCTGGTGCCATGCGATCAACTCACCTTCTGCAGATTCTGAGGACAACGGTCTGGGCCGGTAGAGCTACCAGTCGATGGCGCTGCCGTCTTCGGCCCAGGCCTTGGGGTTCTGCCAGTCGTGGCCAAGCTTGTCCTGGAGCGCCTCGTGATCGAGCTCGATGCCCAGGCCGGGGGCGGTGGGAAGCGGCAGGTAGCCGTTCTCGTGGCGGAAGGGAGTCTTGAGGTAGCCGTCCATGGCGGGGGTGGCGTGGCGGCCGCCCTCCTGGCAGAGGAAGTTGGGGATGGTGGCGTCCAGCTGCACGCAGGCGGCGAAGGCGATGGGGCCGAGGGGGCAATGCGGCGCCAGGCCAGCGTAATAGGCCTCGGCCATGCCGGCAATGAGGCGGGTCTCCATGATGCCCCCGGCGTGGGAGAGGTCCGGCTGGAGGATGCTGGCAGCGCGCTTCTCCAGCACCTCGCGGAAGCCCCACTTGGTGAAGAGTCGCTCGCCGGTGGCGATGGGGATGTGGGTGGAATGCGTGATGTCGGCTAGGACGTCGACGTTCTGCCACTGCACGGGCTCTTCAATAAAGAAGGGGTGGTACGGCTCAAGCGCCTTGACCAGCCGCTTGGCGGTCTGGGGCGGCACGGCGCCGTGGAAGTCGATGGCGATATCCACCTCCTTGCCACCGGCCTCGCGCATAGCGGCGAAGATGTCCACGGCGTCGTCGGTGAACTGCTCGGTCTCGATCAGCCGGCCGCGCCGGCCGCGGCCGACGCCGGTCTTAATTGCGTTGAAGCCCAGCGCCACCGCCTCACGCACGCTCTCCGCCGCCGCCTCGGGGGTGCGGCCGCCGGCGGTGCCGTAGATGCGGATCCTGTCGCGCGTGGGCCCACCTAGCAGCTTGTAGACGGGGACGCCCATCATCTTGCCGTAGATGTCCCACAGAGCCTGCTCGATCCCGGAGAGCGCGCTGGTGAGGATCTCTCCACCACGGTAGAACGCGTGCCGGTACATGGCCTGCCAGAGGTGGACCACGCGGGTGGGATCCTCGCCGATCAGCCACGGCTCGAGCTCTTTGACGGCGACCTGGCAGGTGAGCGCCCTGCCTTCGAGGATTGGCTCGCCCAGGCCAACGATGCCCTCCTCAGTGTGCATCTCGAGGAAGAGCCAGCGCGGCTTCACGAGGTATGTCTCTATCTTGGTGATGCGGTTCTGGCGCATCGCGAAACGCCCGTCGGTCTCTGAGGGCGTCGTCAACGGCTTGGCGTAGGGATCTTGCATGGCGGCGACACTATACGTCCTGCCGGCGCAAGAGACACGGCAGAGAAAGGGCCCGTGTCGGCGTCCCTCACATGCCCGTAATCCGCCGTCCCGGCCCCTACCCGTTAGAATCGGTTGAGAAGGGCCACGTGGTGCGCCGCAATGGAAAGTCGCTTCGATGCGGATGGAACTCAATCAGCCGTTCCGCCGCAGCCGCGCGCGGGTGTCGGGGCTGCGCCCGAATCGCTCACTGAGAGCGCTCAATCCCCCGGTGGTGGCGGCGCACGTGGCGGTCTGGGAGGGGCGGCGGTAGACGAAGAAGCGCTGCGGGGAACTCGCTTCGAGTTCGGCGGCCGGCGGCCCTACGCGTTCACGCCACCGCGCGTGGACACCACGCGACAAGCGGGCAGGCCGCTGCCGGGCATCGGAACGGTGGCGCTCGGGCGCGTCGCGCGGATCACCGCGTACGGCGCGTTTGTGGATTTCCTGGGGTTCCGCGGCCTGGTCCACATCTCCCAGCTGCTGCCCGGGCATCGCGTGGAGCGCGTGGAAGACGTGGTGCAGGACGCCGACGAAGTGCAGGTGCGCGTCATCGGCGTGGATCCGGAGCGCCGGCACATCAACCTGGCGCTGGTGGCGCGGCTGAGTCCGGGCACGGTCGCAGCTGCGGCCCAGGCCGGCGAGGTGGCAGCGATGGCGGAGCAGGCTGCTGCGGCAGCCGCCGGAACCACGGAAACCACGGCAGCGAGTCCCTCGGAAGAGGCGCACGCGGCCAACGATGCTGGCGCCGGTCTCGGAGCGAACAGGCCGAGCGAGAGCGCGCCACCGCCCACAACGGAACCCCCTGTTGCGGCCGCAACAGGGGGTTCCGCCCCGCAGACCCGCCAGGCCGAGCCCGCGCCGCGCGAGCTCGCCGAACCGGCGCCACGGGTCCAGGCCGAACCCAGAAGGACCACCAGGCCTGAGGCGCCCTTGGCCCGGCCCGCGGTCCAGCAGGGTGGGCGGACCGCGACGGGGCCAAGGATAGGCACACCGAGGCCAGCCACACCGCTGGCCGGACGACCGGGTACGGCGCGGCCAGGATCGGCGCAACCGGCAGCGGGCGCCCAACCATCTCCGGCGGAGATTGCACGACACGGCGCGCGTGCGATACGGCGCGAGCTGATGGACCCCCGCCACCCGATGGCGCGCCTGCTCAACGCTGCCCCGCGGGCCGTTATGGGACGAGGGGCGGACAAGGACCGACTGCGCCCCGGTGAAGGCGCGGGTGACGACGGGCCCGGCACTCCGCCGCCTCCGCAGGTGATGGAGCCGCCGCGGCCGGTCCACGTCTCGGGGCCGGAGCCGGAGCCACAGCCCTCCGGAGATCAACCGGCCACGCTAGAAGACCTGGCGGCCCGGTTTGGACAGGCGCGTCCGAAGGCGGCAGACCGTAGCGCCGGCATGTCCGACCGGTCGCGCCAGGAGCGGGAGAAGCAAGCGGCCATCCTGGCCAAGCTGCGCGGCGGCACACCGGCGACGTAGTCGGGTGTCGCTCGAAACGTACCTGCGCGCCGCGCCGAAGGCCGAGCTACACCTGCACCTGGAAGGGGCGATCCTTCCCGAAACGCTGCTGCGCCTGGCGGCGCGCAACCACGTATCGCTGCCGGCCGACACGGTCGAGGGGCTGCGTCGGTGGTTCGTCTTCCGCGATTTCCGGCACTTTGTGGAGGTGTACGTCACCATCACGCGCTGCCTGCGCACCCAGGATGACTATGAGCTAGTGGTAGCCGAGCTGGGGGCGACGCTGGCGCGCCAGCGAGTGCGCTATGCGGAAGTCACCTTCTCTCCCAGCACGCACGGCCTATCACTCGGAATCGCGGAGGACGTCTTTCTCTCCGGGCTCGCGCGTGGACGCGAACGAGCTCGCGTCGAGCATGGCGTGGAGCTGTCGTGGATCTTCGACATCGTGCGCGATTCCCGCGAGCCAGACGTGTACTACCCATACGTGACGCGGCTCGCCATTCAGGAGATGCCGCGGGGGGTTGTCGCGCTTGGGCTGGCAGGTTTGGAGACGGGCGGCAGCGCCGCACCGTTCGTGCCGTGGTTCGAACGCGGCCGCGAGGCCGGGCTGCACTGCGTGCCCCACGCGGGGGAGCTCGCGGGACCGGGCGCGGTGCGCGCAGCCATCTACGAGCTAGGCGGCGAACGGGTCGGCCACGGTGTGCGGGCAATCGAAGACCCCGCCGTGGTGCGCACGCTGGCCGAGCGCCAGATCGCACTGGAAGTGTGCCCCACGAGCAACGTGCTTCTGGGTATCTATCCAGACCTGGCGGCGCATCCGCTGCGCCGCCTGCACGACCTCGGCGTGCCGGTGACGGTCAACTCAGACGACCCGGCCCTGTTCAACACGACGCTGGAGGAAGAGGTCGTGCTGCTCGCCACGGCGTTCGGCTTCACTGCTGCGGACGTGCAGGCGGTGGACGGCATCCTGCTGAACGCGGTCCGGCATAGCTTCCTACTGGAGGAGCGTAAGCAGCGGCTCGCGGCCGAGCTCCAGACGGAGCTCGACCGCCTCAAGCCGCTGCACCTGCAGGTGTAGGGTCAGTCGACGTAGGGGCCGTTGAAGTAGACGGGCTCGCGGATGGGCTGGGCAGCGGCGAGGACAAACCAGGCGCCGTCGGGTCCGGCGCTGACCGGGAAGTCACCGCCGGGACCGAGCACGACATTCTGCTTTTCGCGCGCGGCGAGCTTATTGGCGCCGAAGTGTCCAGCACCGCCGAGCACGAAGGCGAAGCCTTGGAAGCCGGCCGGCACGGGAAGAGTCGTGTTGCCGCCGGCCGGCAGCCGCACGTCGTAGTAGACCGCCGGCGTCTGCAGCTGCGTCGGCGATCCCTCGCCTACCAGCACTCGCACGCGCGCGCCTCCGATGGTGCGTTCGGGAATCTGCTCGGCGGATACCGGCTGATAGGCAGGATCGATCTTCTTGAGCGCCTTGGGCAGGTTGATCCACAGCTGCAAGCCGTGCACCCGCTCCGGCGTGTCGCCGCCACCTTCGCCGTGCCAGATGCCACGCCCAGCGGTGATGCGCTGCAGGCCGCCGGAGCCCACGACTCCCTCGTTTCCCTCGCTGTCGGTGTGGTGGCCGGTGCCCTCGATCATATACGTCACGATCTCGAAGCCGCGGTGCGGGTGCGGCGGGAACGCTTCCGCACCACCAAACGAGTCCATCTTGAACTCGTCCAGCAGCAGCCATGGATCTACCATGCGGTAGGTCGCCTCACGCGACGGCAGCACGCGGGTCACCGGTACGCCTGCGCCTTCCATGACGGTGTGGGCATTCGCCACGAGCACCGCGTCGCGCTGCTGCTGTCCGGTCGCCGCGTGTGGGTTGGTCTCAGCTACTGTTGTCATCTCGGTACCTCCGTGTACCTCTCATGGTTTATCACTAAACATAAAAGACGTCAAGGCGGTAGAGGCCGTGGCAATGGGCAGGGGCCTGTGCAGTTGTTGGTGGTGGGGCCGCGCGGCTACCCGATCAGCTGGCTACCGCCGCACACGGGGATCTCGACCCCGGTGATGAAGCCGGCCAGCGGAGAGGCAAGGTACAGCACGGCGCCGGCCACGTCATCAGGAGCGCCCAAGTGGCCAAGCGGCGTGCGCGCGGCGGTGGCCAAGCGACCGGGCAGTGTGCCGGGGCCGTGCCGCTCTACCGGGATCCAGCCGGGAGACACCGAGTTGACGGTGATCCCCTCCGACCCCAGATCCACGGCCAACGACCTGGTCAGTCCGGCGAAGGCGGTCTTGGCGGTCGAGTACGCAGCCATGTTCTTGGGATAGCCGTGCGCCGCCATGGAGAGGATGTTGATCACGCGGCCGTACTTCGCGCGGCGCATCCCGGGCGCCAGAGCGCGCGTCAGTAGGTAGGCCGACCGCACGTTCAGCTCGAATATGCCCTGGAACGCGGGCCAGCCCAGCTCAAGCGCCGGTCCGAGCGCCTCCTCGCGCCCCGCGTTGTTGACCAGGATCGAGATGTTACCCAGCTGCGCCTGCGCCTCGGCGGCGACGCGGTCGACATCGTCGGGCCGGTGGAAGTCTCCCTGGACGGCCACAGCGCGGCCGCCGGCGCGGTGAATGCTCTCTACGACCTTCTTGGCGCGATCGGGCGCAGAAGAGTAATGGACCACCACGGCAGCGCCCGCTTCCGCCAGCAGCCGGCACATCGCGGCGCCCAGGCCACGGCTCCCGCCCGTCACTAGCGCGTTCTTGCCGCTCAGATCGATTGCAACTGACATCTTGTTTATCCCTTTGATTAGCTGCCGCTCTTACAGCGGCGCCCGTCATCGCGGTCAGCGAAGTACCTCGGCGATGACGTCCATAGCCGCGGAGACCAGCTGCTCGTCCGCCTGGGTGCCCATGTGGCCGATGCGGAAGTTCTTGCCCGCCAACCTGCCGTAGTTGCCGCCGACCGCGACGCCGCGCTCGCGGAACTGGGCGCTCAGGCTCGGCCAGGGGTGCCTTTCGGGCACTCTGAAGGCCGTGCACGTCGGCGACGAGTAGTGCTCATCTGCCGGAAAGAGCTCCAAGCCCAACTCGCTCCCGCGCCGGCGGCACAACGCGGCCGCGCGCTCGTGGCGCTCGAACGCCGCCGGCAGACCCTCTTCTAGGAGCAGCCGGCACGCGACCTCCAGGCCGGCGAGCGCATGCCAGGAGTGGGTGTAGGGGAACAGCCGCTGCTCGACGGCGCGTTCGAATGGCGCCAGTGCGTCATAGCCTTGATAGGCCACCCGCCGGACTGTGCCCCAGGCGCGGGGGCTTACCGAGACGATGCCGAGGTCGGGTGGCGCGGAGAGGCACTTTTGCGTGCCGAGCAGGCACAGGTCGATGCGCGCCGCGTCGACATCGAGCGGCGCGCCGCCGATGCTCGCCACGGCGTCCACCAGGAACAGGCCGACGTCCTGCCGGTGGAGCGCCTGGCCCACCTCCTGAATGGGGTTGAGCACCCCGGACGGGGTCTCGCAATGCACGGCGGTGACGAGCTGCGGTCGAAAGTCGCGTGCAGCATCTTCGGCGCGCTGCGGGTCGATGGTGGCGTGGTCTCCGAAGCTCAGCAGGCGTACCTCTGCCCCAAGTCCGCGCGCCATGTCGGCGAAGCCGTCTCCGAACAGACCGGTGGAGAGGGCCAACACCCGGTCGCCAGGAGCGATGACGCTCTTCATGGCCCCCCACAGCACCACCATCGCTTCGCCGAGCATCACGGCGGGGGCGTGGCGGGTAGCCATGATCTGCTGAAGCTGTTGCTGGACATGCGCGTAGAGAGTGAAGAAGCCATCATCGAGGTCTGGCGACGGGTAGTCTCGCCCGCGGGCGGCCAGCACCTGCTCCGGGACACGCACCGGTCCGGGCACCAAGGGAAAGCGATACTGCTCGGTCATCTGGCGAGTATAGGTTGGGGACGACAGGGTAGTGTTTACGGGCCGAGCAGACCCGGCTCCTCCCTGCCATGTCCACGCTCATTCACATCACGGTCCGGTTCTACGCGGAGCTGAGCAGTTTCCTGCCGGCTTCGAAGCGGCTGGGGGCAGTCGCGCTCGCACTACGAGAGCGCGACTCGGTGAAGGACGTGATCGAGTCACAGGGGGTGCCGCACACGGAAGTGGACCTGGTGCTGGCGAATGGCGAACCGGTTGACTTCACCTATTGCGTGGCCGACGGGGACCGCATCACGGTCTACCCGGCATTCCGGCGCATCGACGTCTCCGACACGTCACTGGTGCGGCCCACGCCGCAGAGGGAAGCGCGGTTCGTGCTGGACGTTCACCTGGGGCGGCTGGCGGCGCACTTGCGATTGCTTGGCTTCGACACGCTGTACTGGAACCAGGCCGACGATCCAGACCTGGCGCGTATATCGCACGACGAGGAGCGCATCCTGCTGACGCGTGACCGGGGCTTGCTGAAGCGCGGCAACGTGACACGCGGCTACCACGTGTGGGCGACCGATCCGGACGCGCAGATTGTGGAGGTGCTGCGGCGCTTCGACCTTCTCCATGCGGTAGCGCCGTTCACCCGCTGCACGCGTTGCAACGGGCTGCTTGAACGCGTGGCGAAAGCGGACGTGCTCGACCAACTGGAGCCGAAAACGCGGCTGTACTACGAAGAGTTCGCGCGGTGCACCGGCTGCGGACACGTGTACTGGAAAGGCTCGCATCACGACCGCATGGCGCAGGTGATCGAGCGCCTCTCGGCCGGCTAGTAAACGGCACCCTGCTTGCTGCCCACTGAGGTCGTGCCGCGCGTGGCCCTAGAATGGGGAGCGGGGAGTAGTGAACACCGACAGCGCAATAGCGGGCGGCGCTGACGCCTTTGCCTGGCGGCCGTCTGAGGGACATTGGGAGCGCAGCCGGCTCGCGGTGATGCTGCGCCGGCTGTGTTTTCCGACGCTTGGCGCCTTCCGCGAGCGCGCGGCCGCCGAGCCGGCGTGGTTCTGGGAAGAGATGGTCCGCGAGCTCGGGATCATCTGGACGCGTGCGCCGACGCAAACGCTGGACCTTTCACGCGGCAAGGAGTGGGCAGTGTGGTTCCCTGGCGCCGGGTTCAACTACACCGCGGCGGGGCTTGACCGGTGGGTGGCTGAGGGAAGGGGTGACACTGCGGCGTTGATCTGGGAGGGTGAAGACGGACGGGGTCGGGAGCTCACCTATGGGGAACTGCTGGACGAGGTGGGGCGGGCGGCAAACGGGCTGAAGGCGCTGGGGATTGGTCGCGGCGACCGTGTCGGCATCTTCCTGCCGCTGACGCTCGAGTGCGCTATTGCGATGCTTGCGTGCGGTCGCATCGGCGCGATCTTCACACCCATCTTCTCGGGCTACGGCGCGGGCGCGGTGGCGGCCCGGCTCAACGACGCGGGAGCGCGCCTGCTGGTGACGGCGGACGGCTTCTACCGGCGCGGGCAGGTGGTCGCTATGAAGCGGATTGCCGACGAGGCGGTGGCGGTATCTCCGACGGTCGAGAAGGTGCTGGTGGTGCGCCGGGTTGGGGACCGCGCGGGTGGGGCTCCCGTAGTCCCGTGGTGCGAGGGTCGCGATGTGTGGTGGGATGAGCTGGTAGCAGCGCAGCCGGCAGTGTGTGCTCCCGAAGACACGGGCGCAGACGAGACGTACATGATCATCTACACATCGGGGACTACCGGCCAGCCAAAGGGCGCGCGTCACGTGCATGCGGGCTTTCCGCTCAAGGCGGCCGCCGACCAGCTGCTGTGCTTCGACGTGCAGCCCGGTGACTGGGGCGAGCATGACGGGAGGGGCGCGATCGGCCAGGACCGGGTGTTCTGGTACTCGGACATGGGCTGGATGATGGCGCCGTGGCTGATCCAGGGGGCGCTGCTGCGTGGAGCCGCCGCGTTCCTGTACGACGGCGCGCCCGATTGGCCCGGTCCCAACCGGGTGTGGGACATGGTGGACCGCCATCGCCTGACGGTGCTCGGCATTGCGCCGACCGCGATCCGCGCGCTGATGCGCCAGGACGTGGCGCACGTGCGCCGGCACGACCGCTCCAGTCTGCGTGCGCTGGCGTCGTCGGGCGAGCCGTGGAACCCGGACGCGTGGTGGTGGTACTTCCGAGAGGTGGGGGAAGGTCGCTGCCCGGTGATCAACTACTCCGGCGGCACTGAGATTGGGGGCGGGATCGTCGGCTGCACGACCATTGAGCCGCAGAAGCCGTGCTCATTCAGCGGCCCGGTGCCCGGCATGGTGGCGGACGTAGTGGACGCCGGCGGAAACAGCGTGCGCGGCCAGGTGGGGGAGCTGGTGGTGCGCCAGCCGTGGGTGGGAATGACGCAAGGCTTCTGGCGTGGTCCAGCGGCGGATGACCAGCGCGGCGAGAGCGAGGGCGCGCGGGCCGCGGACGAGCGCTACCTCAGCACCTACTGGGCAGCGCTGCCGGGCACGTGGGTGCACGGCGACTGGGCGCTGGTGGACGAAGACGGGAGCTGGTTCATTCACGGGCGCTCTGACGACACGCTCAAGGTGGCGGGCAAGCGCGTGGGCCCGGCGGAAGTGGAGTCAGCGGCGATGACTCACCCGGCGGTGGCGGAAGCGGCGGCGGTGGGCGTGCCACACGAGCTGAAGGGTGAAGACGTGCTGCTGTGCTGCGTGCTCAAGCCGTCCGCGGCGGGTATGGGACAGAACGGCGTGCTGGCCGCAGAGATCACGGAGGCGGTGGTAGCGGTGCTGGGGAAGACGCTGCGACCAGGGCGAGTGCTCTTCACGGGCGAGCTGCCAAAGACGCGTAATGCGAAGGTGATGCGCCGGGTGGTGCGCTCGCTCTGCCTGGAAAAGCAAGAACTGGGTGACCTGACCGGCCTGGAGAACCCGACGGCGATCGAGGCGATCCGCACGGCTCTGAGGACGCCCCACACTGACACGGCGTAGCCGCCGCCAGGCTGCCTGTGGTCTTGCGCGTTGAGCGAAGTGCGTCCGATCTGTCATCCTGAGCGGAGCGAAGGATTCGGCCGCGCGGGGGATTCCCAGTGCGCTGGTGCGTTCGGGATGACACTTCGCCGGCAAAGGCGTGAGGGGAATAGCGAGTGACAACAGCAGCGGGCGTCGCGACGGTCAGCGTGACCATGCCCAAGCTGGGCGAGAGTGTGCTGGAGGGTACGGTGGTGCGGTGGCTCAAGCGCGAGGGCGAGGCGGTCGGCCAAAACGAGCCGCTGGCTGAGGTGGTCACCGACAAGGTCAATTCTGAGATCCCGTCCCCGGTCGAAGGCAGCGTTGCCCGGCTGCTGGTGGCTGAAGGGCAGACCGTGGCGATTGGCGCAGAGATCGCCACGCTAGCGGTGGTGGAGGACGCGACGGGCGGCGCTCCGGCGCCGGCGTCTGGTGAGATGGGACGACGGGCAGCGAGACCGCCGACACCGAGCGGGGAACTGGCGGCGGGCGATGGCGCCGGAGCGTTGGATGAGGCTCAGGCGGGCGGCAACGACGTGCGACGGCGCACGTCACCGCTGGTGCGCCGGCTGGTCCGCGAGCACGGCATCGACCTGGGACTGGTACGCGGGACCGGCACGGACGGACGCGTACGCAAGGAAGACATCCTGACATACCTCGACGAGCGGGCGGGCACGGCCGCCAGTGCCGCCGGTGCGGCCGGTGCGCCATTCT
The DNA here is from genome assembly GCA_902805635.1 of uncultured Chloroflexota bacterium. Lineage (GTDB taxonomy): Bacteria > Chloroflexota > UBA11872 > UBA12225 > UBA12225 > CADCTC01. The sequence continues at coordinate 18,815 of CADCTC010000267.1, forward strand.
TGCCGGCAGCGCCGCCAACGCCGGCGCGTTGGCTTGAGCACAGCGCAAGCGCGCCAACCGCGCCAGGGGAGCCTGCGGCTGGTGGAGGAGACGAAGAGCTAGTGCCGCTCACGCCGATCCGGCGCGCCATCGCGGAGCACATGGTGCGCAGCGTGCAGACGTCACCCCACACGTGGACCTATGTCGAAACCGACGTGTCGGGGCTGGTGAAGTGGCGCCAGCAGGATCGCGACGCGTTCCGCCAGCGCGAGGGGATCGACCTGAGCTACGTGCCGTTCGTGTGCAAAGCGGTGGTAGAAACACTGCGAGAGCACCCGATCCTCAACAGCACCTGGCGGGAGACAGACGGCCGCGGCCAGGTGGCACTGAAGAAACGGATCAACCTGGGCGTGGCGGTGGCGCTGGAGGACAACCTGGTGGTGCCGGTAATCAAAGACGCCGACCGCCTCAACGTGGCAGGCCTAGCGCACGCGCTGAACGAGCTGGTGACGCGCGCGCGCGCGGGAAAGCTGCGGCCGGACGACGTGCAAGGCGGCACCTTTACGCTCAACAACACAGGCGCGCTGGGCTCCATCCTGTCGCAGCCGATCATCAACCAGCCCCAGGCGGCGATCCTCACGATGGAGGCAATCGTCAAACGGGCGGTGGTGACCGCGGACGACGCCATCGCGATCCGGCCAATGATGAACGTGTGCATCAGCTTCGATCACCGGATCTGCGATGGCCTGCAGGTCGGTCGCTTCATGCAGAGCCTCAAGCGGCGCATCGAGTTGATGGGGCCCGGTGGATCGCTCTACTAGGCCAGCGCGTGGGCGCGGTCCAGAGCTTGCCGTACCCTGCGGGCGATGACCATCGCACTTGGCGTGCAGCACTGGCGCGACCTGCTGTTCCTGCATTGGGAGGTGCCGGCCGGCACGCTGCGGGCGCTGGTGCCACGGCAGCTGGAGCTGGACACCTATGAGGGGCGCGCCTACGTTGGGCTGGTGCCGTTCCGCATCTGGGGCAACCGGGCGCGCGGGCTGCCGGCGCTGCCGGGACTGTCGGACTTCTATGAGGTGAACCTACGCACCTATGTGAAGTACCAGGGCCGCGAGCCGGGAGTGTGGTTCTTCTCTCTGGATGCATCGAACCTGGCGGCGGTGGTTGGCGCGCGCGCGGGATGGCAGCTGCCTTACTACCACTCGCAGGCCAGCGAGACGCGATCGGAAGACACGATCCACTACCGCAGCGAGCGGCTGCGGCCGGGACCGGTGCCGGCGCGGTTAGAGGTGCGCTACCGCACCGGTCAGTCACTCGGCACGGCTACGCCCGGCACGTTGGAGCACTTCTTCGTCGAGCGCTACCTGCTGTATACGCAATGGAGGCCTGTCGCGCTGCTGGCGAGCGAGGTGCGCCACCAGCCATACCCACTGCAGGCGGCCACGGTGGAGCAGCTGACGTGCGATACGCTGCTCAGCGCGCACGGTCTGCCGGGGCCTACTGGAGCGGTACACGCACTGTTCAGTCCAGGGGTGGACGTCGACATCCTCGCGCTGCGCCGGCCGCGGCGGGTGTAGGAACTGGGGCCGGTGACGGAGGCGGAGCAGCCGATGTCTGGCACACGACCGCCCGCGCCACCGGGCATTTGTGTGGAGAGTGTGATCGTGCGCGGGCAGCGGGTGCGGTATTCGGTTGCAGGTGATGAGGGAAGCCCGCCGGTGGTGCTGGTGCACGGGCTGTCGGCGTCTAGCCGCTGGTGGCGGCGGACGGTGCCGGCGGTAGCGCCGCACTTCCGCATGTATCTGGTGGACCTGCCAGGCTTTGGGGCGATGCGCCGGCCGTTGGGGCGCTACTCGCTCGCGGAGGCGCCGGGCTGGCTCATCTCATGGATGGACGAGGTTGGGCTGAAGCGGCCGCACGTGGTGGGACATTCGATGGGCGGCTACGTTGCTTTGCGCCTCGCGGCCGAGAAGTCGGAGCGCGTGGACCGACTGGCGCTGGTCGCTCCGGCGGGTATTCCGTACCGGCGAGCCCTGGTGCGCTACGGGGCGCCACTGGCGCGTGCGGCCTGGGTGGCGGCGCCGCGGTTCGTCCCGCTGGTACTGCCTGACGCACTGCGCACGGGACCGCTAACGCTGTGGCAGGCGGCGCGCCAACTACTGCGCGAGGACATACGCCCGTCGCTCAGCCGAGTTACGTGCCCGACACTGCTGCTGTGGGGCGATCGCGACTACCTGGTGCCACCTGCGCATGGGGACGAGCTCATGGACGCGCTGCCTGACGCACGCCTGGTGCGGCTGGCCGGCGCTGGCCACGTACCGATGGAGGAGCGCCCGGAGGCGTTCAACGCGGCGCTGCTGGCATTCCTACGCGGCGAGCCGCCCGGTGCCTGACGGGGCGGTCAGCGTGGTGCCGTGTACGTCGTGCGGCACGGTCGGTCCGTCCCGTGGGGCCGTCTGTGCCTCCATGATGAAGGGCAGGATCAGCCGGACCAGGAGATCGGGAGCGTTGGTATTTACAGCGTGGGCGGCGCCCGGTGCGGGCATGAACCGGCCATGCGGCAGGAGGTGGGTTATCTCGTCGGCCCAGCGCTGAGACACGATGGCGTCTCGGCTGCCCCGGACGACCAGCGCCGGCACGTGCACTGCCGGTAGGTGGTGCTCCGGCCGGTCATCGAGCGCGAGGCGCGCATACGCGAAGATGCGCCGGACGCCACAGTCAAGCACATCGCGCGCGTGAATGCCCCACGACCAAGGAGGCTCGCGCAGCATGTCTAGGAACAAGCGCCACGCCTGGCGCGGCAGGGAGCGCGCGTGGCGGTCCATGGTGGGACCGATCAGCACCACGCGCTCCACGAGCTCTGGGTGGCGCCGCGCCAGGTGCGTGACGACCTGGCAGCCCATGCTGTTGGCGACCAGCACCGCACGCGGCACGTCGTTGGCGCGCATCCAGCCGGCCAGCACGTCCGCCAGCTCTGGGAGACCCGGCAGTCTAGCCGGCTTCTCACTGCGGCCCCAGCCGGGCAAGTCGGGTGAGTACACCCGCACGTGCGGCGCGAGACGGACGGCGGTCGGAACGAAGTAGCGGCTGGAGACGGCCAGCCCGTGCACCAGGACGACCTGTACCGCGGGCACGACCGGCACTCCAGGCTGCGCCGGTGCGTGCGGCGCCGCTGGCCACACGCGGGCGTGGATGCGCAATCCGTCTACCACCGTCCAGTGACTTCGGGCGCCGCCGAGCGCGTTGAGCGCATCGTATTCCATCTTGGTGACGACGTGGAGTGCGCGATGCGTGCCAGGGCCGCCGCGGCGGTTGGCATAATGCCTCACTCACCGCTCAATAGAGAGGAAGGTGTCCGACATGGCAAAGACATTCAAGCAGATGGTGGCCGAGGCCCGTGAGGGGTCCGAGGTCGTTTCGCCCCAGGAAGCACAGCAGCGCATCCAGCAGAACCCAAACATCGTGGTGCTCGACGTGCGCGAGCCCGAAGATGTGAAGGAGACGGGGCTGATCCCCGGCGCGATCAACATCCCGTTGGGGATGCTGCCGCTCCGCGCCGATACCGAGCTACCGGAGCATCTGCGCGAGCAGAAGCTGCAGGACCGCAATACCACGGTGATCACGACGTGTGCCGGCGGCGCGCAGGCGGCGCTGGCCGCCAAGACGCTCAAGGAGATGGGCTTCAACAACGTCGCCATCATCGACGGCGGGACGCGCGCCTGGAAGTCCGGCGGACTGCCCACGCAGTAGCAGCCGCATAGCAGGCGCGCCGAGCGCGCAAGTGGTAAGGGCCCCGGCAACTCGCCGGGGCCTTTCTGCGTCTTTGGGGCTAGTGGGTGGGACCTCGGTTGCGCGTTAGCCTACACTTGGGCGAGGCGCTTACTAAACCCTAGTGCCTAGCCAAGTGGCCAGGCCGCAGTCCAGCCACGCTACCGATGCGCCGCTTCGGGACCAGGCGTAATGTTTGGGCAGGCTCATCGGTATAGGACGCGGACGATGTCGACGCGCGGGAGTGCAGGGAACATGGGAACGTACGTACAGAACGGCCACAGTGGCGACCGCCACCCAGGGCGCAACGGCCAGGGTGGCGCGCCTAACGGCACGCCCGGTGGCGACACCGAGAGCGGAGCGGGCGGCAGCATGTGGCTGACGAAGGTCGCCATCCAGCGGCCCTGGCTGATGCTGATGGCGATCACCTCGGTGCTCATCTTCGGCGTCATCGGCTACACCCGGATGGGTGTCGAGCTCTTCCCGGAGGTCAACTTCCCGCTGGTGGTCGTGAACGTGGCGTATCCGGGCGCCAGTCCAGAGGTCATCGAGAGCCAGGTCACACGACCGCTCGAGGACGCCGTAGCTGGGCTGGCGGACCTCGACCGGGTGGACAGCTTCTCATCCGAGAGCGTCGCGGTGCTGACGGTCATCTTCACCGACAAGGCGGACCCCAAGACGGTAGCGATCGAGGTGGAGAAGCGCATCAACGCGGCGCGCTCCAAGCTGCCTACCGACGCTCTGGCGCCCACTATCTCCAAACTGGACTTCGGCGCGCAGCCGATCATGAACCTGACCCTGTCCGGCGACCGGCCGCAGGAGCAGCTCTACGACATCGCCAACAACCGGGTGCGGACCCGCCTGGAGGCCGTGGACGGTGTCGCGCAGGCGACCATCGCCGGCGGCCGGCAGCGTGAGGTCCAGGTCAACGTCGATCCAAGCCGGCTGCGCGCCTATGGGCTGACACTTCAACAAGTAAGCGGCGCGCTGAGCGCCGAGAACATCACCATGCCTGGAGGCACGGTGGACGGCGCCACGCGCAACTACGCGCTGCGCGTAGACGCCAAGTTCCGCAACGCGCGCGACGTCGAAGACACAGTGGTCTTTGCCGCCCCAGCTGGCGGCAACGTGCGGGTGCGCGACGTGGCGCAGGTGGTCGAAGGCTTCAAGCGGCAGACGGTGTTCAGCCGCGTGGACGGCACCGACGCGGTGAGCCTCTCCATTCAGAAGGAGTCTTCGTCTAACGTCACCGGCGTCGCGAGCGGCGTGCGCAAGGAAGTTGACCTGATCAACACGCAGCTGCCGGACGGGGTGCAGGTCAAGATCATCACCGACGAGTCGACCTTCATCACGAACTCGCTGAATGGCGTGCAGCGCTCGCTGATCGAAGCCGTCGTGCTGACCGGCCTGGTGCTGCTGGTCTTCCTGCACTCCTGGCGCTCGACGTTCATCGTGCTGCTGGCAATCCCGACCTCGCTGATCGCCACGTTCGGCGTGATGTGGCTGCAGGGCTTCACGCTCAACTTCCTCTCCACGCTGGCGCTGGCGCTCACGGTCGGCATCCTGGTGGACGACAGCATCGTGGTGCTGGAGAACATCTTCCGCCACTTGCAGATGGGCAAGTCTCCGCAGCAGGCGGCGATCGACGGGCGCAGTGAGATCGGCATGGCCGCCATTGCCATCACGCTGGTGGACGTGGTCGTGTTCACGCCGGTCGCGCTGATGACCGGCCAGATCGGCCAGTTCTTCCGCCAGTTCGGCTTCACCGTGGTGGCCGCCACGCTCTTCTCGCTGGCGGTCTCGTTCACTCTGACACCACTGCTGGCCTCGCGCTGGCTGCGCGTGGAGGACGAGCACGGCACCGGCTGGCTGGCCGCGTTCGGCAAGCGCTGGGACCGCATGTTCGCCGGCATCGAGCGCTTCTACGGTCGCTTCCTCGCCCGCTCACTGCGCTGGCGGTGGCTGGTGGTGCTCGGCGCATTCGGCGCGCTGGTGCTGGGCATGGCGCTGCCGGCGATGGGCATCGTCAAGAGCGAGTTCTTCCCGCAGCAGGACAACGGCTACTTCTTCGTCACCGTCGAGCTGGCGCCGGGCAACAACGCAACCACTACCGGCGCCGCGGCGGCGCGGGTGGAGGAGAAGCTGCTTAAAGTGCCGGAGGTAGAGACGGTCTTCACCTCGGTCGGACGTGGCCTTGGCGGCGGCACGGGTGGCGACAACTCCCACACCGCAACGATGACGGTCAAGCTCAAGGAGAAGGACCACCGCACGCGCACCTCGCAGCAGGTGGCGCTGGAAGCCGGCACGTTCGCCGCAGGTATGCCGGGCGTGCGGATCGAAGCGGCGGTCGAGGGCGCCGGCGGCGGCACCAAGCCGATCCAGATCAACGTGTTTGGAAATGATCTCCAGCAGCTGGACCGGCAGGCCGAGCAGGTGATGAGCTCTCTCACCGCGCTGGGCACGCTGACGAACATCGCGAACAGCGGCAAGCAGGGATCGCCGGAGTACGTCATCTCCATCGACCGGCAGAAGGCGGCTGACCTGGGCCTCTCCGCCGCGCAGGTGGCCTCCACGGTGCGCACCGCCTACGCGGGCAGCGTGGCGACCCAGCTGCGCCAGGACAGCGCAACGGCGGCGACAGGTACAGCCACCGACATCGACATTCGGGTGCAGCTCACGGAAGACGTGCGCCACGACCTGGACAGGCTAGTCGACGTGCCGCTGCTGAGCCCAGCCAGGGGTGGGCAAGTGCTGCTGGGCCAGGTGGCGACCATCAACCCAAGCACGACGCTGGGCCAGATCCAGCGCCGGGACAAGCAGCGCATGCTGACGATCAGCGCTGCCGTGGCCGAAGGCAGGGTGTTGGGCGAGGTCACGCCACAGGTTGAGGCGACCCTCAGGGGCCTCACCTGGCCGGATGGCACCAGCTACAAGATGGGTGGCGAGGCCGAGCAGCAGCAGGACACGTTCCAAGAGTTCTTCATGGCCATTGGCCTGTCGGTCCTGCTCACGTACATGCTGCTGGTCGCGCTGTACGAATCTCCGGTCTACCCCATTGTGGTGCTTCTGGCGCTGCCGCTGGCACTGGTCGGCGCCATGGCCGGGCTGGCGATCAGCCGAGAGACGCTGAACCTGTTCAGCTTGATCGGCGTGATCATGCTGACCGGGCTAGTAGGCAAGAACTCCATCCTGGTGGTGGACTACGCCAACCAGCTGCGCAAGCAGGGCATGAGCCGCACCGAGGCGCTGCTGCATGCCGGCCCGGCCCGCCTGCGCCCGATCCTGATGACGTCGGCGGCGATGATTTTCGCGCAGATCCCGCTGGCGCTGAAGCTGGAGGAAGGCTCTGAGGTGCAGGCGCCTCTGGCGGTGGTAGTCATGGGCGGCATGATCACATCCACCTTCCTGGCGCTGATCTTCGTACCGTCCATGTACACGCTGGTGGACGACTTCCAGAACCTGGTGGTGCGTCTGTTCCGGTGGGTGACGCGCGCCGGCAAGAAGCCGGCAGCGCCCACCACGCCGAGCGTGCCCGGCACACCAACCGATAGCAGCCCTGACTCCGACAAGGACGTAACGCCGGGCATTCCGGCCAGAAAGGACGAGACCATGAATGGTCCGATTGGCGAGGAAGCCAAGACCCCGAACCGCCGCCTCATCCCGGCCGGCGTAGCAACGGCCAACAGCGCCGTTCATCCTGAGCCTGTCGAAGGACACGCTTCGACAGGCTCAGCGCGAACGGGAAGGAAACTGGCCGGCGTGAACAGCGCCGCGCTGGCGGCGGGAACACTTCTCACCGGCACGCTCCTACTGAGCGCGTGCGGCTCCGTGGAGCCCGCCAAGGCCGCCCCGGCCCCGGCGCCGGTCAGCGTGGCCATCACCGAGGTCAAGCGCGACACCGTTCGCAGCACCTTCGAGGCGAGCGGCGCGGTGGAAGCGACTGACTCTGTGGCGGTACTGCCGAAGGGGGCCGGGCGCGTAGTGACGCTCAACGGCGAAGTAGGGCAGCGCGTGCAGGCCGGCCAAGTACTGGCCCAGCTGGAGCACTACACGCTGGACTTGCAGGTAGCGCAGGCCGAGGCGGGGCTGGAATCGGCTCGCGCTCGCCTGGCGCAGCTGGAGCGTGGCCCGCGGACCGAAGAAGTGGCGATGGCCGCCGCGCAGCGCGATGCCGCGGCCGCCCAGGCCCAGGCCGTGGCGGCGCAGGCGCAGGGCGCCGCCAGCCAGGCACAAGGCGCGGCCAACCAGGCGCAGGCCGCAGCCGCACAAGCGACCGCGGCGGCGCAGGGCATCTCCACCCTGGACGCGCAGATCAAGGCCGCGGGTGAGCAGGCCGCGGCGGCGTTAGCAAGCGCGCAGGCTGCACGCACGCGGGTGGAGGCGCTGAAGAACCCACGCGCCGAGGACCTGCAGGTGCTCCAGGGGCAGATCAACCTGGCGAAGATTCGCCTGGCTCAGTCCCAGTCCAGGGACGAGGAGATCAAGATCGCCGCGACGCAGGTGGAGCTGGCCCGTGTGCAGCTTCAGCAGGCGCAGGAGGGCAACCGCCCGGAGGCGATAAAGGCCGCCCAGACGGCACTGGACCAGGCCGAAGTAGCGCTGACTAACGTGACGCAGATGCCGGTGCGCGCCGAGGACCTGGCGATCGCAAAGATGAGCATCGAAGCGGGCGACGCGGGCTACCGCGCCGCGCAGGCTAGCCTGGGCGACGCCATCGAGGCCCGCAATCAGGCGAAGACGCAGTCAGACAACCTCTCGCCGTTCATGTCTCGCACTCAGGCCGACCTCCAGCTGGCGCAGGCTGAGGCCAACGTGAACAACGTGCAGGCGCAGATCGAGCAGCGCCGCATTCAGCGCGACCAGGCACGCGCAACGTATGAGAAGCTGGAGTCGGGCGCCACCGATTGGGACGTGCGTCAGGCGCAGCTGCGCGTGGAGCAGGCCAAGGCACAGCTGGACCTGACCAAGAACCCCGACCCGGCGCGTGTCAAGGCGGCTGCGCTAAGCGTGGAGCAGGCGCAAGCGGGACTGGACGCCAAGCGCAAGCAAATCGCGTTCGACCTGCAGTCCGCTGACGAAGGCGTGAAGACGGCGGAGGCGCAGCTCTCCAAGCTGGCCAATCCCAGCCAGTACGACGTGCAGGCCGCGGAGGAGCAGGCTAGCGCCGCCGAAGCGCAGGCAAGCGCGGCACGCGCCCAGATAGAGGTGCTGGTGTCACAGAAGTCCGGCACCGAGGTGAGCACCCAGGCCGCCGCCGGGCAGGCCGCTGCCGCCGCGGACCAGGCAGCC
>CADCTC010000268.1 GCA_902805635.1 uncultured Chloroflexota bacterium
AGGCCCGGGGTGAGGCGTAGGTGACCCTTCGCATCCGCGCGCAGAATGCATTGGTTGTATGAACCGGCGATAGCATAGCCGCGATACTGGTGTTGTCGACGGGCTATGGCCCGTTGGTCACCTCGAACGCGGAGCCCTAGAATTCAGGTGGCATGGCCTGTGCATCCCACTCTGCGATTGCAGCGGATCATGTGATCCACATGCGGAATTAGCGGATGTAAAGGAGCACAACTCATGGCGACCGAGCGCACGGTGCATCGTGAAGTGACAGAGGAGACAGTGCAGCCGGCGGGGCAGGCTGGTGCAGGCACCCAGCGGGTAGTGGAAGAGACCGTGACCGAAACGGAGACCGTGCAGCCCGCGGTGGTGCGAACTGTCCCGGTGGTACCGGTTCAGCCAGTTGCGCCCCCGCCGACGAGTGTCACTGTCACTGACAGCACCGGGGGGAGCGTGAGCATCAATACTCCTGACGGCACGCAGGTGAACGTCACCACGTAGCTGGTAGCTGCTGCTCCGGCCGAGGCGGCCGTCCTCTCATCCATTCCTCCCACGTGGTGAGCCGCAGGGGCTCCGGTCTGTTCCACTACATGGACCACATATCCCTGTATCGCCACCACGTGCCATGAAACGCCGCCACGTCCATCAGCTGTCACTCAGCGCCGCCGGCGCGCTCGCCGCCGGTACACCCCAATTTGTCGCGGCCGCGCCGGAGCGCACCTTGCCTGCTGCCGTCGCGGCTGCACCGGACGGTGCCATTTCGGTGACGCCGCTGCCGCCGGTGGAGCCGGCCGAGGAGTTTGGGGTCAACGAAGCGTTCCGGGCGCTGCACTTTGGCGCGCTCTCCGGCGCCGGGTGGACACGCTGGACGGTGCAGTGGTCCCACGTGCAGCCTGAGCCGGCGGGCCCGCTGAACGAGCACTACTTCCGTGATCACCGGGGCGTGAGCCTGCTGGAGGCGCAGGTGCGCGCCGGCATGAAGGTGGCCGCCGTGGTCATCAGCACGCCGGACTGGGCGGCGAGCGTGCCCGGCGTCAAGCTCGGCACGTCTGTGCCGGTCGGCTTGTACGAGCCGGTCTTCGTCGACGTCATGCGCTACCCAGAGCCGGTGGTCTCCGAAGATCTGGAAGGCGTGGAAGGCGCCGAGACCGGCGCAGCGGCGGAAGAGCCGGTGGGGCGCATGGAGCGGATCCCCAACCCAGACAACCCATGGGGGGCGTTCATGTACCGCCTGGCGCTCGAGTACGCCGGCCTGATGGACGTCTTCGAGATCTGGAACGAGGTGGAGATCCCCGCCAGCGGCCCCAACTCGATGTACAACATGTGGTCCGGCACGCCGGCGGAGTACTACCGGCTGCTGGCGGTGGCGCACGAGGCGGTCAAGGCGGCGAACCCGGCAGCCAAGATTGTCACCGCGCCCTATTCATACTTCAAGGATGAGGACGCGGGCAGAGGCCAGCGCCTGCCCTGGCTGGACGCTTTTGGCGCGGCGGTGCGCGCGGGCGGCGCGCCGGTGTTCGACGCGTTTGCGCTGAACCTCTACCGCAACCCGCACGACCTGTGGGACCGTGTGCACGGCGGCGCGCCGCAGCTGATCAACCGGGCGGGCACGGTGGGTTTCCGCCAGCGGCTGGCGGCAATGGGGGCGGCCGGGACGCCGCTGTGGCTCTCTGAGGTCAACGCCATGCCTTATGACGACGTGGTGGAGGGCTGGGACCCGCGCCAGAAGAACGACGGCTTCCGCATCACGCAGGACGAGCAGGCGAGCTACGTGCTGCAGGCGTACGCCACAGCGCTGTGCGCCGGGTACGAGAAGGTCTTCTTCCAATCGCTCCAGGACGACCCCTACCCGGTGTCGGACGAGCTGTGGGGCCTGGTGCGCTTTGAGGGCGAGCCGGAGAACGACGACCCGGCGCGCGTGCGTCCGGCGTTCGTGGCGTACCAGCTGGCCGCGCAGTTCATGGGCAACGCAGAGCGGGCGCAGCTCTTCGTGCGGACGCGGCCGGACCCGCAGAACTACAAGCGGTACGCCTCACGCTACGAGTGGGCGCAGCACCTGGCCACGTTCCAGAAGGGCTGGCAGCGCGCGCACGTACTGTGGAACGGCGTCAACGCACGGTCGCAGGTGCTGCTGCCGGCGCAGGGCACGGCCGGCCACGCGCGCCTGTTCGACCGGTATGGGAACGAAACGTTCCTGCCGCGCATGGGGAACCAGCTGAGCGTGACGCTGGAGCCCGCCACGCGGCGCTTCACGCTCTTCGGTGGTGACCCGCCGGGGTACCACTACATCGGGGGTCCGGCGGTGATCGTGGTGGAGGACGGCGTCCCACCCGGCGCACCGTTGGGCGCGCCGGGGTTTAGGACGGCGTAGCGAGCGGTTACTGGGCCGGGCTGACGCGGGAGGCTCGTTCGCGGTCGTTGGCGGCGAGGTGGCGCTTGCGCAGGCGGAGAGTCTTGGGGGTGAGCTCGAGTAGCTCGTCCTCGGAGATCAACTCCAGGAACTGGTCCAGTGACGGGATGAAGGGCGGCTCGAGCTTGACCGCGATGTCGGCGGAGGAGGAGCGCACGTTGGACTGCTTCTTCTCTCGGACGATGTTGACCGCCATGTCGGTCTCGCGGCTGTTCAGGCCCACCACCATGCCCTCGTAAACGGGGGTGCCAGGGGCGACGAACAGGCGCGCGCGCTCCTGCACGTTGGCGATGGAGTAGCCGGTGGTCTGCCCGGTCTCCGTGGCGATCACGGCGCCGTTGCGCTGGCGCGGGATGGGGCCACCCATAGGCTCGAAGGCCAGGAAGCGGGTGTTGACGGTGGCAGTGCCGCGTGTGGCGGTGAGTAGCGCGCCGCGTAGGCCGATCATGCCGCGGGTGGGCATCTTGTAGACCAGGCGCGCGCCGCGGCCCTCGTCCGGGTACATGTGCTCCATGATGGCCTGGCGGGGACCGACCAGCTCGGAGACGGTGCCGACGTGGGCCTGGGGCACGGTGATCACCACCTGCTCCACGGGCTCGAGCAGCTTGCCAGCTTCGTCGCGCTTGAGGATTACTTCGGGCCGGCTGATGGCCAGCTCCAGCCCCTCGCGGCGCATGGTCTCCAGAAGGATGGCCAGGTGCAGCTCGCCGCGGCCGGCGACGACGAAGCCCTCGCCCTGCCCGGTGTTGGCGGCGGTGGAGCGCACTCGCAAACCGACGTTTGTCTCCAGCTCGCGCTCCAGGCGCTCCTTGAGCTGGCGAGACGTGATGGCCTTGCCGTCCTGGCCGGCGAACGGGCCGGTATTGGGGAGGATGGTCAGCTGCACGGTCGGCTCGGTAATGGCCATGCGCGGCAGCGCCTCGGGTGCGTCTCCATCGGCGATGGTATCGCCGATGGAGACGACGGGCATGCCGGCGAGCGCGGCAATGTCGCCCGCACCGACGGTCTCGATCTGCTGCCGGCCCAACCCGGTGTACTGGTAGAGCTCGACCATCTTGAGCGGCGCCGACTGCCCTTCGGCGGTGAGGCAGCGGATGCTCATGCCGCGGTGCATGGTGCCGCGCACCAGGCGGCCGATGGCGATGCGGCCCAGGTGCTGGTCGTAATCGAGTGCGGAGACGAGCATCTGGACGGGGGCGTCCATGTCCACGCGTGGCGGCGGGACGTGCTCCATGATGGCCTTGAAGAGCGGCCCCAGGTCGGGCGCCAGCTGGTCGGGCGCGGGGCCGGCCTTGCCCTCGCGGGCGATGGCGTAGATGACGGGGTACTGCAGCTGCTCGGCGTCGGTGGCCAGCTCCAGGAAGAGGTCCGCGATCTCCTCGACCACCTCTTCGGGGCGGGCGTCCTTGCGGTCCACCTTGTTGACGACGACGAGCGGGCGCAGGCCTAGCTGCAGCGCCAGGCCGAGCACGAAGCGGGTCTGGGGCAGAGGGCCCTCAGCGGCGTCCACCAGCAGCAGGCAGCCATCGGCCATGGAGAGCGTGCGCTCGACCTCACTGGAGAAGTCGGCGTGACCGGGGGTGTCGATCATGTTGATCTTCACGTCGCCATAGCGGATGGAGGCGTTCTTGGCGAACACGGTGATCCCACGCTCGCGCTCGAGCTGATTGGAGTCCATGATCAGCGTGCCGGCGGCGTCGTTGTCGCGGAAGACCTTACTCTGCTTGAGCAGGCCGTCCACCAGGGTGGTCTTGCCGTGGTCGACGTGGGCGATGATGGCGATGTTGCGCAGGTCGGCGCGCGGCCGCAGGCGATCACCGGAATCGGCGGAAGTGGGCGCTGCCTGGGCGGCGGGCGCGGCAATAGGAGGAGAAGCAATCATTGGGTAACGGAAAAGTATAGCCGGGTACGCCCGCGATCGTATTCCGACTAGGAGGAGGGCAGGTGGTCGGTGAGGTTGCAGGCGCGCAACGCGCGCCAGTTGGGGAAGTACTCCACGATGGTGATGGAGGCGTTGGAGATGTTCACCTCGACCCCCTGCGGAGAAGGGACGCGCAGCGCGGCCATGACCAGCTTGCCGGTGGGGGAGCCGTGCGAGACGAGCGCCAGGCGAACGTCCTGCGAGCCGTCGGGCACGGCGGCGTAGCGGCGCCAGAGCTCGTCCAGCACGCGGGCGCCGCGGTCGAGCACGGCTTCTTCGGTCTCAGGCACGTCGTGCCACTTGGCGGCGAAGTCGAAGTCGGCGGGCGGCTCGAAGGCTGGATAGCGTTCTGTCAAGGCAGCGCGGGAGAGCAGCGGCCAGTCTTCGCTGGTGAAGGGGCGCACGTGGTGCTCGTGCAGCAGCGGCACGATGCCGGCCGAGACGCCGGTGGCGCGACGGATGGCGTCGGCGGTCTCCAGGGCGCGGGTGTAGGGGCTGGCGAGCACGCGGTCGATGCCGAGCTCGGCCAGGCGCCGGCCGGCCTCGGCGGCCTGGCGGCGGCCGAGGTCGGTGAGCTGGCAGTCGACGGCGGCGCCGCGGACGCCGGCGTTGGCTTCGGACTGGGCGTGGCGGACGAGGTAGAGGAGCACGGTGTTTGAGGATGTCCTTGGTGGATTTCGAGGATGGGTGCGTGGGACGGCCGGGCGGCTACTTTTGTAGCTATTTGTAGCCCTTTGTAGCCCGTGCTACATGGTCGCAGGTACTACGCGCGGGTGGCTCGTCCGCGTTCCAGAGGCTGAAATGTGTGATCCTTTGTGACTTTTTGTGACCCAAGCCACCTTGTAGCGTGAGATGTGGGCGACAGCAGCACATGGTGTGCGGACTTGTTGTCGGTTGTTGCCCTTTGTTGCCCCTGTTACACGTTTGAGTGATTGCGCCTTGGCGGGTGATGTCGATTGGTATGGGTCAGTGGAGAAGGGAGGCGCGGTCAGAGAAC
>CADCTC010000269.1 GCA_902805635.1 uncultured Chloroflexota bacterium
CTCCTGCGCGTCTCGCACGACGGCCTGGGCTCCCGCACCGGCGGCTGGCGCGCGAAGCTGGCCGCGTCGGCAACCGGTGCCAGCCCATTCGACGAGGGCTACGCCGCCCTGGCGTCCCTGGTGGGCGCCTGCCCCGAGTCCCGCCACCTCATCCACAGCGACCTGCTGCACTTCAACGTGCTGGTCACCGGCTCCCGGATCGACGCGGTCATCGACTGGGGCTGCGGCCGCTACGGCGACTTCCTCTACGACGTGGCCTGGTTCCTCTTCTGGTGGCCCTGGTTCCCCGCCTGGAGCGGGACCGACTTCCGCGCCGAGATCGGCCGCCACTACGAGCGCATCGGCCTGTGCGTGCCGGACATGGACGCCCGCCTGCGCTGCTACCAGCTCCACATCGGGCTCGACGGCATCGCGTACTGCGCATTCAAGGGCTATTGGAAGGACGTGGCCCAGATCGGCGCCCGCACCCTCCGCATCGCGCGCAGGTGATAGCCGACGAGCGCCTCCCCCGCCACAGGATCAATGTCATGCAGGAAGACCTGACCGACGAGTGTTCCTCCTTCATACACGGCGAAGTAGCGAACATTCTCCTCCGTTTGGGCGCGCGAGAGCCAGCGCCGCACACTGCCGGCGACGTCCTCATCCTGCGGCGCAGCCCGCACCGCCGAGGGGTTGGGTGGACCGATGCGTACGCCGTCCAACTCGTACTCAACGCCTGTGTGCAGGGGCATCTCGCTTTTTCGTATTCGCTAGCTCGAGGCGCCGGTGTAGCGGCGGAGGCCGAACCGGAAGAAGGCGATAGCGGCGAGCACCAGGACCACGGACACTCCGACGGCACCGGCGAGTGTGGCGGGGGAGGCGACGCCGGTCAAGGCTTGGGCCGGGACGGTGGTCATGACGCCGACGGGGACGATCCAGGTGAGGACGACGCGCAGGCAGGCAGGGTAGAGGTCCATGCCGTTGCCGCTACCTGATCGAGACCCTCAAGGCGGGCACGCGCTAACGTTCCGCGCTACGGGATGCGGAAGATCGTTCCCTGGTCCAGCTTGTGGAAGCGCGGCTGCATCTCCGGCGAGAGTGCGGCGCGCAGCTCATCGGGGTAGCCCACCGTCCAGTAGCTGTTCTGCTCGGTGGGCTGGTAGGTGCCAAAGTGCTGCGGGAAGACGAAGTCCGGACGGAGCGTCTCGATCAGCGTCCTGGAGTCCGCTACATGCATGTTGTGCAAGGTGGGTGAGACGAAGAGCACGCCGAGCTCACCCAGGTCTTCCAGGTGGTCTTGCAGCAGGAAGCTGTCGCCCGGATGGAACACCCGGCGACCGTTCAGCGTGAGCACATAGCCGCAATCGTCCAGGTTGGCGCCGCGGTAGATGCTGAAGTTGGTGTGGCCGTGCAGCGCGCGCTGCGGCTCCACGGAGATACCGGCCACTTCCAAGGGCTGCCGCGGCCGGGCAACTGTCACGCGCGCCTCCGGGATGCCGCATGTAGCGGCCCGCTCTACGCAGTTGGCAGGGATCACAAACGTGCAGCTCGAGCGCTCGGCCAGGATGCGGGACGTGGGCTCGCCAAAGTGATCGCCGTGCCCGTGCGTGACGAACGAGACGTCCAATACCGGCGCGATGTCTTCCGTAGGGACGGGTGAAGGCTGGAGGCGGCTGGCCCGATCTAGATCCAGATCGAACGCGATGAGCTTACCTTCAGCCCGAAGAAGCCAGCCCGCGTTGCCTACCCAGCACACGCCGATCCCGTCTTTGACGGCGAGCAGCTCTTGCAGGATCTGGTTCATGGCGGTATCGGGACCTGTCCCGAGCTTACGCCGTGGCACCGGCAAGAGAGAGCGGCCAGCGCGGTTCCTGGCTCCCTATGCTCCCTGGGGCCGCTACGCTGAGCTCGGGCACGATCTCGGTGATGTCCAGCTGCGCGCAAAACAGGACGTCCTCGGCGAGGCCAGGATCGCTCAGGCGGCTGGCATTCCCGGCGGCCTGCAGCGCAGCCTCAGGGGAGCCAAATGACTCGTAGAGCCGGTGTGCCGCCTCGGCGGCATCGTCCAGCGCAGCATCCGGGTCAGTGCGCAGGACCTCGCGCACCATCAGCCCGGCGCAGGCGGCCTCCTCGATGCTGAACTGGTCATGCGTGCCCGCGCAGGCGATCAGCAGACGCCCCTCCTCGCCGGGTGCGCTGAGGGTGTCGAGCGCGCGCAGCGCGGTCTGAACGACGGCGCTCAGGTTGACGAACGCCCCGGCGTATTCGTGTTGCCCGGGCGCGCAGGGGCGGAGAGTGCCGGTGCCATTCGACGTGGCGAAGACCACCTCCCGCCCGGCCAGGTCCAGGCGTGAGAACTCGACAGGTGAGTTGCCGTGGTCAAAGCCCGGTGGCGGGAGCCCGCCTTGCTCGCCACAGATCAAGCGTCCGCTCGCCCGGCCGGCGCCACGCGCGGCGTCGGCGTCGGCTGCCAGCCACACGGCGCTGCACCCGCGGTCAAAGAGCACCGCTAGTATGGGGGTTGCCCGCAGCACGTCTATGGCGATGCAGACGTCGTTTGGCTGGGCGTGCACAAGCGGTTTGGTCAGGGCAACTGAGACGCGGCGAAACACAGCGGAGTATAGAAAGGGCGCTAGTTTGTGCGGTTGGCTGCGTGGATCATGGCTTTGATGTAGCCGTGATTGTAGGCGCGGCCAATCAGCCCAAAGTCCAGGTCGTCGGTCATCTTGGGAACGTGGTCCGAGCACAGGGTGAAGCGGTAGCTCACGTCACGATACGCCTGCATCGCGGCGAGCATGTCCGTATCGCCTTCATCGATCCACGTCTCCACGTAGTTGGGGAAGACCCCCGTCGGGTTGCGGTAGTGGACATGGTGGATCTTGTCGCGACTGCCGAAGTACTGGATGGCCGCCACCACGTCCATCCCCGGCCACTCGCTGAATGAGCCCTGGCAGAGCGTGATGCCATTGGCCACGCTGGGAACAAGCTCAATGAGGCGCTTCATCCTCTCAAGATTGGAGAGCACCTGCGCGGCACCGCGGCTGACCGGCGGCGGTGGGTCATTCGGGTGGCACGCCAGCCGCACACCGGCAGCCTCGGCGGCGGGCACCACCCGCTCCAGGAAATACTGGAAGTGCTCCCAGGTCTGCTCCTCGGTGAGGTCAGACGGCTCCGGCATGCTGTCCAGGCGCGGAAGGGGCTGCATCCGGGAGTCGACGTAATCGGTGTAGAGGCACCCACCCCGCCCGGGGCGCTGCCCGTAGCCCTCCACCGCGCGGTGGGTGTAAAAGTTGTATTCCACCACCGGCCAGCCCGCTTCTCCCGCCGCCTTGATCGATCCGATCATGCGCTCGATCGCCTCATCGCGCCCCGGCTGTCCCCACACCACGCTGGACGAGAGGTTGAACATCACAATGCCCACCTCCAGCCCGTACTCGCGTACGCGGGTGCTGACCGCCCGGCATCCTTCCACGGTCCAGACGCCCGTGCCCTCGGGATCGGCGCCGCGCCCGGAGAGCGCGAGCGCCTGGATGCCAAGCTGCGCCGCCCAGCGCAGCGTGCGATCTTCCAGGTTGGGGACGTTCTCGCAGATCTTGGGCTGCCACGCGGTGGACCGTGTGCCGGTACTGGACATCGGATGCTCTCCTCGCGGCGCATCGTAGCACTGCACTTCTCAGCCTAGTGGCCCATCGATCTACCAGCACGCTGCGTGCTGCCCATCGAGCTGCCGACCCACTGGCCCGCTGACCCGCTGACCCGCTGACCCGCTGACCCGCTGACCCGTTGGCGTATCCTCCCGGTGCAATGGCTACAGGCAGAAAGATCGGGTTCGGCTACAACCCACCCACGGGGAACCGGCTGCTCGAGCGCGTGGAGCCGGCCACGTTCGTGCGTGATCTGGGACACGTTCTGGATCTGGCGAGCCAGGCGTTCGACTCGGTGTGGGTCTCAGACCACCACATGACGGCCGATCGCTTCCGGCTGGAATGCTAGACGCAGCTGACCTGGATCGCGGCGCGCTACCCCGGCCCGCTGCTGGGCACCGTGGTGATGTCCAACTCGTACCGCCACCCGCCGCTGCTGGCCAAGATGGCGGCGAGCCTCCAGGTGTTCAGCCAGGGCCGCTTCATCCTGGGCTACGGCGCCGGGTGGCAGGAAGACGAGTACCGCGCCTACGGCTACGAGTACCCCGCGCCAAAGATACGCATCGCGCAGATGGTGGACGGCATCAAGGTGATGCGCGCCCTCTGGACCGGCGGACAAGACGGAAAGCCGGTCACGTACCAGGGCGAGTACTACCAGGTGAAAGACGCCTACTGTGAGCCGCGGCCGGAGCCGCCCCCGCCGGTCATGATCGGCGGCGATGGCGAGCGCTACCTCCTCCGAGCGGTGGCCGAGCACGGCGATTGGTGGCTGCCCTACGCGCGGACCACCGAGGTGCTGCGCCACAAGCTGGACGTCCTGCGCGACCACTGCCGGGCGGTGGGGCGCGACCTTGCCACGATCCGCAAGGCGTACACGTGCATCGTCTTCCTGGACCGCGACCGCCAGGCGGCGATACAGCGTGCCGGGAAGCGCGTGGAAAACACCGAGCAGCCGGTCTTCGCCGGCGATCCGGCCGCGCTGCGTGACTACCTGGCCGAGCGGATCGAGCTCGGCTTCGATCACTTCCCGCTCGTCTTCCCGCGCTTCCCCGAGACCGACGACATCAAGCTCTTCGTGGACGAGGTCCTGCCAGCGTTCAGATAGGCAAGCCTTGCTCAGGCGAGACTCGCTGGTGTCTAGCAGGCCCTGTGGGACGCCCCTACGCAAAGAACGGCGTCAACCACTCTTCCTTCACCTCCATGCCGAAGCCCGGCGCGTCTGAGGGGCGCAAGCGGCCCCGCACCGGTACGGGCGTGCCGGGCAGGTTCATGTAGCCGCGCGGGGCGCCCATGGCAACGTCCAGCGGCACCCCCGGTTCGGAGGCCATGAACATCTCCACCCACGGCACAGATGGCATAGCGTAGCTGTAGTGCTGGCCGTACGCCGTGTTCGCGCCCGCGTGGAGCATCACGCTCAGCCCGGACGCCTCCGCCATATTGGCGATCTTCACGCACCCCGTCACGCCGCCGCACCAGTGGATGTCCGGCTGGAGGATGTCCACCACCTGATGCCGGCACGCAAAGGCAAAGGTCTGCGGCGCGTACCAGTGCTCCCCCGCCGTCAGCGTCATCCACGGCAGCCGCTGGCGCAGCGCCACGTGCCCATCCAGGTCTTCCGCCGGCAAGCACTCCTCGATCCACCGCATCCGGTACGGACGCAGTCGCTCCGCCAGGCGCACC
>CADCTC010000270.1 GCA_902805635.1 uncultured Chloroflexota bacterium
CAGCGCAAGGTGGTGAATATGACAGCCGAGGACACCGCGGTGGCGGTCTTCCGGTTCCAGTCGGGGGCGGTGGCGGAAATGACGGGCACCTTCGGCATGAAGGCGGGACCGCACGAGCACCGCGTGACCTTCTACGGGCCTGATGGGTTTGCCGAGATCAGCAGCGCTCGTGGCGTGAACGGCCTGTCCGAGCGCCAGTTTGGCGACCGAAAGGTGCATCCCCTGCTGGAGGACTTCGAGTGGGCGACCGGCTTCCGCCGCATGTGGGAAGACTACGCGCAGGGGTTCGCCACGGGCGCGCCGACACGTGTCACTGCCGAGGACGGCAAGCGCGCCGTCGAGATGATCGTCGGCGCGTACAAAGCCGCCGAGGAGCGGCGGACCATCACACTGCCGTTATAGCCGTGGGGCTGGCAACTGCGCGTGGACCCACACGCGGCGGATAGGCTTCGGTTCCCAGCGGTCCGTTCGTGGTGAATCTGTAGAAGGGCGTGCTTCCACAGGTTCGCTACGAACGGCGCTGTAAGGCAGCTTCTAGACCACCTGCTCCACAGCTGCAAGCAACGCCAACATGTACCCGGTGGCATAGGCGCGGCCGCGGTGGCCCCAGTCTGAGTCGTCCACCATGTGGGGGACGTGATCGTCGATGAGGAAGCCGGTGAAGCCGTTCTGCTTGAAGGCCCTCATGGCCTGGAACAGGTTGACGTTGCCTTCGCCGAGGAAGCATTCGGCGAAGTTGCCGGCAGTACCGACGACGTCCCGGAAGTGGACGTAGGCGATCTTGCCCTTGGGCACGAAGTACTCGATGCCGCGGATGACATTCTGGTGGCCGCCCATTTCGGACCAGCACCCCATGCAAAAGTCGAGCACCCAGTTGGGGCTGTCTATGACCTCCGAGCCGCGCATGAAACCGTCGAAGCTGTTGAAGATGCGCGCGACACCGCCCAGGCTGGGCACGGGCGGGTCGTCGGGATGCAGGGCCAGCTTGACGCCGGCCTCCTCAGCGCTGGGGATGACAGCCTTGATGAAGTACTCGTAATTGGCCCACATCTCGTCCGCGGTGTACACGCGGCCGTGGGTGAGCTGCGCGTCGCGCCCACGCGCTAGCTCCATGTCAAACACGGTGACGCGCGCGCCGCCGCGGCCGTTGACGCGGGGGCTATCCTGGGTGCGCCACACCGAGTTGGGCATCCAGTGGTAGCCGAGGATGGGAATCCCCGCCATGCCGACGTTGCGGATGGTGGTCTGGTAGTGCTCGATCTGCCGGTCACGCTCCGGGCCACCGAGCATGGCGTCCACGTAGTAGCGCACGGGAGTGTTCTCCAGCGCCTCCAGGCGCAGACCATAGCTTTCCACGGTGTCGCGCAGCTTGGCGAGATCGTCGTACTCCCAGTGGAATTCGCCTGGCAGGCGGGGCGTGTTGAGCAGGACTCCGCCCACGCCCAGCTGCTGGGCGAACTTAAGCTTCTCGTAGCTGGGCTCGTTGAACTGGCCGAGCGCGATGCGCATTTGTTCAGGCATGTCTCTCCCTTGCCGTGTGGACGGTGTGGTGGTGATGTGGCCCAGCTGTTTCAAGCGCATGGGCACCGAGCGGGCCGATTGTATGCCTCAGCGCGCGAGCGTCACGAGCAGAGGCGGTTCGGTGGGCGGTGGGGCCGGAAGCGGGAACTGCGCTCGCGAGATGGTGAAGATGCCATAGGGCACGACGCCATTAGTATTGACGGGCGTGGCGGGGGCGGCGCCGCCGGTCTCCGCGCCAATGCGGAGCTCGAGGTCGAAGTGCGCCAGGTGCAGGCCCTCGACGTTGAGCCCGTGCGCGCGCATGAGGCTATCCGGGGCGATGCCGCTCATTGGCCAGACGAGCACCGCCACCTCGCGCGCGAAATCGAACTTAGGCGGCCGAGAGATTGGGAAGCGGCCGACTTGCAGCAGGTCGCGCCACGCGTCAGTCTCGAACGACTCCTGCTGCACCCACACCGTGTGGGCCAGGGGAGCGCCGGCTTCACGCGCGGCGGCTTCGGCGCGGCCATAGAACGCGGGTGCCCGGCCGGGTACCGGCACGGCGAAGACGCCGGTTGCGATGCGGAAGGCGCGCAGGCTCCGCGCGCGGTCGAGCTCGGCAGGCGGACCGGCTTGCCGGCTGGGCGCGAAGCTGGTCATCAGGAGCAGCGCCAGCACGACACAGCCCATCACGATGAGCGTGATGCGGCGCGGGTCGGGACCGGCGCCTCTCACTGCTCGGGGTCGAGGAGCGCCTTGATGCAGGTCTCCTTGTGCTCCAGCATGCGCCAGAAGACGCCGGCTGCGTCGCTAAGTGGGAAGGTCTCGCTCCAGGTCGTGGCGTCAACCGTGCCGGCGGCGAGCAGGGCTAGCGCGGAGCTGAAGTCTTCGCCCGTATAGGCGTAGGTGCCCAGGATGCGCCGCTCGGAACGGACCAGGTCGCCGCCATTGACGGTGACCTCCTCCTCGGCCTGGCCGACCCACACAACGGCGCCGCCAGGGCGAACGGTCCGCAGGGCCGCGGTACGCACGTCGCCGCGCCCGACGGCGTCGATGGCGGCGTCGAAACCGTCGCCGGTGAGCTGCTGGGCCAGCCGCCAGAGGCCGTCCAGGCTGCCCGCTTCGGTGCGAGGGTCCAGGGTATGGGTGGCACCGAGGCGGCGCGCAATTTCCAACCGGGCCGGGTCCACGTCGAGCACCACGACCTCAGTGGCGCCGACGAGCCGCGCCGCCTGGAGGGCAAACAGGCCGATAGTGCCGGCGCCGAAGACGGTCATGGCGCGTGGCAGGACGGCCATGGCGCCCAGCTGGCGGATGGCATGGATGGCGACGGCCAGCGGCTCGGCGGAAGCGGCGGCGTCGTCACTGAGCCCATCGGGGAGCCGGTGGAGCTGCGACGCGCGGGCGAGCGCCCACTCGGCGTGGCCGCCGTGGTGGTGCAGCCCGTCCAGGGTGCGGCGCGGACACGCGTTGGACATGCCACGGGCACAGGCGCTGCAGCGGCCGCACGGGATCAGCGGATTGGGGACGACGCGCTCACCCACCTGCCAACCCGCAGCGGCTGCCTCGGGGCCTAACGTCTCGATGCGGCCGGCGAACTCATGGCCCATGATCAGGGGGGGGACGCGGCGGGCGCTCTTCGTGTGTACCGCCTCGAGCTCGGAGCCGCAGATGCCGGCGCGGGTGACGCGCAGCAGCACCTCGTCGCGCTCCGGCCTGCGCGGCACCGGAACGCGCTGGTTCTGCACCTCCCCCGGCGCAGTGAGCACCAGGGCCTGCATGGTCGCCGTCGATGAGGTTGTCGAAGTTGTAGCCGTGGCCATTGTGGGCTCGTCTCTCCTCTGTGAGGAACTGATTCTAGCCACCACTGATGGGACCTCACCCTGGCCTTCGGCCCCAGGGCCCGGCCCTCTGCCCTTCATCCCTTCCGGCGGGCATTCACCCGTCTCTCCCACAGGAGAAGGACAGGAAGATGCGCGGCGCCAGCAACTGCAATCTGGCGCCACGCATCCGGCATGCATCTTGCGCTTCGCTGGGGCCGGAATACCCCGGAGAACCCATGGCTTCGACCACAATTGGCGGACGCGGCGCGTACGTGCCTGCACCGCGCTCGCGCACTGGAACACCACCACCCACGCCTCCTCGCGGACCTCGCGTCCGGCGGGTGAATTGGCGCGGCGCGCTCACGATTCTGTTGGTGGCGATCGCGGGCGCTGGCGCGCTGCTGGGGGCCGGCACGATGGGGACGTACGCGTACGTCTCACGCGATCTGCCTTCACCTGGCACGATCACGCAGCGCTACCAATTCCAGACCACCAAGATCTACGACCGGAACGGCGTGCTGCTGCACGAGGTGTACGACCCGAACAAGGGTAAACGCGTGGCGGTACCCATCAAGGAGATCCCAGAGCACGTGCGCCAGGCGTTCCTGGCCGCGGAAGACGCGCGCTTCTACGAGAACTCCGGCATCGACCTGCAAGGCATCGCGCGGGCGTTCTTCACCAACGCGACCAGTCGGGGCGAGAAGATTGCCGGCGGCAGCACGATCACCCAGCAGCTGGTCAAGAACACGCTGCTGACGGATGAGCGCACCCTGTCTCGAAAGGTCAAAGAAGCGGTGCTGGCGATCAAGGTATCGCGCACCTACTCCAAGGACCAGATCCTGGAGATGTACATGAACTCGGTCTACTTCGGTAGTCAGGCGTATGGAATCGAGGCGGCGGCCGAAACGTACTTCGCGAAGCCCACTACCGAGCTGACGCTTCCCGAGGCAGCGATGCTGGCGGGGCTGATGCGCTCGCCGTCGTCCACCAACCCGTTCAAGGACGAGCAGGCGGCGCGGGCCGAGCAGAAGCGCGTGCTTGACCAGATGGCCAAGCACAAGATGATCTCCGAGGCTGAGGCGGAGCAGATCGCGGCGCAGCCGCTGCAGATCAACTCCAAGCAGTTCTCCGAGCTCAAGGCGCCGCACTTCGCCATCTGGGTCCGCGAGCAGCTGGAGTCCAACCCCAAGTACGGGCAGCAAGGGCTCTACCAGCGCGGGCTAGAAGTGACCACCAGCATCGACTACCGGATGCAGGAGATGGCCGAGCTGATCGTGCGCGACCACGTGGCAAAGCTGGGCCAGTTCAACGCCAGCGACGGCGCGCTCGTCGCGATCAACCCCGGGACGGGGGAGATCCTGGCGATGGTAGGGAGTGCGGACTACAACAACAAGGCGATCAAGGGGGAGGTGAACGTGGCCCTGGCGCAGCGCCAGCCGGGCTCCTCGATCAAGCCGATCACCTACCTCGCCGCCTTCCAGAAGGGCTGGACGCCGGGCACGATCATCGACGACGTCGCGACGACCTTCCCCGGCCAGCCGCCGTATGCGCCCAAGAACTACGACGGCCGCTTCCGCGGCAAAGTGACGGCGCGCCAGGCCCTGGCACAGTCGTTGAACATCCCGGCGGTCAAGGCGCTCGAGCACGTGGGTGTGCCGGCGATGATCGACCTGGCCAAGAGGATGGGGATCACCTCGTTCAGGGACCCCAGTAAGTACGGCCTGGCGGTCACGCTTGGTGGTGGCGAGGTGCGCCTGGTGGACCTGGTCGGAGCGTACGGCGTCTTCGCCAACGGCGGCAACCACGTGGCGCCGGTGAGCATCCTCAAGGTCACCGATACGCAGGGCAACGTCCTTGACCGGTATCCCGGATCGAAGCCGTCCAAAGTGGTGGATGCGGGTCGGGCATACATGATCACCAGCATCCTGTCGGACAATGAGGCGCGCACGCCGGCGTTTGGGACCAACAGCCCGCTG
>CADCTC010000271.1 GCA_902805635.1 uncultured Chloroflexota bacterium
GCCGTCTGCCACCGCCCACCGAACAGTGTCGGCGCCGCCGTGCTCAGGACCAGGCGCCCGCCGTCCCACCCGACGAGGCGCTCCTGGGCCGCCCCCACCCAGTTGGGGAACAGGCTCACCTCCACGTGGTGGACCACCGTGTTCGCGCACAGCTCGTAGGTGCCGGCGTAGGAGACGTAGCCGGCCGCCGCTGCCGCCCGCTCGTCCGGGCTCCCCGCCAGGAGATCGCCCGCGGCGAACGCTGCCCGCCCCGCCCGCATCAGGGCGACGAAGACGTGGCCGTCCGCGGTGTAGGTGAGGTACCCGGCCGCGTCCGGCCCCAGGGGGTACGTGACCTCGCCCGCGGCGCCCCGGTTCTCCCACGAGACCAGGCGCCAGGTGCCCAGGAGCCGATTCTGCCGCATCCGTGCACCCCCCTCCCGGCCTCCGTCGCCCCGTGTCGTCGTGCGCGCGACTCTGTATCCGGCCACCCCTCGCGGTAAAGCAGGCCCCGGGGCAGATTCCCTGACGCGGCGCAATGAAGCACCTTCACCGGGCGGCTTTTACGACCGTGGCGCACCGCAAGGTTCGCCGCCCGCTCCTGCGAACCCTTCACTTCACTCGCCCCAGCGCAGGCGGACCACCTCGCCGGCCCTTGGGCCAGATCAGCCTGCTCGGCCAGAACATCGCCGTGGCAGGCGGGTCAGGGCGGATCCGCTGCCCACAAGGAGATTGGTTTTAGAACCGCTGCGCGAGATGATCCGCGGCTTCGGGCAACAGGTCGTAGTCGTCGGCAATCTGGTAAGCCCGTGCCAGCCATGCCTGCGCGTCAGCCCGGTCACCCGTCGCCAACAGCAGCCGCGCCCACCGCACGGCTAGGTCGAACGCGTGCGAAAAGGGAACCACAGGCACGCACGCGGACCAGAGTTGACGCAGTGCGTCGCCGGGCCGGCCGGCGCGGTCGAGCACGCTGGCGTGGACGCTATGAGCCAGCAGAATCGTTGTCACATCTCCGCTGCGCTGAGCCGCCTCGTTTCCCCGGACAATGAAATTCAGGGCAGCATCAATGTGCCAACCGTTCATGCTCGCGGCGTTGGCCATGTCACGCCATAGGCGCGATTCGTCTTCCGGCCGGGTCGCTGCGGGCAGCCAGTGGCGGTAGAACTCGACCTGATGAGCCGGCGGGGCGTGCCGCACGTCCCGGTCGTATACCGCCGACACGTGGACGGCCCTGAGCCAGAACGGCTCGGGCGACGCTTGCCGTTGCGCCGTCACCAGGTCAAGCGCACGTTGGGCGAGCGGCCCCGCTTCCCGGATCCGCCCGCGCAGCGACAGCCATTGCCCGTGCCAGGCGTACGCCTCAGCCAGGAGCCGGCGCGCGAGGGGATCGGCTGTCGCCAGCTGATACAAGCGCGCTTCCAGCAGCAAAAAGCGCAAATCCATGAGGCGGTGCTCTCCGCGTTCGGTTCCGGCGGCCAGGGTCGCCACCTCGGAGGCGCACGCTTCGCGGGCCTGCGCCTCCGTGTCGCTGGCCGGCGCGGCGGCGCCAAGCAGCAAGTGGTTTGTCAGGGCCGCCCGTTCCTCGGGCTGAATGCCCAGCAGCGCGCAAAGTGCCTCCAGGCGTTCGCCGGGCAGGACGCTTTGGGACGCCTCCCATCGGCGCACGGTGCGCGCCTGCACGCCCAGACGGGCCGCCACCACCTCGAGGGGCAGCCGACGGCGCAGGCGCAGGGCGCGCAGCAGGTCGCCCGTGCAGGGCGCGTCGCCCACGGCTTCTGAGCCGTGCCACCCATCCCCGGACACGGCGCTTTGCCGGGCGCCGCTCTCGCGGCGCAACTGCGCCACGGCGCGCGGCGCGTCCACCAGAGCAAGAGCGCGCTCGCGTTCACCCGGGGGAACGTCCAGGGCCCTGATGACGGCCTCCAGTTCGGATAGGCGTGGCTGGAACTGGCCGGACTCCCATCGGCTGAGCGTAGATTTGCCGATTCCCGCTTGCGTGGCCAAACGGGTCAGTGATATCTGCCGGGATGTGCGCAGGTTTCGCAGAAACGTGGCGAAATCGTTTTGCACGGTATGACTTCCCGTCGGCATGGCAGGCGTTCCACTTTCGTGTCAATCGGCCGCCGGGCGGCGATGTTGTCTTATATTTCCCAGTAAATCCGAGGGCGCCGCGGCAAACCCCGGTCCCTCCACGGCGCGAGTAACCGTTTCCCCCGCCCGAGGAGTGCACGCTCGGCCCCTCACAGCCCTCCAGGGCCGCGCGCCCTGCTGCAGATGCTGGCAGCCGCCCAGCAGCATGCCGGGAGCGGGAAGGTGTGGACTGCGCGGGGTTTGCTGGAGGGGGTCATCGCGCCGCTGGCGGCGCTCACGGGATCCGGCGTCCTCGACGGCCACCAGGGGCGCTCGCGCCTGAACGAAGCCCGCGCGATCCTGCAGGCGCTGGCGCGGGACGACGCCTGAGCGGAGACCACCGGGAGCAACCAAAGACGGAGCGAGGAGTAGAGTACGGTCCACACGCTAATTATCCTGAATGGCGCCCGAGAGAGGCGTACGAACCCCGGTCCAGACGGTGGTTCTGGCTGCCCTCTCTGGCCGATTCCCCTTGCCGTCGCGCTCTGGAGCAGAAAGGAAATCAACATCATGGCCCGTATCATGGTTCGCACAGCCTATCGCAGGTTCGTCTGCCTCTTCTACCTCGTCGCACTGCTGGCCCTCGGCGCCGCCGTCTGCCCCGCCGTCCGGGCTCAGTCCTTCACCAACCCCGACTTCGAGACCGGCGACTTCACCGGCTACAACACTGTCGTCTCGCCCGGCACCGGCGGCACGGGCACGGCCTCCGTCACCACCTTCGACACGGTCGCGGGCGTGCCCAGCTTTGCGGCAACCTACTCCTTCTCCGGCACGGGCAGTGTCGGCGACACCCGGCTGGCGCTGACCCAGAGCCTCACCTTCCCCTCGGCCGGCACGTTGACCATCGAGGCGGACACGGCGGCCACTTTCAGCGGTCCCTCGATGTACAACATCGTTGAGATCAATCCGACCCTGGGTGGCCTCTCTGTTACCCCCAGGGTGCAATACTTTAACTTCACGGGGACCGCCGGGCGGACTCTGTCGGTGACAACCGCGGTCAGCGCGGGTACGCACCAGGTCGGCTTCCTCTTCCGCCTGACTAACGCCGTATCCGAATACCAGAGCAGCACCCCGTACACCCTCACGGCCTTCCTGGACAACGTGCGGCTGACCTTCACCCCCGAGAGCGTCACCCCCGCAGAAACGGGCACCGGCGTGTCCGCCTCGGTCAACCCGTCCGTGACGGGTCAATCGGCGACCTTCACCGCCACGGTCAGCGCCACGGCCCCCGGCGCGGGCACGCCGACCGGACAGGTCCAGTTCTTCCTGGGCGACGCCACCACGCCCTTTGACACCCAGACCCTGAGCGGCGGGCAGGCCACCTCCACGGCGCAGACCTTCGCCGCGGCGGGGGCATACCAGGTCAAGGCCGTCTATAGGGGCGACACGAACTTCAACCCCAGCCAAGGCACGCTGAGCCAGAGCGTCAACCGGGCCGCCACCACGACCGGGCTGAGCTCCTCGCAAAACCCCTCGACGGCCGGCCAGTCCGCCACCTTCACCGCCACGGTCGGCGTCACCAGCCCCGGCGCGGGCACGCCCACCGGCACCGTCACCTTCACCATTGACGGCACCGCGGGCGCCCCCGTGTCCGTGAGCGGCGGCCAGGCGAGCACGACCCTCGCCCTCACGGCCGCCGGGCCGCACACCGTCACCGCCACCTACAACGGGGACTCCGACTTCCAGGGCAGCACCAGCAGTGCGTTGACGCAGACGGTCGGCTACTCCTGGTCGGGGTTCCTCTCGCCCCTGCCGCGCCAGAGCGTCAGCCGGGGCAGCACCCTCCCGGTCAAATTCGCCCTCACCGGCGCGAGCGCGGGCATCACGACGCTGTCGGGCAAGCTCTACGTCACAGGCCCGGGCGGCGGCGCCGAGACACTGCTGGGTACGTTCAAGTACAGCCTGCGCAGCGGGCAGTACGTCTACAGCTGGAACACCTCGAAAAGCCAGCAGGCGGGCACCTACACACTGCGGGCCGACCTGGGCGACGGGGTGAGCGTGGGCCGGACCATTCAGGTCACTCTTCGGTAGGCGGCATCACGACGGCTCGTCCACTGAAGGTCTGCGATCCGGTCAAGGAGAGAGCCCGAGCCCGGCGCGAGGCGCGCCGGGCTCGGGCTCTCTCCTTGACCGGAGGCGGGCCAGTGGCGATGCGGATTACGAGAAGCTTTACCGCACCAGAGCCCGGTTTCGAGGTGCTCCTCATCCCCAGGGACGCTTCACGCTGGGGCAGCTTGTCGCGCCGCCGGTTCCCGCGGCCTTAATGGCTGCGGCGATGGCGGCCTCGAACTCGGCAACATCGGTGGTAACGGCAACCGGGTTCAGACGCGCCGCGGGGCGGTCCGTCACAAGAACGGTGCCCGCCGGCACTCCGGGCGGTTTGAGTTGGCTGCGCAGCGAGGAAAGCGCCTGGCGCAGGCTTCGGTGCCCGGCGTCACTTTCGGGCCAGAACGTGTCAATGAGCGTGGAGCGCGCGTGGGGCGGCTGGTCCCGGTGGTAGGCCAGAAGGGCCGCCGTCTTGTGGGTGCGGAACCGGGAGATAACCCGCGCCGCCTCCGTCATGGCGCCGGCGCCCTCGAAGGGTCGATCCACAATCAGCCGAAGGCTGCCGAGTAACTCGATGCGTACACTGCCGCCGCCGATCTGCACAAGCGCCACCTCTTCCTGTTTGGGAGCCGCCTGAGGCGGCGCGGGCGGGGCGCAGGTGCCGGCGAGCGGGCGAAACGAGGCCAGGCCGGCTCTGGTACCAGCCGATGCAACGCACCTACAGAGGTGGTCTGTGCCCCAAAGCTTATCTATACGAGCGGTCGGTGTGAATTTCCTGGAATGGCGCTTGGGGACCAGCATCCGAGTGTCTCCGGAAAGGACCCTTTTCGGACACACTCCGGCTCCGTCCGGGTTGACCTATAGATCCTGCTGCCTTTCCTGTTCCCGAAACCCGTCCCCGATATCTATGTCCCTGTTGTTGACCTGCGGCTGAGTTTCGGCTACACTCGGGTCATTCTTGTCGGCTTTTGGCGGGGGAGGGGAGCGAAGATGTTGATCGGGTACGCGCGGGTCTCGACGCTGGAGCAGAGCCTGGACCTGCAGCGCGACGCGCTGAAGCAGGCCGGCTGCGGGCGCACCTTCGAGGACAGAGAGAGCGGGGCGAAGGCGGAGCGGCCGGGGCTGGAGAAGGCATTGGGGGG
>CADCTC010000272.1:0-54635 GCA_902805635.1 uncultured Chloroflexota bacterium
TGGCGAAGTTGCTCTTGATGTGGGTGGCGCTGCTGGTGATGGCGGTCGCGGTTTGGAACTCTTCGTACAGCTCGCTCTGGTGGTAGCGGATGGTGTAGTCCGGGTCCTTGAGCACGTTGCCGGTCAAGATCGCGACCACGTCTTCGTCGGGGTCGATGCGGGCGTCGGTGCCTTCCTGGGCCAGACGGCGGACGGCGCCGAGTGTGGTGGCGGAGGCGGGCTCGCAGCCGATGCCGTCGGTGCCGATGATGGCCTTGGCGTCGGCGATGTCCTGCTCGTCAACAGAGGTGACCCAGCCGTCTGACCAGTGCACGGCGCGCCGCGCCTTCTTCCAGCTGACCGGGGCGCCGATCTTGATCGCGGTGGCCAGGGTGCGGGCATGGACGCGCACCAATGTCTCTTCGCCGGAAGCGAAAGAGTTGTAGAGCGGGGCGGCGCCACGCGCCTGCACGATGGTGATGTGCGGACGCTTGTTGAGCAGGCCCAGGTCGTCTAGCTCACGCAGGGCTTTGCCGTAGGAGCTGCTGTTGCCCAGGTTGCCGCCGGGCACGACGATGCGATCCGGGGCGTTCCAATCAAGCTGCTCGAGCAGCTCCAGCATGACGCTCTTCTGGCCCTCTAGGCGGAAGGGGTTGATGGAGTTGAGGATGTAGATGCCGAGCTTCGGGGCGATCTGCTGCAATAGCGCCTGGGCGACGTCGAAGTCTCCGCGTACCTGGAGAGTGAGAGCGCCGTAGTCGATGGACTGCGACAGCTTGGCGAAGCTGACGCCGCCTTCGGGCACCAGGACGATGGCGGCCATGCCGGCGCGGGCCGCATAGGCGGCCATGGAGGCGCTGGTGTTGCCGGTGCTGGCGCAGGCCACGGCGCGCATGCCAAGGATGCGCGCCTGGGTGACGCCGGCGCACATGCCGTAGTCCTTGAACGAGCCGGTGGGGTTGAAGCCCAGGTGCTTGACACGCAGGCGCTTGACGCCGGCATA
The DNA here is from genome assembly GCA_902805635.1 of uncultured Chloroflexota bacterium. Lineage (GTDB taxonomy): Bacteria > Chloroflexota > UBA11872 > UBA12225 > UBA12225 > CADCTC01. The sequence goes on from CADCTC010000272.1 coordinate 983, forward strand.
GGCGGCACTGCGTGGCGCTTCTAGGAGGGGCGTGTTGCCTTCCGGATAGGCGACTAGCTGGTCAAGGCGGTCATAAAAGGGGAGCAGCTCACGATAGCGCCAGACGCCGCTCTGGTCAACCGGGTCGTTGGAGAGGCGGCGCCGCCGCCAGCGCTGCTTGACGCGCTTGAGGTCGAGCTCCGGGCGCGGGTAGACCACGTCCAGGAGGTCGTCGCACTCCGGACAGCGGTAGATGACGCGGCGCAGCGGATAGGTGCGCTGGCACGCGATGCAGCGCAGGCCGCGCTTCTCCATCCAGGGCTGCCAGTTGTACACTGGCGCCTCGCCAGGGACGGGAGCGTCCGAATTGATCGCGGCGGCGCTATCGGCAACACCGGCTGTGGCAATCATGAGGTCATTTCTCCAGGAACCAGGCGACGGCACCGCCGGCGAGCGACAGCACGGAGAGGATGCCAAGCAGCGTCCCGGTGCGTGTCAGCGCGTTGGAGAGGCCTTTGCTGCGCGAGTGCTCGGTGCGCTGCGACATGATGATGTTTCGCATCCGATCGGGTCCGCTGGCGCGACGCTCCAGCTTGGGCTTGCTGGTGGTCGCGGCCATGCGCGTGGCGAGCAGCGGCGCGAGCGAAACGGTGAGGACGGCCACCACGAGCAGCGCCGCGCCGAGCGCGAGAAGGAGCAGGGCAACGCCCGTCATTCTGAAGATTCTACTATCAGCCAGGGCAGGTACTGCGGTGCCGCGTCCCACACTATGGCGCCGGCCACGGGGTAGGCGTACAGGACTCCGGCGGCGCTGCGCCGGGCGGCGCGCAAGGCCAAGACCAGAGTGAGTACGTACCAGATGAGAACAGCAAGCAGGCACACTGCCCAGAGCACCATCGCAATAACGCCGCCGGCGGACGAGGGGTCTACGTAGTACGTTGCCTCCGGCAAGAAGGGCAGGTCACCGCCGAAGGCGATGAACCCGAGCGAGACGGCACCGATCAGAACGACGTGTCCGGCGAGAGCCGCGAGCTGGAACAGCGCTGCCTGGCCGGCCTGGAGGACGCGCACGGCGTTGCGGCTGCGTACGGCGCGAACAAGCACCACGCCGGAAACCAGCACGGCCAGGAGCCAGCCGGCCACCGTGAGGCCCAGCAGTCCCGCGGCGTGCACGAACACGGTGACCGGCCGCTCGGCGGGGGCGATCATAGCGGCGAGTATAGTTGGGAAGCATGCACTCCACGGCCTGCCGCCTTACAGGCGCAGCCCTCAGTGCGCTTGCCGGTCTGCTGCTGGTGGCAACTCCGGCGGCGGCGCATGGTGGGGTGACGGGCGCGCAGGACGTGCTGCAAGACTACGGAGTGCTGCTGTTCCTGGTGGCAGTGGTGCTCATCGGCGCAGGCGTCTTGACCTGGGTGATGCTCTCACCGCAGCCGGCGGACGAGCCGGCCCCGAGCGAAGGGTCTGAAGACTAGACCTGCAGGAAGCCGGGGGAGTCGAGCACGAACACGACCGCTCGAGCGGTCGGAGCGGGAGAGTCCTGGCTGGAAGAGCGCGGGTGGCAGTGCTCGCGCAGCGTGGCGATCACGTCGTCCACCTGCTCCGGTTCGACGCCGGTGAGCAGGGTGACATTGCCGCGTTTGAGCAGACCGCCCACGGTGTTGATGCGCGTGGTGCGGTAGCCCTTGCCGGACAGCGCTTTGAGCGCGCCGCCGGCGTCTTCGTTCTGTACGACGGCCCAGACGACTTTCATAGCCGCTCGAATCGCTCGCAATCGAGCACGAAGATAGTGGCGCCACCCACCTGCACCTGGATGGGGTCGAGCGGGTAGGGCTCGCCGACCTCACCGGGGGCGGTAGGGACGAAGTACTCGGTGCGAGTCTCGCAGTTGTCGCGGAAGATCAGCAGGGCGCGGTGCATCCGCTCGCGTTCGACGCCGACGAGCACGGTGGCGTTCCCCTTGCGGAGGAAACCGCCGACGGTGTTGATGCGCGTGGCGCGGAAGCCGTCGCCGGTGAGCGCCTCGATCACCGGTCCGGCGTCCTCGTCCTGGACGATGGCGAGGATCAGCTGGTAGCCCGATCCGCCGCCGCTTGCCTCGGCCGGAACTACCGCGGCCGCCTGGCTATCGCTCATGCCGTGCGCATTATACGCGGCGCAGGAGATGGGTGAGCGAGGAGGCCTTGCCGCCGCGCTTGACGTTGACGATCTCGGCCATGATCGCCAAGGCGATCTCTTCCGGCGTACGCGCGCCAATGTCCAGTCCAATCGGGGCGAAGATACGCTCTACGAAGTGGTCCGGAACACCGCGGGCGCGCAGCCGCTCGAAGACGAGCAGCACGCGACGGCGGCTGCCGATCATGCCAATATAGGGAGCTGGGGATGCCGCGACGTGCTGCAGGACGGGCTCGTCGTGCTCGTGGCCACGCGTTACCAGCACGAGGTAGGTCCAGGGGGTGATCTGCTGAGCTGCGATAGCGTGGTCGAAGGCGTCAACCACGACGTGGGCAGCGTCTGGGAAGCGCTCACGGTTGGCGAAGCGCTCGCGATCGTCGATGACCGTGACCTCAAAGCCGACCACTCCGGCGATGCGTGCCAGCGGCTGGGCGATGTGCCCGGCGCCGACGATGATCAGCTGATCGGGTGGCGGCATCGGCTCTAACGCTACCTCAACCGCACCGGCTTCCAGCTCGCCAGCCCGTCGGGCGCGCCGGTCGCCAGCGGCGCCGTCATTGCCGCCCGTGTGGAACTGGACGAGTCGCACGTCTCCGGCGAGTAGCTGCTCGGCGGCCACGGCGGCAACCGTCTGCGTCAGGGCATCGTCGCCAATGACGCCCATCGGAGCGCCGGCATATGGGACGATCAGCTTCTGGCCTACATCGGCGCTGGCTGCGTCGCCGGCTGCGACGACGGTAGCCTGGCAGAACGGCACGCGGCGTTCAAGCAGGTCAAGCGCGTGGGAAGTAAGGTCGTCCGCCGGGAGCACTGCGGAGCCGTCGTCAGGCGGCGGGCTTCAGGACGTCGATGAAGACTTCCATGGTGCCGCCACACACGTCGCCGCCCGGCTCGTCCGGATCGTCGGCGAGGACGAACTCGCGCAGCTCACTATGCCGGCGCTTGAGGAGCTTGCGCGCTTCGGCCCACACTTCAGCTTCGATACAACCGCCGCCGATGGTGCCGAGCGTCTGCCCGTCCGAGAAGATCAGCATGCGCGCGCCGGCTTTCTGCGGCGTGGAGCCACGGGTGGCCACGACGCTGGTCATGGCCACGGGCTCACCCGCGGCCAGCCGGTCTCGCGCAGCGCGGTATAGCTCGGCGGCGGCAACTGCCATTAGTGAACAGATTCTAACAGCGTTGGGGAAGGATGTTCCCCGTCCCAACGCGGGCGTACTACACCGCCTTCTTCGTTGAAGGGTGGTTCGGGCCCGTATCCTGCCAGGCGTCGTTGATTGCCTGCGTGCAATGGCGAACCGCTTCGTCGTTGACGGTATGGCCGTCTTCGCGGAGCTCCCACGCCACCACGTCGGCGATGATCTGGTTGATCTCCTGCACCGAGCGAGCGTAATTGCGCAGGTGGCGGTCGGCTAGCTCCATGGTGCGCATGTCACCCAACGCGTGCGCGGTGACGTGGAGCATGGAGTAGCCCATGGCGGCGTGATTGAAAGCGGTGTAGTCGTCACGCAGCGCCTTTGATTCGCCCTTGGTGCGCAAGTTGTCGATCAGCCCTGCGGCCTTGCCGAAGAGGTTCGCGACAGCCTCTTTCACCGGGTGTGACTCGCTGCCGCCGATGGAAGCCAGGTGGCTGCGCAGGGCCTCGCGGTGGGCTTTGACCATGTCATGGAAGCGGCGGACCGCCTCGGCGGCGCGGGGGTGATGGGTGACCTCCTTGAGCTGGCCATCCATCGCTTCCTCGATGTGGCTCTCAAGCGCGAGCATGTCGCCGACGTACTGCTGAATGGTGTTGGTGTTCTTGTCGTCTGCCACTGGATCTCCTCCGTCTTCGTGCGGGACCTCGGGCACGCGCCTGCCCCCCGACTGTGCTCCGCCGGCACCAGCCGGTGCAGGCACATCAGGCGGGCGCTAGACGCAAAAGGCTGCACCATTCGTGCCGCCGGAACTAGCCGGCGGCTATGACGGCGACGGTGCCTGGATCGAGCGACTCTTCGCTAGAAGTAGTAGCTGGGCGCGCTCCAGCGTCATCCCCGGCTACGGGGCCGCCGCCGGGCGGGTCGCCGCGCAGGAGGTCCTTGAGATAGAGGCCGGCAAGTGAGTGGCTGGGCTGCAGGCGCAGCGCCTCGCGGTAGGCTTCCTCGGCCCCGGTCGCGTCGCCCCGGAAATGGAGCTCCAGGCCGATCATAGCGTGCGGCTCGGCACTGCCGGGCATCGCCTTCGCGGCGCGGCGGAAGCAGTCCAGTGCTGCGTCACCACGCTCCTGAGCGAAGTACGCCTTGCCCAGCGTAATGAGGGTCGGGCCGTCGTTGGGACGCACCTCGAGCTTCTTCTCAAGCCGGCGGATGGCACGCAGCTCATTGAGGTTGGCTTCCACCTCGTCGTCGCGCCAGGGCAGCTCGATGCGGGCCTGCTCGAGCAGGCGGATGGCTTCCTGGAGGCGGCCGTCGTGCGCGGCGGAGAGCCCGCGCGCCTTTGCTGTCTTTTCCCAGGCCCGGCGGGCGGGGTCGGGACAGCGCCCGAGCGCGCGAAGCTGGCCCAGGAAGGGCCACTCGCGCAATTCAAGATTCTCGCCTGGGCGGCCGAGTATGACCGTGCGGCGCAGCGTGGTATTGGCCATCGTTGCGGGCCCCCTTTCGCGTCGATGGAAGATTGGTGCCTGCGGGCGCCTACTGCCCGGAACGGGCTGCGGCGCGCGCAGGCGGCGTTTTCGTGCCCTCGTGTCAGGGCAACTCATTCTACACTCATCTTTTGAAGTGACGAAGTGATGGATTCTCGCCCGGCTCGCACGGGGATCTGGCGCCACGCGGCGCGGCTGCCGGCGCGCACGCCTCAGTCGGCAGTCACGCTTGGCGAGGGTGATACGCCGTTGGTGCGCCTCCACCGATGGGGAGCTCGATATGGTCTTCGGCGGGTGTACGCCAAGCTGGAGTTCGCGAATCCGACGGGGTCATACAAGGACCGGGGAATGGCCGTGCTGGTGCAACTGGCGGTGGAGGCGGGGGCACGGCACCTGGTGGAAGATTCTTCGGGCAACGCGGGAGCGGCCGCGGCCGCGTACGCGGCACGGGCCGGCATGACGTGCACCGTGTACGCCCCCGCGGCGGCGCCGGAGGCTAAGCTGCGTCAGATCCGGGCCTATGGCGCGGAGCTGGTCCTGGTCCCCGGGCCACGTGCCGCGGTGGCCGACGCGGCGCGTCAGGCCGGCGCGACACCAGGCGCGTACCACGTGTCGCACAACGACAACCCGGCGTTTGTACCGGGCAACAAGACGTTCGCGTACGAGCTGGCGGAGGCGTACCGCAACGGAGAGTTTCAGGAGTGGCCGTCGGTAGGGCCGGTAGGGGAAGATGGCGACCCGAGCAGCACGGAACGAGTAACTTCGTCCGGGGAACAGTCATCTGCGTGGCATGTGGTGATCCCTACGGGTGGTGGGGCGCTGTTCTGCGGCGCGTGGCACGGGTTCTTGGAAGAGCGGGAGCTTGGCGGTTTGGATAGCGCGATCTTGCCGCGTTTGCATGCGGCGCAGACCGTTGCGTGCGCGCCACTGGCCCAGGCGTTCGCGGCCGGTATGACGGAGCCGGCGATAGTGGAGCGGCGACCGTCGGTGTGCGGCGGGATCGAGATCGAGCGGCCGGCGCGGGGACGCGAGATCCTGGCCGCAATCCACCAAAGTGGTGGTACGGCCACGGCGAGTGAGGAGGTGGCGATCCTGGAGGAGCGGGACCGCCTGGCGCTACTGGAGGGCATCTATGCCGAGCCGACGAGCGCCGCGGCGTTCGCCGCGCTGGCGCAGCTGGCACGCGAGGGATACGTGGGGGCCGACGAGATCGTGGTGGTGGCAGTTACCGGCTCGGGCTTGAAGGACCCGGGCCCGGACCGGTCGTAGGCGTACCTGGCAAGGGACCGCGCGTTGACCGCGGCAGGTCGCACTAGGCGCGGGCTATACTGGCCCGGCCCAGGTGTGGAGGACGTGATCGCCGCTCGCCAAGAAACTGAAGACGCTGCCGTGCTGTCGCTGGCGCAGTTAGGGGCGCGCACGCTGCTGGAGCAACTTGGACGTGCCCTGAAGCACGAGCCGGGAACGCGCGCTGGTGACGACCCTGAAGAGCTGCATAAGATGCGGGTGGCGACGCGTCGCCTGCGAGTGGCCTTCAAGGTGTTTGGCCGCGAGCTCGCGGCGGCCGGTATTGGGACCCTGCCCGAGCAGGACGTGAAGGCGGTCGCGCAGGCGATGGGTGGCGTGCGCGACCTGGACGTGTTTGACGAGTGGCTGGCCGGCCAGGCAGTGGCACGGCCGCAGGACGGCGCGGCGATTGACCGCTTGCGGGCGCACCGTAGGGCGCTGCGCGATGGAGCGCGCGCGGTGCTGCGGGACACGCTCGATGGCCCGGCGATGGGGGCGGTGCGAGACGGTAGCCTGGCGCTGGCACTGGATACCGTTGCCCACGCGCCGGCGCGTGTGAAGAAGCGTCGGCGCGTGCGCTGCGCCGGCCCGCGGCTGGCGGATCGCGCGCTGGGGCGGCTGCGAAGTGCCGGCGGCGAGCTCATGGCCCCAACATCAGAAGAGCTCCACCGGGTGCGTATCCTGGCGAAGCGGTTCCGCTACGTCTGCGAGTTCATTTCCCCGGCGTTCGGGGCAGCGCTGGACGACGCGATCGCGTGCGCCACCGAGGTGCAGGACGCCCTGGGCGACCTGCACGACGCCGACGTGGCAGCGCCAGGCCTGCTGCGCGACATCGAGCGGGTGGCAGCAGACGCGGAGTCGGCGAGGGACGCGGCGGCGATCGCACGGTTAGTGGAAGCGCAGCATGCCCGCCGCGACGAGGCTCTACCGCGCTTTCGAGACGCATGGGCGCGTCTGCCGGACAAGAAGGCTCTGCGCGCTGCGTTCAAGCGCGCGCCAGCTTCGCCACAACTATACAAAGAGGCGTCAGAATGACTGCGACGCAGGCCCCGATTCTTCCGCTGGATGGAGTAACGGCAATCTCCTCCAATGGCGAGAATCCGCTGGCCGGAAGGACACACGCGGCGGCTATCGACCTGGGGGGGACGAAGATCCTGGCGGCGGTGTTTGCCCCTGATGGGAGCATCGTGAGCCGCGCCAAGAAGATGACGCGCGCCGAGCGTGGCGCTGAAGTGGTAGTCGACCGTATGGCCGAAGCGGTGCGTGAGGCCGCCGCAAAGGCAGGGGTGGACGTGGCTGAGCTGCAGGCTGTGGGAGTCGGGGTACCGGGGCCACTGGATGCAGACACGGGGGTCGTCTTTGTCGCGCCTAACCTGGGCTGGCGGGATTTCGCGGTGGGGCCGGCACTCGCGGAGCGGCTCGGTCGCCCGGTGAGGCTAGGCAATGACGTCAGCGTGGCGGTATTGGCGGAGCACGAGGCGGGCGCTGGGCGGGGCACGCGCCACATGGTGGGGATTTGGCCGGGCACAGGGGTGGGCGGTGGGATCGTGGTAAACGGCCGGCTGTACGGCGGCGTGGGGGACCTGGCCGGCGAGGTGGGACACATGACGATCCTGGCCGATGGACCGAAGTGCGGTTGCGGCGGGCGGGGCCACCTGGAGGCGTTGTGCAGCCGGACGGCGATCGTGCGCGAGATAGCGCGTCGGGTGAAAGGCGGAGAAAAGACCCGGCTGTCGAAGATCACCGGAAAAGACGTGACACAGGCCACCAGCGGCGACCTGGCGAAGGCGATCGCAAAGGGCGACAAGATGGTGTCAGAGGTGATTGACCGCGCCGGCTACTACCTCGCGTTGGGCATCGCCAATCTGGCGAACGTGCTGAATCCGGAGCTAGTGGTGCTGGGGGGTGGCGTCGTCGAAGCGCTTGGCGAGTCGTTCGTCAACGGTGTGGCCGAGCAGGTGCGGATGCAGCCGCTGCACGCCGTGACCGCGGACTTGCGGATCGTGGCGTCCTCACTTGGGGATGACGCGGGTATTACCGGTGCTGCGTTGCTTGCGCGGCGCGCGGTGCAGGCAGGGTAGCGCGGACCTGGCATACCGCTTGCGGACGCGGGTGGCAGAGGTAGTCCATGCCCACGATGTCAGAGCTGCGCCAGGCAAATGATCAGTTAGAAACGCAGATGCGGGAGTGGAAGGCGCTGCGCAACGAGCGCGGCGAAGACTCCGCCGATTGGCGGGCGTTCAGGCAGCATGTGATGGCGATCGGCGGCGCTGATCCCGGCGACGCAGCGCCGGACGGGTTTGAGGGGCAGGCAGACGCTGGGCCGGGCGGCGTAGACGCGGCGGCGACTGACGAGGCGCAGGGGTCTCGCACCGACTTCAACCCGGCCGGAAAGGCGGTCAGCGCGGTAAACAGCCTGAGCGCCGCCGGGACCGACGCAAGTGCAGGTGACACCGCCACGTGGCCCGCGGCGGCAGGGGCGGGAAGCGAAACGAGCGTGTGGCCGGAGAAGCGTGCGGATAGTTAGCTCCACCTGAGAGGCTCGGATCGTCCAGAAACCGATCGCCGGCAGCCTCGTGGGTGGTTTGGGTCCCTCGCCCAGCCGTGCGGCCCCCTAACTCCCTGTGCTCCTGCGTCGCAGGTGCTCGGTTGTTTGCTCGGGATGACGGGTGCAAGTCTCGTGGCATCTCTTGGCAAGATCGGTTGAGCTCCCCTCGCGACCGCGCCTGCTACTGTTGCGGGCTTCATGCCTGACCGATTCCCGCACATTATCTTCTTCGACCTTGACGGGACACTGCTCGCGCCCGGATCGATATTGACGCCGCGCACGACGAAAGCGGTGCGCGCCGCGGCAGAACGTGGGGCGGAGATCGTTCTGTCAACCGGCGGGTTTAGCTACCGGGCATTGCTGCTCGCCCGTCGTTTGGACGGGGACGGGGCGGCGCGGACATGGGTGGTGACACACAACGGTGGATCGGTGTGGGATCCGGCAGGACGCCTGGTGCACTGCGAGCGCATGCCGGGGGAAGCGATGGCGGGGCTGCTGCGTGCGGTGGGGCCACAGGTGTGGTGCGTATACGAGGCGGTGCACCACACTGGTCCGGAGGAGGCACGGGAGGTCGGAACCGCGATGTACTTTTCAGGCCGCAACCGGAGAGACATGGCGCACTTCGTTTGGGGCCCGGAACCGCCGGAGACGGCGCCGGATGCGACGGCGCTGCTGGCGGGAGCACCCGGCACGGTGGTGACCCGAGGAACGCGACGCGCAGCTCCACAGATGGTGGAAGGGGTGCTCGGCTGCTGGTGCATCGGCACGCCGAGGGCGCTGGCGCCGCTGGACGCGCTGGCGGAGGAGGGCGCGTTCGCGGGTGCGCGCTACTTGCCGTGGGCCCACCGGCTGGGCCTGATCCTGGGGCGTCCGCGGCTGCGGTTGGTGGGGCGTGACGTGGGGCCGCTGGGGACAAGCAAGGCGACGGCTGCCGAGTGGCTGTGCCGGCGGCTTGGTGTGGCGCCCGGCGAGTCGGCGGCGTTTGGCGATAGTGCGAACGACGTGGAGCTGATGGAGTTTGCCGGCCACGGTGTGGCGATGCGGAATGCGATCCCGCAACTGTTGGGGATGGCGGATGAGGTCGCGCCGCCGTGCACCGAGGACGGCGTGGCGCAGGTGCTCGAGCAGTGGCTAGATGTGCGAGACTCGAATTGATGACGCTGGAGCCGATCGCGTTGGGGAACGGCGTGAGCATCACGTGGCCGGTAGCGCTCTCTCCGATGGCGGGGGTGAGCGATGCGGTGTTCCGCGGGCTGTGCCGCGATCATGACTGCGGCTACGCCACCACGGAGTTCGCGCGCGACCGGGCGGTGCTGATGGGTGTGCCGGACCAGGTGGCGCTGTGTGACGTGCGTACCGACACGCGCCCAGTCGGCGTGCAGCTATTCGGCGCCAGCCCGGATGAGCTGCGGCGGGCGGCGGCGCTGGTAATGGAACGCTGGGCACCAGACGCGCTGGATATCAACATGGGCTGCCCGGCGCCGAAGGTGACGAGCGGCCAGGGCGGGTCTTCGCTGCTGCGCGACCCTGGGCTGGCGACGGCAATCGTGGATGCGGTGGCGCGCGAGATTGCGCCGGCGCCGGTGACGGTGAAGATCCGAGTCGGCTGGGACGACGCGCACAAGGCGGCTGGGGCGGCGGTGGACGTGGCGCGGCGCGTGGTGGACGTGGGGGCGCAGCTGGTGACGGTGCATGGGCGCACCCGGACGCAGCGGTATGAGGGCTATGCCGATTGGGACGTCATCTCCCAGGTGGCCGCCGCGCTTAGCGTGCCGGTGGTAGGGAACGGCGACATCACGACGCCGGAAGAGGCGGCGCATCGGCTGAGAACGAGTGGCTGCCGCGGGATTTCGATCGGCCGCGGCGCGCGGGGCAGGCCGTGGGTGTTCAAGCAGATCCGCACGTACATTGAAGAGGGCGTGCAGCTGCCGGACCCGCCGGCTACCGAGCGTGTGCAGCTGGGCCTGGAGCATATCCGCCGGCAGCGCGCCTACGAGCGGATGCTGGTGGACGAAGATAGCCGCTACAAGCGGAAGCCGGAGGCGGAGCGGGCGCAGATAGCAGACATGCGCACGCTGGGGCGCATGCTGGCGCACGTAATGTGGTACGTCTGGGGTGTGCCCGGCGCCGCCGTCGCGCGCCGTGCCCTCTCCAAGTGCCGCAGCGGCTCAGAGCTGGAAGACGTGCTCTCAGACTTCGCGGCTCGGCCTGAGCGATATCAGGACGTACACGTGCCGGAGCACGAGGCGCAGGCGCTGGTGGCTGCCGACGCGTGCCCGGAATAGACTCGGGGAGTCGGCGGTCGTACGCTCGGGCCGGAAAATAGGACAAGAATGGCAACCACACCTGGGCTGATACACGGGCGGTTCGAGCGTGGCTTTGGCTGGATACCGGAGCCCGGCGGATTGATGGAGCGATCCTGCACGGCATTGGCGGTGGACGGCAAGGTCTGGCTGATCGATCCGGAGCGGATGCCTGACGTGGAGCGTGAGATCGAGGCGCTGGGCACGCCCGCGGGCATCGTCATGACGATCGGGTGGCACGACCGTGATGTCGATTGGTACTCGGCGCGCTACGGCATCCCTGTGTATGCAGCGGCGCATCTGCGCACCGTGCTGGTGCGCTCGCGGGTACAGCGTGTGGTGGGGACGGTGCCGGGTACGCCGTTCCAGCTGCTGGACGTGTCCGCGCGGGGCGTCTCCCGGTTCTGGACCGAGAGCGCGCTGTGGTGGCCGGAGGAAGGCGTGCTGGTGACCGGCGATGCGATTGGGAGCGCCAGCTACTTCGTCCCACGGAGCCAGCGGGCGGGGCAGCGGTTGGGCGTGCATCCGTTCCGCCGCCCGTCACCACCCGACCAGCTGCGTGGAGTTAGCCCACGTCGCGTGTTCCCCGGTCACGGCGTGAGTGTGGACGAGGATGCGGCGGGCGCACTGACGCAGGCGCTCGACAGCGCCCCCAAGGACACTGTGAAGGGCATCATCACCAGCGTCCGGGAGGTGGTCAGCCGGCTCAGGGGGAAGGGGTAGGCGCCGCGGCGCTGGTGTGATACCGGCGTCCTTTCCAGGTGACGCCTTTGCCGGTGAGCACTTTGTAGAAACTGGCGGCGAGCAGGGCCAGGAAGGTGAGCTGGCCAACCGGCTGGGCCAAGACGTAGATGGCCGGGACGCGGAAGGTGTGGTCAACTCGCCGGCGCAGCGCGAGAGCCACTAGGAGCTGGAGCGCGCCGGCGACGACGAGTGATGGCGAGGCGGTGCGCCACCCACGCAGAAGCGCCCAGTAGGGGGCAACGAGCGTTGCGAGGTAGACCACCAGGCCGGGCGGAATGAGCCAGGGGACAAGGCGGGCTCCGACGTGCAGGTTCTTGGTCCAGCCCTCCCAGAAGTCGGCCGGACGGGTGTACATGCGGGTAGTGGCGAGGTCGCGTCCGTCGCCGAGCCAGTAGCGCCAGCGCAGCTGCTTGGCGCGCTGGGCAAACTTGGCGTCTTCGCCGATCTCGTCACGGATCGAGGCGTGGCCGCCGATACCGTCATACGCGTCGCGCCGCACGAGCAGGAACTGACCGTTCGCGATGGCGATCTGCGGCACGTCGGGGTTGTTGACCAACTCGACCGGCAGCGCCTCGGCAAGGGCGGCGAAGACAGCAGGCATGAGCGCGCGCTCCCAGGCTGTTGGCAGCTCCTGCGCGGTGAGGGCAGAAAGCACGGGCACGCCGCGGCGGCGCGCTTCGTCCAGCGCGCCGGTGACCGCGCCGGGTAGGAGGCGCGTGTCGGCGTCCACGAAGAGCAGCCACTCGCCGGAGGCAGCGGCGGCTCCCTGGTGCAGTGCCCAACACTTGCCAATCCAGCCATCGGGCAGCGGCTCGCCTTCGATCAGCCGCACGCGTGTGTCTGAGGCTGCGCGCTGACGCACGATCTGGGCGGTGACGTCCTCGGAGCGATCGTCCACGACGACGATTTCCGTGTCCGGGTACGTCTGAAGCTGCAGTCCGTCGAGGCAGCCGGCGATGTTGTGCTCCTCGTTGCGTGCCGGTACGACCACGGAGAGGCGCGGGTAGGTGCGCTCCGGGTCCGGAGTGGGCACTGGGGCGATGCGCAGCATCCTGCCGGATTGGCGGTAGCCCCAGGCGGCGCGGAGTGCCTGGAGCCCTGCTAGCAGCCACGCGACTCGCGTCTCGGTACTCACTACAATCGATTCTGACGGATGGCGCAAGGACAAATAGCACCCAACGGGAGGCGTCCGGCCGCGGTGCTCATCCCGGTGTACGACGGTCCGCAGGGACACACGGTGCTGCTGATCCGGCGCACAGCGGGCGGCGCGCATTCGGGGCAAATCGCTTTTCCGGGCGGCAGGCCGGAGCCGGTCGACCGCGACCTCGAGGCGACTGCGTTGCGCGAGGCGGAAGAGGAGCTTGGCATTCCCGCCGCCGCGGTGAGGGTCGTCGGCCGGCTGCCCGTGGTGGAGACGATCATCAGCAACTACGCTATTCATGCCTTCGTGGGGCGGCTGAGCGGGCGTCCGCCGCTGCGCTTGCAGGCGTCGGAGGTGGCGGCGGTACTGGACGTACCGCTGGCGGAGCTACTGCGCGAGCCACTTGAGGAGTGGTGGGACCTGCCGGACGTCAACGGCCGCGGGCCTGAACGCCGCCTGGTCCGCTTTCACCCGTGGGGAGAGGACCGGATCTGGGGGGCAACGCAGCGGATGATCGAGCACCTGGCCACGGCGCTGCGAGAGGGGGCGATTGCGCTATGAAATAGCGGCAATGCGCCTACACGTGCACGTCTGGGTCTGACTGGACGGCGCGCAGGCGAACGGTATAGACGCCGTCGCCGGTGAGGATGCCGGAACGGGCGAAGAGGCGGCCGAACTGCCAGCTGGAGAGACCGAGCTCTGGACGGCGAAGGGCGAACTGACCGTCCACCCAGCGGGTGAAGCCGTTGCCGACGAACGGCGCATCGATGCCTCGGAAGAAGCGCTCGTGCGCCGCGTGGTCGTTGGAGAGTAGCGAGGCGACGAAGTGGGGGCTCTGCTGGTTGAACAGATTAACGGCGGAGTCAACGTCCGGCACGACGTGGATCGAGACTTCCGGCGTGCCTTCCCACTCCCATTCGACGCCCAGGCCACCATCCTCCAGCAGCTCGGCGATGGGCTCTTCGACGTCGCCCTCGGCGCGGGTAATAGCGGCGCGGCGGGTGAACAGGTCACCCGGCACGAAGGAGCGGGCAGCGGCGGTGACGTGCAGCTTGTGGCCGTGCCCCAGCTGGCCGCCGCGCCGCTCGATGGCGCCCAGCGCCACGGGGATCAGAGTGGCGGCAACGGACTCCACCACGCAGAGCGTGTTGAGGGTGTTGCACTTCTTGGAGTCGAGCGAGTTGAATACCGCTTCGTCAAGCGCGGCGGGGTCCGCGGTGGCATCGGCGACGATCCAGGCGCCGCCGGCGCCGTGCAGGCTGGCAGGGATACCGTGCTGGCGTGCGATGGCGCCGAGCTGCGCCACTGCCTGCCCGGAGCCGCGCGCGACGGCGAGCGCCAGGCTGGAGTTCGAAAACATGGCCCAGCCGGCGGCGCGGTCGGGGCTCTCCACCAGGACAACTGCCCCTTCGGGTAGGCCGGCCTCGCGCAGCGCAGGGACCAGTGCGCTATGAGCAATGGCTTGGGCGGTGCGCAGTGCGTCAGAGCCGATGCGCATGACGGTGGTGTTGCCTGAGCGCAGCACGCCGGTGGCGTCGGCAAAGACGTTGGGTCGGCCCTCGAAGACAAAGCCAATCACGCCGAGGCCGCTGACCACCTGGTCCACGTGCCAGCCGTCGTGCGGCACGCTGTCGATGACTGCCTCGCGGCGCGAGGGCATGTCGCGCCACAACTGGAGCGCTTCGATCATGCGGGCACGCATCTTCGAATCCGCCACCAGCCGGGTAGTCGAGCGGCCCCTCGAGCGGGCGGCGCGCACGTCGTCGTCGTTGGCGGCCTGGATGCGTGCCCAGGTGGCGTCGTCGGAAAGCCGGGCGGCGAAGAGGTCATAGAAGCGGTCGATGCGGTCATCGGGAAGCGTGGTGAGCGCGTCAAAGGCGGCGCGGGCGCGTGCCACCGCATCCGCCACTAGCGTGTAGACCTCACCCGGCACGCGCAGCACGTCGCCGGTGGAGTCGACCACGGTGAGACGGTCGCCGGGACGGAAGGCATCGGCGATGTCATCCGGAACTCGGGTCAGGCGGTTCCCGCCATACACCAGCTGTGTCCCGCGTGCCAGGGACGTGAGTGAGTCGGCTGCCGCAGTGGCCGGGCTCGATGTCGAAGCAGGGTCAGGCGTAAGGGTGCCAGGATGGTTGGTGGCGGGTGACTTCGAAACTGTAACCATGGCGGGCGTGTCTGAACAGAGTCTACGGGCATGCTACGCTCCGGCGTCCGACACAGGAGAAGCAGGGATGACACCGGAGGACCGAGCGCTGGTGAGCGAGGCGAAACACGGCGCGACGTACGACGTACTGCTGCGGGGTGGGGAGGTGCTTGACCCAAGTGCGGGGCTGCGCGCGCCGCGCGACGTGGCGTTCGCGTGGGGCCGCGTGGCGGCGGTGGCGGAGCAGGGGCAGATTGGCGCCGACCAGGCGCGGGTGGTAATCAATGCGTCGGGCAAGTTGGTGACGCCGGGGCTGATCGACCTGCACACGCACGTCTACGTGGGCGGCAGCGAGCTGGTGGTGCCGGCGGACGAGATCGGACCGCCGAGCGGCGTGACGACTGTGGTTGACGCCGGCACTGGCGGCGGCAACACGATCCTGGGGCTGCGGCTGCTGAGCAGGCAGACGCGTACGCGCATGTTTGCCTTTGTCCACATCTCCAGCATCGGCCTGGCCGGCCACCCGCACGGCGAATCGCGCGACCTGGTGTACCTCGATCCGGAGCTCGCGGCGCGCGCGGTGCTGTCGCACCAGGGGTTCGTGCTGGGGGTGAAGGTGCGCCAGACGCAGCGCATAGTGGGAGAGAGCGGCTTGGAGCCGCTGCGCCGGGCGGTGCAGGCGGCTGAGATCGCGCAAGAGCTGGTGCGAGAGCAAGAGAGGCGGCTCGGCATGTCGCCAGAGCATGCGCGGCGGGTACCGGTGATGGTGCACGTGGGGAGTGCGCCGGCAACGCTAGATGAATTGCTCGGGCTGCTGCGCCCCGGAGACGTTGTGACGCACTGCTTCAATGCTGGGTCGAACGACCTGCTGCGGGCGGACGGATCTTTCGAGCCCGCGGCTCAGGCGGCGCGCCAGCGTGGCATTCAGTTCGACGTGGGGCACGGCAACGGCAGTTTTTCATACAAGGTGGCGAAGGGGGCGGCGGACGCCGGCTTCTGGCCGGATACGATCTCGACTGACTTGCACAGCGCGAGCGTCCAGTATCGGGCGGTGGACATGCCGACGACGATGAGCAAGTTCCTGGGCCTGGGGATGTCGCTGGAGGAGGTCATCGCGCGCAGCACGGTGGCGCCGGCCCGGTACATCAACGGCGCGCTGCCACACCGTGAGCGTGAGCCGCTGCTCGGCACTCTCCAAGTAGGCGCGCCGGGCGACGCGGCGGTGTTCCAGCTCGAGGAGGGTGAGATTGAGTTCCATGACGCAACGGGCTACCGCTGGACAGGGTCGCAAAGTATGCGGGCGGTACACACCGTGCTGCATGGACGGGTGTGGGGGCGGCCGTATGCCCACCCGTATTTGATGCCCTAATGGCAACTCAGGAAGACGACGCGAAGCCGCAGCCGCCGGAGGCGGGAGAAGTAGGGCGGTCTCCCACGCCGCCGGCGCAGCAGCGGCTGCCGGTGTGGCTGTCCGGGATGGTGATCTGCCAGGATGCGTTCCGCGATGACCGAGGCAGGACACACTTGCATGGGGTGTTCGAGAACCTGAATGCGTCGGGGTTTCCCGTTGCATCACAGTTCGTGGTGTGGTGCTGTGCACGCGGGCGCGGGACGGCGCGGCTGGTGCTCAAGATCGTGGACACGCTGGAGCAAACCATCGTGGTCACGGAGCCGCTCATCGCGGAGGTGACTCCATTCAAGGCGCACGAGTTCTTTTGCGGCTTCAACCTGCAGCTGGCCGGGGCGGGCCTCTACCGAGTGCAGGCGTTCATCGACGGCATCCCGGCGATGGAGGTGCCACTGATGGTGCGGCTGGCGCCGCCTCCGGGGGTGCAGCCGCCTCCGGGGGTGCAGCCGCCTCCGCCGCCGTAACCTCGTAGGAACGACTACGGCTCGCGCCAGATGGGCATATTGGGGTTCGCCAGCGCAATCCAGATCTGGCCCCGACCAAAAGGAAAGACGCGGCCGTCTGGCCCGACGTAGGTGGTGGGCTCGAACGCGCTCGGCCGGCGCCAGCAGCCTTCCCAATACTGGCCGTTGCGGAAGAAGAACGCCTTGCCCTCGCCCTGCAGCTGGTAATCCAGCGACCGGCTGCCGTAGATGTCTTCGATGATGTCGGTGACGAGTACTGGCGCGACCTGGACGACGACGGTCTCGGCGCTGATGGGCTTGCGCGTGGCGCCGTCCACGTCGGGCCGGCCGGCGGTACTACGCAGGTAGCGGCCCTCTGCCTCGGCGTAGCTGAAGTCGGCGCGGAAGTCGGGCCAGGGAGCGCCGTCGGGGCCGGAGAAGCCGATGCCAACGCGCCGGGCGGCGCCGGTGGCTGGGACAGTGACGTCGCCGCGCGGGAAGTCCGGCCAGTCGTCCACCATTGGCGGCACGCCCTTGGTGCGCGCGTAGGCGCGGATCTGTGGCAGGCGGGTAATCGAGTTGTGTGGCGCCGGTCGGTCAGTGGCGCGGGTGTGCACGGAGGCGCTGGCCGGCTCATTGAAGCTGACGAAGTAGATGCCGCCGCCCCATATTCGGTCCTGAACGCCGGTGCTGGCGCCGTGATAAACCAGGAGCGCTTCGAACTGTCGCGCGACTTCCAGAGATACGAGCCGTGCGCTGCGCACCGGCCCGACGATGCCGGGGTCTTCACGCGTGTAGACGGCGGAGAAGCGCGTTACACCACCTTCGGCGACCGACTCGTACACGGCGTCGGCCTCGGTCAGGTTGAGTGCGGGCCGCGCCGGGATCGCATTGTCGATCTGGACGACCAGCGGTCGAAAGTAGAGGCCAGCGCCGAATGCCGCGGTGTGGCTGGGCTTGGGTCCGCCGGTTGGAGCGGGGCACGGCACAGCTGGCACCGGCACCGGCGGACCAGAGGATCGTGTTACCAGTGTTCCGGCGGCGGTTGCCTGCGCCGACGGTGCTCCCGGTGTGACCGGCGAACCGGCCGGCGCTGCTGTGGGCTCTACACTGGGTTCCGCAGTCGCCGGCGCTGGGCCGGTCGCCTGCGTGCCGGTGGGCTGTGCCGTACTTGCAAATTGCCCGGCGCCGGCAGGACCTGGAGTAGCCGATGGACTTTGGGCCTGGGGGGCAGCCGTGGGGGCTTGGGGAGACTGGCAGCCGGCAAGGGCGATGACGAGCAGCGCGCGCGCAAGGGCAAACAACCGGGACGGCACGCCAGAAGGCTACCCAGCAAGCACGCTAAATTGCTCAGGAGTGAGAGGAACGACTGACAATCGAGAGATACGGACCAGTGGGCTGTCCGCGAATGCCGGGTTCGCCTTGATGTCGGCGAGCGAAACCGGCTGCGGCAGCCGGCGGGAAACTTTGAGGTCCACGACTGTCCACTTGTCGCTGTCGCCATTTGGATCGCGATACGGCTCGGTCACGACATCCGCCGACCCGATAGCGGCGCGCACGTCCCCGGAGTGGTAGATGACCGCCTGATCGCCGGGCTTCATGGTGCGGATGTGTTGCAGTGCCGTGGGGTTCTTGACGCCGTCCCAGCGGGTCTGCGTCTCGCGCTCCAGGTCCTCGTATGAATATGTGCTCGGTTCGGTCTTCAAGAGCCAGTAGGCCATGGGAGTGCTCCGCTCACAGAACGCGGCAGGCCACTCGGGGTCGCGGCCGCCGCGGCGGCGCACGGCGGAGTGCGACCGTGACCACCTCTCTGAAGCCGAGTACCTGCGGCGGCCGCGCCGTTAGGCTGGAGAGAGGAGCGCACGCGCCAATGCGGCAGTACCTTGACTTAATGCGGCACGTCCTGCACGAGGGCGTGCGCAAGCCGAACCGGACGGGAATCGACACGTTGTCGGTCTTCGGCTACCAGATGCGATACGACCTCGGAGAGGGGTTCCCGCTGGTGACGACGAAGAAGATGCACTTGAAGTCGATCGCCTACGAGCTGCTCTGGTTCCTGTCGGGTGACACGAACGTAGAGTTCCTCAACCAGAACGGCGTGACGATCTGGAACGAGTGGGCCGACGACAGCGGTGAGCTCGGTCCGGTGTACGGCTCCCAGTGGCGGTCGTGGCCGGGGCAGGACGGCGACGCGATCGACCAAATCGGATGGGTAGTGGATGAGATCCGGCGCAACCCGGATTCACGACGGCTGGTGGTGAGCGCGTGGAACCCAGCGGTGCTGGACAAGATGGCATTGCCACCGTGCCACACGCTGTTCCAGTTCTACGTCGCGCAGGGGCGGCTGTCATGCCAGCTGTACCAGCGCAGTGCAGACGTGTTCCTTGGAGTCCCGTTCAACATCGCGTCGTACGCGCTCCTGCTCATGATGGTGGCGCAGGTGACCGGCTACCGCCCAGGAGAGTTCATCCACACGTTGGGGGACGCGCACATTTACGTCAACCACGTGGAGCAGGCGCGCCTGCAGCTCTCGCGCGATCCGTACCCGCACCCGGTGATGCACCTGAACCCGGAGGTCCGGTCGCTACTCGACTTCCGGTACGAGGACTTCACGCTACGGGGCTACCGCGCCCACCCGCATATCAAGGCCGAGGTGGCGGTCTGAGCGAGACTGGCCTTCGACCGGCTTCCTCCGCTGCGCTTGAGGGCATCCCCGGAGAACGGAAGCAGCGTATCGCATTGGTAGCGGCGATGGACCGCAACCGCGTGATAGGGATCGCCGGCCAGATCCCGTGGCGGCTGCCGGATGACCTGAAGCGCCTGCGGGCGCTCACCACGGGGCACACGGTCATCATGGGGCGCAAGACCTTCGAATCGATAGGGCGTCCGCTGCCCAACCGCGTCAACGTCGTGGTCACTCGCCAGCGGGACTACCGCGCCGATGGCTGCACGGTTGTGCGGTCGGTTGACGACGCGCTAGCCACAGCGGCGGACGGCGATGACGTGTTCGTGCTCGGCGGAGGAGAGATCTACGCGGCCACCATTGGCCTCGCTGATCGGCTGCACATGACGCTCGTAGATGCGGAGGTCGCAAGCGGAGATGCGTTCTTCCCTGTGATCGAGCCGGCGTTTTGGCGTGAAGTGGCACGAGAGGAGCACGCGCCAGATGCGCGCCACGCGCACCCATTCGCGTACGTGGACTACGAGCGGCGCTAACGCTTCATCAACGCCGCGATCTTCGGGTTGCCGCGCCGATCAGGGGCGCGGCGGACGGGGAGGGCTGCTAGCTTGTGAACGAGGTCCTCCAGGGCGCGCAGATTGTGCGCGGGGAGGAACTCGTCCAGGTGGGGGAGGGCTGCCTGCATGCCACGGGTGAGCGGGCGGTAGCCGGGGGAGCCCAGCAGTGGGTTGAGCCAGATCAGACGGTAGGAGGTGCGGCGTAGGCGCTCCATCTCCTTGCCGAGCAGCACGGCGTCGCCGCGGTCCCAGCCGTCAGAGATGATCATGGCAATGGCGCCGCGGCCGAGCACGCGGCGGCCCCAGGTGCGGTTGAAGACCGAAAGCGCTTCGCCGGTGCGCGTGCCGCCCGACCAGTCGGTGACCTCTTCGGCCACTTTGTCGAGCGCCTCGTCAACTCGACGGCGCTTGAGCGAAGGGGTGACGCGGGTGAGGCGCGTGGCGAACACGAACGTCTCCACGTTGGCGCCGGTGGCGTGCGAGACGGTATGCAGGAAGTGCAGCAGGGCGCGCGTGTAGCGCTCCATGCTCCCGGACACGTCACAGATCAGCACGAGAGGTCGCGGCTTGATCTTGCGCTCCTTGCGCGCAAACGACATGGTCTCTCCGCCGGTGGTGAAGGCGCGCCGTACCGTCCGGCGCAGGTCCACGCTGCGCCCCTGGCGCGCCGCGGCGTTGCGGCGCGTCAGCCGGCGCGCCATCTGGTGCTGAAGCTGTTCCATCAGCCGGCGCGCGTTGGAGAGCTCGTCGTCGCTGAACTCGCCGAAGTTCTTATCGCGCAGCGCCTCGTCGTGCGAGTAGCTGGTGCGCGCGGTGGCGGCGCCCTGCTTCTGCTCGCTGGAGTTTGACTGGTCGTCCGAGTCGCCGTCTTGCTTGGGGCTGGTGTAGACCTTGGAGACGGCGGTAGGGTCGCCCTCGGCGCCCTCCTCCCCGGGGGCAGGGGACTGCTGGTCGCCGGCAGCATCGGAGCTGCCCTCCGATTCTGACGAATCCGACATCACCCGCACGGGCGGCCAGTACTCGGTGAAGATCGCATCGAACAGCTCGCGCTGGTCGTTGCGCGCCAGCAGCGTGGTGCGGCAGGCGTAGTAGAAGTCGTCCCGGCGGGTGAGGTCGATCAGCGGCATGGCGGTGGCCAAGTCCGCGACGCGCCCCGGATTGGCATTGACGCCGGCGCGGCGGAGCGCCTGCGCGAACCGGACGACACGGTGCAGAAGGCCAGCGGCGACCGGCTCGGCCTGGCGCTCGGTGATCACCGGGCGGTCGAGTCGCTGACGAGGATGCCGGCTTCGGGGACGGCGGCGGTCTCGCCCACCTCCGCAAGCAGCTCCCGGAACAGGCCGGAGCGCACGCGCTGGACGTCGTCCTGGTGCTTGAGGATGCAGCCCAGCGTGGCGGGCACCTCCGGGCGGGACAGCTCTTCCACGCCGAGCGCGACCAGGGCGTTCGTCCAGTCGAGTGTCTCGGCGACGCCGGGGATCTTCCACAGGTCGTGGCGGCGGATGCCCTGCACGAACTGGCAGACCTGCCGCGCGAGGCGGCCGGGCGCCTCAGGCACCTTGGTGGCGACGATCTGGATCTCTTTTTCGAGCGTCGGATAGTCGATCCAGTGGTAGAGGCAGCGGCGCTTGAGCGCGTCGTGCAGCTCGCGCGTGCGATTGGAGGTGAGTATGACGATGGGAGGGGTGGCGGCTTTGATGGTCCCGATCTCGGGAATGGTGAGCTGCCAGTCGGAGAGCATCTCGAGCAGGAAGGCGTCGAACTCGTCGTCGGCGCGGTCGAGCTCGTCTATCAGCAAGATGGGGGGGCGCTCGTTGGTCATCTCAAACGCCTGCAGCAGTGGGCGCTTGATGAGGAAGTTGGGACCGAAGATGTCGTGCGGCGTGGCGTCGCGCGCGCGGCCAGTGGCTTCCAGCATGCGGATGTGCAGCATCTGGCGGGAGTAGTCCCACTCATAAACGGCGTGCGAGACGTCCAACCCTTCGTAGCACTGCAGGCGGATCAGTGGCGCCTGGGTGATAGCCGCCATCGCCTTGGCGATCTCAGTCTTGCCAACGCCCGCCTCGCCCTCCAGCAAGAGCGGCTTGGGCAAGCGCAGTGAGAGGTAGATGGCGGTGGCCAGGCCACGATCGGCGACGTAGCGCTGGGAGTCGAGCGCGCGCAGTACAGCGTCGACCGAGTCAAGCGCGGCGATGGGGGCGATGGGATCGGCCGGGCCGTCTGCGGTGAGGATGGGTCCGATAGTCACGGTGCAGTGATTCTACGCGAGACGGATCACTGCCGCGTCTCGCCCCCGAACGACGACCTCTATGGTGTTTCCCGCCACACGTGGGGGGTCTTCACCCCACAGCATGCGGACGGCGCCGGCAGGCTTCCAACGGTCCGCCAGGCGGAGCTGGAGATTGGCGGCGTCGTGGCCGGGATTGGTGACCCAGAGGTAGCTCCCCGTGTCGGGTTGGCCAGGAAGGGGCGCATGAAGACGGGCAGTGGCCCCGCGCCAGCGGCCCGAGCGGTCCTCCGGCGTGGAGAGCACCCGGACGTGCTGTCGCACACCGGCCCATTCGAGCAGCATGGCGAAGAAGTGGCGCGAGCTCTCGGTTGGCGTGTGGAAGTGGCCGTACCCGGGGAAGGTGCCGAACAGGAGCGTGCTGCCCTCACCGAACGTGTGTTCGACGGCGGCGACGTTGCCGGCCGACGGGCCGGCAACGTCGCCCGTGTAGCGGCCCGCGATCCGGCCACCCGATGCATCGAATGATTGCAGGAAGACGCCGGCGGGGATTTCGATGCCCTGCCACTCGAACGTGAGACCATTCAAGAGGTCCGGAGTGAACTCCACGTACTCCTGCCGGGCGCCGAAGACCTGGTCCAGGCCGAGGTTGGGCTGCGCCGTGCCGACGTGCGCGTGCTCGTCCCAGTACGCGGGGCAGCCCTCGGAGATTAGCGTGCCGCCGCGCTCGACCCACGAACGGAGGCGTGTCGCCGTGGTCTGCGCAAGGCTGACGGGATAGGGCAAATACAGGACGCGATAGGCGTCTAGGTCTCGGATGTGCACCCAGTCCGCTTGCACGTTGTTCTCGAAGAAGCCGCGATACGCGCCCCGGGCGGATTGCGCGTAGAAGTCGGTGTTGCCCTGCTGGGCGTAGCAGAAGAGCTGCGACTCGGGTACCACCACGATGCCGATGTCTCCCTGGACGGGACGCGACCGCCAGAGCTCCGCCTGGTCCGGGGCGGCGACCCAATGCGCGATGCGCGCCGCCATCTCGGAACGAGGGGTGCGCGAGCCGTCCATGCCATAGGCGCCAAATGCGCCGAACAGAGGGCCATCCAGCAGGGGGCGCCAGCGCAGGTACAGCAGCCCTGTCGCGCCGGCGGCGAACGACTGCATATCCCACACGCGCACGTCCTCAGGTGACGCAATCCTGCCTTCGTCGCGCGGCTTCCCAACCACGTTGGACTGCATCCAGAGCGGCCCGGCGTACGCCTCGGCGTGCCAGAACGGCTTCCGTAGTGCCGCCGTCCCGTTCGTTACCGCCGTTCCTTCCGATCCTGCCGTGCCCGGTGTCCCTTCCCCAGCACTCCCACCCGGCTCACCGGAGTTGAAGCTGGGTGACCAGGCGCCGGCACGCACGAGATCCACAGCGTGCCACTGCTTCCAAGGTTCGTCGCCATGGCGCGAGGAGCCCCAGGTATAGCCCCAACCCTCCACCTCAGCGGCGGCCCGCCACTCGTCACACGCGCCGGCGGCCATGTTGTCCAGGCTGCGTGCGACACCATGGGCGACGATGTGGCAGTCCGGGTCGACAGCGCGCAGCTTCTCGACCCGCCAGCGCATCCAGCGGTAGGCCTGATCGATGCGGAACCGAAGCCAGTCGAGCACCTCCGGCCACGGGCCCAGGAAGCGCGGCGGCTGTACGTCATCCCAATCGACGTAGGAGTAGCGCCGCCAGGCCCGGCCGACCTCCTGCGGTGTGCCGTAGCGCACTGCCAGCCATTCACGGAACTTACCCGCCGTGGCAGGGCAATAGCAGTAGTTGGGAGAGACGTTGCACTCGTTCCAGACGTCGTAGCCGCCGAGGCCGGGGTGCCCGCGATAGTGACTCGCCAGTTCGATGAGGAAACGGCCGGCGAGCTCGCGCGCGTCGTCGTTGTCCAGGCACAGGCCGGGGAAGCCACCGGTGGCGCATGAGCCGCTGAGCGTAGACTGGGCAAGGGTGCCGTCGCGCGCCTCGTAGCGCGCGTGGGCGTACTGGCGCCAGGCCCACTCCGGAGCGGCGGTGATCATCTCGGCGTTGATCACCTTGGCACCGTGCTGGGCGGCGAGTTCCAGCTGGCGGTCGTAGTCCGACCAGTCGAACGTTCCGGGCGCGGTCTCGATGGCCGACCAGAGCACCCACTGGCGGAAAGTGTTCATCCCGTCTTCGGCGGCGGTCTGGTAGTCGCGCTCCCAGTCCTCTCGCGGCGGGTTGGACTTTCGGAAATAGACCGCGCCGTAGGGGAACGGCGCGAGCCCGGGCAGGCTGGTCGCGCTGGGCTGGTGGGCTGGCTCGGTGGTCATGGGATGTCTTCGTTGGCAGGGAGCGTACCCACCACCCAAGGAACAGGGCTACACTTCGCCGGCGCGGCGCGAACCGCGCGGGCCGCAGGCTCACCTTGGAGGCGAAGTGACGCAAGACACGGGTACACGGAAGGCGGCGCTCATCACGGGGGCGTCGCGGGGGATCGGTCGCGGCATCGCGCTGGAGCTGGCGGCACTGGGCGGCTACGACCTTGCCATCAACTACGCTTCCAATGAAGATGCGGCGCGCGAGACCGCGGAGGCGTGCGTGGAGGCCGCTGGCGAGGCGGGGCACGAGATCACGGCCGGAATCGTGCGGGGCGACATTTCGAGCGGCGAGGACCGCGGGCGCCTGATCGAGTACGTGCGGGAGGGGTTCGGCAGGCTCGATTTGCTAGTCAACAACGCCGGTGTCGCGCCGAGTGTACGGGCGGACATCCTGGAGGCGGGAGAGGAGAGCTTCGACCGGCTGATCGGGATCAACCTGAAGGGCCCCTACTTTCTGACGCAGCTCGCGGCGCGCTACATGGTGGAGCAGCTTGGCGGACAGCCG
Source organism: uncultured Chloroflexota bacterium (assembly GCA_902805635.1). Lineage (GTDB taxonomy): Bacteria > Chloroflexota > UBA11872 > UBA12225 > UBA12225 > CADCTC01. The sequence goes on from CADCTC010000272.1 coordinate 26,116, forward strand.
GGGACTCCTGGCGCGATGAACGTGGTCACGGTCTCCAGCATCTCGGCGTACACAGCCAGCGTGAATCGCGGTGACTACTGCATCTCAAAGGCGGGACTCTCGATGCACACTCAGCTGTGGGCGGCGCGGCTGGCCGAGCATGGGATCGGGGTGTACGAGATCCAGCCGGGCATCATCGAGACCGACATGACGGCGCGCGTGAAGGAGCGGTACGACACGCTTTTTGCGGAAGGTTTGACGCCGCTGCCGCGCTGGGGCACGCCCGAAGACGTGGGCAAGGCGGTGGCGGCGATCGCCGCGGGCCACTTCCCGTACAGCACGGGGATGGTGATTGACGTCGACGGCGGGTTCCGACTGCGGCGACTGTAACGCGCCCTCGCATCGGCCCTCGCACTCAGTAGGTAGGGAACGCCGAGCCGGTACCATGCCGCCGTGATGCAGGTAGATACGACGATCACGGCGCAGCGACTGCTGCCAAAGGTGCGGCGGCTCTTCGAGGCCAGCGGCCAAAAGATCCTGACTATCGAGCGGACGTGGGACCCGGCCAACGGCACACCAGTGTTCACGGTGGAGGGTCGCTACACGTCGCGCGGGTGGACGGAGTGGACGCAGGGCTTCCAGTTTGGCGCGGCGCTGCTGCAGTTCGATGCAACCGGCGACGAGCAATTCCTGAAGATCGGCATTGAGAAGACGCTGGAGGTGATGGCGACCCACGTGAGCCACGTGGGCGTGCACGACCACGGCTTCAACAATGTCTCGACCTACGGGAACATCTGGCGCCTGCTGCGCGAAGGCAAGCTGCCGGCTAACGAGTGGCTGAACCACTTCTGCGAGCTGGCGCTGAAAGTCAGCGGCGCGGTGCAGGCGGCGCGCTGGACCGAGGCGCGCCGCACACCGACCGAGTCGGTGGGGAGCGCAGGTTACATCTATTCATTCAATGGACCGCACTCGCTGTTCGCGGACACCATGCGATCTCTACGGGCGCTGGCGGTGGCGCACCAGCTGGGGCACGTGCTGATGGGAGAGCGCGACCGGCGCATCTCGCTGCTGGGACGGCTGATCCAGCACGCGGAGACCAATGCGCAGTTCAACGTCTACTTCGGCGATGGACGTGATTCCTACGACGTGCGCGGCCGTGTGGCGCACGAAAGCCTTTTCAACGTGAGCGACGGCAATTACCGCGCAGCAAGCAGCCAGCAGGGCTACTCGCCGTTCACCACCTGGACGCGCGGTCATGCCTGGTGTGTATGCGGGTACCCTGAGGAGCTGGAGTTTCTCGAGACGGTGCCGGACGCACACCTGGCAGAGCACGGTGGGCGCGCGGCGGTGCAGGAGATGCTGCTGAAGTCGGCGCTGGCCGTGGCGAACTTCTACCTGGAACAGACGCCGCTGGACGGCATTCCGTACTGGGACACCGGGGCGCCGGGCCTGGCAAAGATGGGTAACTACCTCCAACGGCCGGCGGAGCCGGACAACCCTCACGAGCCGGTTGATAGCTCGGCCGCCGCAATTGCCGCGCAGGGGCTGCTGCGGCTCGGCAACTATCTGAAGCAGCACGGCGACGCGCAGCGCGGCGAGCGGTACCGGGCGGCGGCGCTGACGGTGGCAAACACGCTCTTCGACGCGCCGTACCTCTCAGAAGATCCAGAACACCAGGGGCTGCTGCTGCATAGTGTCTACCACCGGCCTAATGGATGGGACCACGTGCCGAGCGGCAAGCACGTGCCGTTAGGCGAGTCGTCGATGTGGGGGGACTACCACGCGCGCGAGCTTGCGCTGCTGATCCAGCGTGAGGCCGAAGGCGGGGCGTACCCGGTGTTCTTCAATCCGGAGGCAGGACGATGACTGACACGGTGGACCGGCTAGTGAAGATCCCCACGCTGCGGACGGCGCAGCGCCTGCGAGAGCACCTGGCCTCGCTGGGGGCGGAGCTGGGCGTGGACGACGACGTGGCGGTGGGGGCGGACTCGCCACTGGCTCAGCCAATCGCGTGGAACGGACGGGCAATCGGGAACCGCTGGTGCACCCACCCAATGGAGGGCTGGGACGGGACCACGACCGGTGGCGTGACCGAGCCAATGGTGCGCCGCTGGCGGCGCTTCGGCGAGAGCGGCGCCAAGCTGATCTGGGGCGGCGAGGCAATGGCGGTGCGGCCCGATGGACGCGCCAATCCCAACCAGCTGATCATCACGCGCGAGAACGCCAGCGGGATCCGCAAGCTGCGCGAGACTCTGGTGGAAGCGCACGGCGCGGCATTCGGTCGTACCGACGACCTGGTGATCGGCTTTCAGCTGACGCACTCCGGCCGCTTTTGCCGGCCCAACGAAAAGACGCGCTTTGAGCCGCGCGTGGCGTTCCGGCACCCGCTACTGGACTCGCGCTTCCGCGTCACGTCGGACGACCAAGTGTGGGCCGACGACGAACTTGGTGAGCTGGTAGCGGCCTACGTGGCGGCGGCGCAGGTGGCGACGGAGTGCGGCGCAGACTTCGTCGACGTGAAACACTGCCATGGGTACCTGCTCCACGAGTTCCTCGGCGCGCACACCCGGCCTGGCCGGTACGGAGGCAGCTTCGAGAACCGCACACGCCTGCTGCGAGAGATCGTGGAGGGCATCCGCGTCAGCGGGAACCAGATCGGGATCGGCGTACGCCTCTCAGCCTTCGACTGGGTGCCGTTCCGCCCCGACCCCGCGCGGGGACGACCCGGCAAACTGGGTCCCGGTATCCCGGAGGATTTTTCGGAGTGCCTGCCGTACCGCTACGCGTTCGGCTGCAATCCGGACAACCCCGTCGAGTACGACCTGGCGGAGACGTACCGGTTCGTGACGCTGCTGAGCGAGCTGGGCATCACGCTGCTGAACCTCTCGGCGGGGTCGCCGTATTACAACCCGCACATCCAGCGTCCCGCGGCGTACCCGCCATCCGATGGGTACCAGCCTCCGGAGGACCCCCTGGTGGGGGTCGCTCGACAGGTGAACGTCGTGCGCCAGATCAAGGCACAGGCGCCCGCAAACATGGTCATGGTCGGGACGGGCTACTCGTATCTACAAGAGTTCCTACCGCACGCGGCGCAGCACGCGGTGCGCTCTGGGTTCGTCGACAGCGTAGGGTTGGGCCGAATGGTATTGGCATACCCCGATCTCCTGGCCGACGCGGTGGCCGGGCGCGGCGTGCAGACGAAGCGGCTGTGCCGGACGTTCAGCGACTGCACCACGGCGCCTCGAAACGGCCTGGTGTCCGGGTGCTACCCACTGGACGAGTACTACAAGGCGTCAGACGAGGCGAAGCAGCTGCGCGAAATCAAGAAAGCGGCGGGGGTCTGACCGCCGCCTTAGCCGTGCTGCGATCCATGTCCAGCACGGAGCGGGCGGTGCCGATCACCGTCGGACGCTCTGCCAAGCGCACCACGTGCTGGAGGCGCTGCACCAGGTGCGCCGCGCGCTCGGCGCCGTCTCGGATCAGCGTCAGGTGGGAAAGCAGGTCTGGGTGTTCGCGGATGACCGGGTGGTTGGTCAGCAGGTCGGCGTAGCCGACCGGCAGGCTGAGCGCATTGTTCAGCTCGTGCGCCGCTGTTCTCGCCACGAGTAGCGCGCCGTCTAGACGAAGCCGCTCGTGGTCCATGTCTCGGGCGCGAAGACTGGCCAAAGCGATCCCGGCGAGCCGCCCAAGCAGGGCGATCGTGCGGGTGTCGAATTCCGAGAGGCGCTCGCCCCATACCACTAAGACGCCGGCGACCTCGTGCGAACCATCCTCGATAGGCGCGCAGATCGCCTGGGAGAAATCGGGCAAGTGATAGCAGCGCCGGGCGGCTTGCTCACCCAGCCACGGGAGGGCCAGGCGCAGCCACACACGGATGTCGGGCACCAAAGTGGTCTGCCTGACCTCGAGTGCAAAGCGCAGCGGCTGGGCATCCACGGAGACGGCGGCGCCGACAATTGGGCGGCCAGCGATGCGCTCCACGACCGGCTGCGACCGATCCTTTAGCGCAAGCGCGCGGATGACGAGGGAATCGCTCCGTGGCTCCACGCGCAGTGCGGCGTGGGCGCTGAGTCCGGTCTTGACCGCGCCGGCACAGACGATCTCGAGCAGTTCGTCTTCCGAATCCGCTAGCTGCGCCTCGGCGGCGGCCCAGGCGAGCGCGAGCAGCCGATCGCGGCCGCGGCGAGCCTCGTCGTAGAGCTGCGCGTAGTCGTCGATTGGACGTGCGTCCCCCATGCGTCAACAACCGAGGTCCGGAGCGCGATCCGATGCAGGCAGGCTCGCCATCATACGGCTTAGCGGGCCGTGATTTCCAGGCACTTGGCGGATGGACGCGTTCCGCACGTTGCGTGCCGAGGCCGAAGGATGCGCCAATCTCGCGGCCGTGGCTTACCGCCGGGCGCCTACCTGACCAGTTATGTACCCGGCAGTGGCCCCGGCTCGATCACCAGGGAGCCCGCGCCGCCGAGTTCCGCGTACAGTCGTCGCTCGGCTTCGTGCCGGTCGTCCCCTGCGTTGAAGAGGTACAACGGTGCCGGGGCGGCCAGGTGGATGGCCGAGGCGATGCCGCCAAGCCGCAGCAAGTGCGGCACGTACAGGCGCTCCAGGTATTCGGCTTCGTCATGCCAGCGGAACTGGCCCGCGTCCGCGATCAGTCGGCGCACGGCTTGTGGAGCGACCGCGCGGGCCAGCAGCGCCCACAGGCCGGCGTCTCCCAGCGCCGCCACATCGACGTCCTTGGCGCCGGTGACAACGCGCAGCGCTACCGTCGCGGTCAATACGTCCTGCACGCGCAGACAGGCGTCGGTGCGGTTGTAGGTGGTGAAGTGGGCGTCCGAGGTAGGCCGGCCCGCTCGGCCGACCGGGCTAAGGTACTCGCCCGTCAGGAAAACGTCCGGGATCAGCACCGCGCGACCGGCGCCAAGCAGCTCCGCCAGCATCGGTGACCCCCAGGGGGCGCTTGCTCCTTGTGCGGCGACGACGCGAGGCGGGTCCCCGGCGAGCGGGATCGCGTTCTCAGAGACAAGCGCCGCGCGGCCGTCCTCGTGCACCAGGACGACCGGCGGTGCGTCGTCTGGCGCACTCAGGGGACGCAGCAAAAGCGCAGGAATGCGTGCGCCCTGCGACGCGACGCCAATCTCCAGCCGTTCGACCACGGTACCCGACGATCCGGTCTGCTCAGTCACCGAGTGGACCGGTCCACGGCGAATGCTCAGCTCGGACTCGGAGGGCAGCATTGCACCAAGTGCGCGTCGAAAGAGCGACCCGTACAGCGCGCGAAACGGCTCCAACCGCGCTGGTCCGGACGGCAGACCTGCTGAGACACCCGTTTGCTGCCTCTTCTTCAGGGTACTCATGTCGAGCGGCTTCCACTCCGCCGGCCGCGTGGTGACAGCGAAGACGCGAAGCGACTCGGTGTCGTCGATGTGGCTGCCGGGTGTCTCCGCAAGCGGCCGGGCGATACCGGCGCGGAACACTTGCTTTGCGGAGGGCGGCGCCGGCGCGCCGTGGCCATCAAAGTGGTGGGCGAGGAAGCCGTAGACCGCCTGGCGCGAGTCCAGGTTGGAGTTGTGCGGCGCGTCGAACTGCACGCACTCGAGCTGATCTGCCGCGCCGAGGATCTCGTAGATGCCCCGCACGGCGGGGTACTCGACGCGTGGCGTGTTCACCGTCCAGTCGCCTGTGGCGGCGACAATCAGCATCGGCCGGGGCGCGGTAGCGGCGACGATCTCCATGTTGGTCAGGCCCAGGCGCAAGCCCGGCGCGTTCTCGCAGACGCAGCCGCCGGCGTAATGCGCCGAGAGCATGTTGACCAGCGCCACGATGCGCACGCGCTCGTCCACGGCGGCGAGCAAGTAGGCCTGTGTCGCGCCGCCCGACTCGCCGGTGCAGGCGACCCGCGCCGAATCGGCGTCAGGCAGTGCAAGCAAGTAGTCAAGCGATCGGATATTGTTCCACAGCTGGAGCCCGAGCGCGCCGATGCCCCAAAGGTGGCTCCTCGGCGAATCGAACGTGCGATGCGGCACCTGCTGGCTATCGACGTAGCCAACCATGTCTGGCGAGAAGGTCAGGTAGCCCTGCCGGGCGAAGTTGATGCAGCGCGCCGGGACCGAGCCGGTGTCGCGCTGCGCGAACCGACCTTTCTGCCAGTGGCCATGCGGGGTCAGGACCACCGGATGCGGGCCGGGGGCGAGGGGCCGGTACAAGTTGCCCGTGCAGTAGAAGCCGGAAAAGCTTTCGAACGCGACGTTCTCGATGGCATAGCCGTCGCGCTCCTGACGGCCCGTGACAATGGGGAACAGCGGCGTGCGTTCCGGCAGGGGCAGCAGGCCGGCGGCGAAGAGCACCTGTTCCCTGATCTCGGCAGCACGCTCCAGCCACGCCTCACGAGTGGCGTAGGTGGGCATGGCAACGGTGTCTTGCCAGTGGACTACACGGCGCAGGCGGGCATCATCCAGCATGGGCGGATGGTACGGAGTACGCGTCCAGCCTAGGCGTCGGGTCGGGGCGGAGGGGCTTGCGCAGGGCGACGTAGGCGGAGATGCCTGCCGGGCCGCGCCAGGGGGCGCGAACGGTGCTCACCAGCTGGTATCCGGCGCGGGAGTAGGCGGCGCGGGCGCGGTGGTTGGTGCTGGCGGTGTGCAACAGGATGGCGGCGGCGCCGCAGCGACGCGCTTCCGATTCGACCGCTCTCAGCAGCGCGTGGCCAATTCCGCGCGCCTGCAGTGCCGGGTCTACCCCGACGAGCGAGATGTAGTACTCGTCGGGGCGAGTAACGCGGCGGGAGTAGGTGAGCCCAATGGGGATGAACAGCGCCAGAAGTCGCCACAGCCAGGACCAGCCCAGGGTGCGGCGCATGAGGGCCAACCGCGCTCGGAGTGTCCCGCGACCGCCGTACTGCTCCTGGGCGCCGGGTGGCACGGTGACGATGAACCCGGCCACGCCCCCGGCGGCAAGCACGGCGACTATGGTCTGCGGCACACGCGCCGCCAGGCTGGCCTGCCAGAACTGCGCCAGCGCCTCCGGCTCGACCCCGAACCCACGCCGGTACTCGTCGAAGGCACGGCCAAACACCGCCGCTATCGAGGGCGCGTCCTGCGCTGAGGCACGGCGCAGGTAGACGGCGCTCGGCGGGGATGCAGCTCCAGCCGGATTCATCATGGGCAAGCGGGCAAAAGAAAACGCGCCGTCGCCGGCGCGCGTGAGCTGACCAATGATCTATTGGCGGTCCCGACCGGATTCGAACCGGCGATCTCATCCTTGACAGGGATGTATGCTAGGCCGCTGCACCACGGGACCGTGGAGGCGCGAGCACGCGCCGGATGGCGCGCAACCTGGGAATCATACCTCCCCTTGGGTCGCGCCGTCAAAGCCGGCGGCGAAAATCGCAGAGTCCTCTTACCTGGAACGGGAAGGGCGGCCAAGACAGGGCGCTGGCGCGCTCGGCCACGTAAGCTAAGGGACGTGAGCGCCACACAAGAGACGGACCGATCCACGACAACACAGCCGGCAGGCCAGGCGGACGGGGCGGATACGCCTGACGGATCGCAGCCGCTGGACCTGGGGCAGCTGTACGGCGACCAGCCGGTCGCGCCAATCGCCCTCAAAGAAGGGCCGCCGCTGAACGGGGACGCGGCGGAGATGAAGCGCGTCTTCACCGAGATCAAGCGCGTGATCGTCGGGCAAGACAAGCTGATCGAGCGGCTACTGGTGGCGCTGATCGCGCGCGGGCATATCTTGTTGGAAGGCGTGCCCGGCCTGGCCAAGACGCTGGCCATCAAGACGGTGGCGCAGGTGGTGGGCGGGTCGTTCCGGCGCATTCAGTTCACGCCGGACCTGGTGCCGGCGGACCTGGTGGGAACGCGGGTGTACAACCAGCGCAGCGGAGAGTTCTCGGTGGAGCTGGGGCCGGTGTTCGCCAACCTCCTGTTGGCGGACGAGATCAACCGCGCGCCGGCCAAGGTGCAAAGCGCGCTGCTGGAGGTGATGCAAGAGCGCCAGGTCACCATCGGCGGGGTGACGCACCCGGTGCCCGACCCCTTCCTGGTGCTGGCGACGCAGAACCCCATCGAGCAGGAGGGCACCTACCCGCTGCCCGAGGCGCAGGTGGACCGCTTCATGTTCAAGACGGTGGTGGGTTACCCGTCGATGCTGGACGAACTGACCATCGTCGACCGCGCCACTGAGTTGCCTCCCACTTTGCGGGTGCTGCTGGAGCCGGACCGGCTGCTGGCGTTGCAGCAGGAGGCTGACCGCGTCTCGATCGACACGCGCATCCGGCAGTACGCGGTCTACCTGGTGGCGGCGACGCGGCAGCCCGACCTGTTCGAGCTGCCGCAGCTCAAGCGGTACGTGAGCTTCGGCGCCAGCCCACGCGCCTCCATCAACCTGATCCTGGCGGCGCGCGCGCTGGCGCTGCTGCGCGGGCGGACCTACGTGCTGCCGCAAGACGTGTGGGAGCTGGCGCCGGACGTGCTGCGTCACCGCGTGGTGCTCTCCTACGAGGCGCTGGCGGAGAGCGTCAGCGCAGAAGACGTGGTGGAGCAGATGATCCGCAAGGTGCCCATGCCGCAGGTGGGGCTGCCTGGCGAGACCGAGTCGCCGTACCAGAAGGAGAAGATCCTGCGCGCCAACACCGCGGCCCAGGCGGAGCCGCGCAAGGGCTGGCGACTGCTGCGGGGCAAGAAGGGGTGAAGCTGGGCTGGCCGTTCCGCCGGCGGAGGGCCGAGCCGGAGCGGGGGACGGTGAACCCGCCCGGAGAGGCCGAACGGCTCCTGCGGCGTCTGGATTTCTCGGTGGTCCGCCGGCTGGACGGGCTGCGCCAGGGCGAGCACCGCAACCTGGCGTATGGGTTCGGGATGGACCTGGCCGAGCTGCGCGAGTACGTGCCCGGCGACGACGTGCGCGCGCTGGACTGGAACGTAACGGCGCGCATGGACCGGCCGTTCGTGCGCCGCTTCCACGAGGACCGCGAAGTCACCGCGTGGCTAGTACTGGACCTGACGCCGTCGACCGACTTCGGCAGCGCGGTGGTGACAAAGCGCGAGCTGCTGCTGGACTGCGCCGGCACGCTCGCGCGGCTGCTGACGGCGGGCGGCGACCGCGTGGGGGCGCTGCTCTACACGGGTTCGACGCCGCTGCGGCGCCGGGCTCCCCGCCAGCGCGGACTTTGGGCCGGCGGTACTCTCGGCGAACCGGATCGGATGCCCGCCGAGGTTGTGCGTGCGGGCTCCGGCCGGCAGCACGTGCTGCACCTCCTGCACCGGACGATGGCGGCGGTGGCGAAGGCACATAACGTGGACGCACGCGCATCGGGACGTGGGGCGCAGCCAACCACCGGCGAGTTCGGCGGCTCGGAGACCGGTGCAGTCCGCGAGACGCCGCAGCAGTCCGATCTGGCGGCGCTGCTGGAGCAGGCATTTCGAACTGCACATGGACGCGGCCTGGTTGTGGTCATCTCCGACTTCCTGGACGTGCAGCTCGGGAGGACCGAAGCGGGTCAGCAAGAGGGCTGGCAGCGCGCCCTGGCGCCGCTGGCGCAGCGTCACGAAGTAGTAGGGGTGTGGATGTGCGACCGGCGAGAGATGGAGCTGCCTCCGGTGGGAGTGGTGACGTTCCAGGACGCTGAGACCGGAGAGCAGGTGGTGGTAGACACCAGCCAGCCAACGCTCCGAGAGGCATACGCGCGCCAGGCGCGCGCGCGCGCCGCTGCCATGGAGAAGCTGTTCGCGCTGCACGCGGCGGCGTTGTGGATGCTGCCGGTGGACGAGCCCTTCGTGCCGGCGCTGGTGCGTTTCCTGGAGCAGCGACGAAAGACACTGGTTGGCGCGCGCCGGCTGCTGGGAGCGGTGGGGTAGCGGAGCGATGGAATACATCGTCCCGCCACTGCTGTGGTGGGTGGCGCTCCCGGTAGTCCTGCTGGCGCTGTACGCCTACGCGCAGACGCGGCGGGCGCCGGACGCGGTGTCGTTCAGCAATGTTGCGCTGCTGAAGCTGGCAATGGCCGGCAGACCATCCACCGCAATCCGCCGGCACCTGCCGCCACTGATGCTGGCGCTGGCGCTGGCCGGCGCGGCGGTGGCGCTGGCAAGGCCGGCGCTGCGGACACCACTGCCGCGCGAGAGCGCCACGATCATCCTGGTAATCGACGTGTCGGGCAGCATGGATGCACGGGACATGTTCCCGACGCGCCTGGCGGCGGCGAAACGGGCGTCGCGGCAGTTCGTGGACACCTTGCCGTCCGGGTTCATGGTTGGCGTGGTGGAGTTCTCGTCGGGAGCATCGCTGGTGCAGCCGGTCACGGACGATCATGCAGCCGTGCACGCGGCGATAGAGGGGCTGAAGATCGGCGGCGGCACGCAGATCGGTGATGGGCTAAAGATGGCGCTGGCGTCGCTGCCGTCTGAGCTGCTGGCGCCGGACGGGCGACCGCGGCAGCCAGCGGCGGCCATTCCCGGCGCGCCGCCCCCACCGCCGCCGGCGGTAGTGCTGCTGCTAACCGATGGCGTGAACGGCGGTGGCGCGCCGCCGCTGGAGGTGGCGCAGGAGGCACGCGCCGCCAACGTGCCGGTCTTCACCATCGGCATGGGAGGGCGCGGCATGTTTGGCCGCGGCGGCGGAGACGTGGACGAGGAGCTGCTGCAAGAGATGGCGGCGGCTACCGGAGCGCAGTATTACTTCGCGCCGGGAGGCAGCGAGCTCGCGCGCGTCTATACCGACCTTGGGGTGGCGTTGGGGTGGGACTTCGCCCGGCGCGAAATCGGCGGGTACGTGGCGGTTGCGTCCGTAGCGGTAGCCGGCCTGGGGCTGGCGCTGGGCTATCTGTGGCTGCATCGGGACTTGTGATGGAAGCGACGGCGTCCTTCTTTGAATGGCTGAAGCAGCAGGGGGTGGAGTTCCGGCTCCCGGCGGCGCTGGCGGCACTGCTGTTGGTGCCGGTGCTGGTGGTCTGGTACGCCGGAGCGCGCCGGTCTCGGCGGCACGTGGCGCGGGCGTTCCGCGTTGCCGGCTACCGGCCACGACGCTCGTGGCGCGGCGTGGTGCGCGGCCTCTCCACCACACTCCTGCTGCTGGGCCTGGCAGCGACCGTCGTGGGGTTTGCGCGTCCGGTGGTGGAGCTGCCCACGCCTGAGGACCGCGCGACGGTGGTGCTGGTGATGGACGCGTCGTTGGCAATGCGCGCGACCGACGTGCGGCCGGTGCGGCTGGAGGTAGCGAAGTCCACCGCCAAGACCGCGGTGCAGGCGGTGCCGGAGCGGGCGCAGCTGGCGCTGGTGGGCTATTCCAGTGGCGCGTACGTGCTGCACCCGCCGACGCACGACCACGGCGCGATACCCGCCGCGTTTGGCCGACTGCGCACCGCCGAAGGCGCCGCCCTGGGCGAGGCGCTCTACGTGGCGCTTGGCGTCATTCCTGTGCAGGACGAGGCGGACGCGACGGCACCGCGCGAGGGACCATCGCCGAAGGTGCCCGCAGCCATCGTGCTGGTGTCCAGCGGCGACTACTCCGGCGGCCGAGACCTGGTCGATGCAGCGGCGGCCGCGCGTGAAGCGCGCGTGCCGGTGCACGTAGTGGGGATCGGGCCACGCCAGGGTGCCGAGCAAAAGGCCCCGTACGACGAGCGGCTGCTGCGCCAGATCGCGCAGGCGACCGGCGGGCGCTATATGACGACGGGCTCGAATCGCGAGTGGCGCCAGGCGCTGGAGGAGCTTGGCAGCGTCGTGAAAGTCGAGGTGCGCGAGCAAGAAGTCGGGCAGTTCGCCGGGGCGGCAGGGCTGGCTACGATGGGCCTGGCGATGCTGGTGATGCTGGCTGCAACCAGGAGATTGGTGTAGGCCGCGCTCGTCTCATCGCGAGTAGAAGACGGCATGGAACGTGCCCTTCGCGGCGTTTGTGACGCAGCTACTCGAAGCGGTGGGGCGCGAAGACGTCGGGGTTGACGAGCTGATCGACCCAGAGGCATCCGCCGGCGCGGCGGGGCTCCGTTACGTCTCTGACGAGACGCCGGGAATCCGGCGCAAGATGGTGCGTGACGCGTTCGTGTACACGCATTCGGACGGCAGTACCGTGACAGACGAGCGGACGCTTGCGCGGATCAAAGCGCTCGCCATTCCCCCTGCCTGGACGGACGTGTGGATCTGCCCGAACCCGCGCGGCCACATCCAGGCCACCGGGCGTGACGCCAAGGGACGCAAGCAGTATCGCTACCACGCCAAGTGGCGTGAAGTGCGCGATGCCGTCAAGTACGGCAAGATGATCGCGTTTGCCGAGGCGCTGCCACTGATGCGCAAGCGCGTGGACCATGACCTGGCGCTGCGCGGTACGCCACGCGAGAAAGTGCTGGCGACGGTGGTGCGGCTTCTGGAGCACACGCGAATCCGCGTGGGGAGCGAGGAGTACAAGAAGCTCAACAAGTCATACGGGCTGACCACGCTGCAGGACCGGCACGTGAGCGTAGACGGCTCGACCATTCGCTTTCGGTTCAAGGGCAAGCAAGGCATCAAACACGAGGTGGAGCTGCGCGACCGCAGGCTGGCGCGCGTCGTCCAGAAGTGCCGCGACATCCCCGGCCAGGACCTGTTCCAGTACACCGACGAGGCCGGCGTACGGCACGACGTCACGTCGGGCGACGTGAACGATTACATCCGTGAGATAAGTGGGGGAGAGTTCACCGCCAAGGACTTCCGTACCTGGGCTGGGACGCTGCTGGCGGCGCGCTTCCTACGGACTTGTGAGCCGTGCGCGAGTGAGGCAGACGGAAAGAAGGCCGTGCTGCGCTGCGTCGAGGCCGTCAGCCAGGACTTGGGCAACACCGTCGCGGTCTGCCGTAAGTGTTATGTCCACCCTGCGGTGGTGAAGGCGTATCTCACGGGTCGCATGGAGCCGCTCCCCAATGTGCCGAATACGCCTGAATCCGCCACGTCTGCGCACGTGCTGGACGCCGAAGAGTCCGCGCTGGTGGCACTGCTGAGCGGCAGTGAAGATGACGGCGCGGCTGCGCTCGCGGCCTGATCTACTCCTTAGGTGCGTTGCGGGCGGCGCGGCGGAGCGCCTTGCGGAGGGCGCGGGCCTGCGACGGCGTGACCAGCACGTCGACCAACGCGGGGCCGCCATGGCCCAGGCCCTGGTCGTACGCGGCGAAGCGGGCTATCCCCCCTTGCTTGCGGTCAGAGGCGGAGTCCACCGGGTCCAGGTGCACGTCCTCGGTAAAGAATTGGATGGTGGCCTGTACCTGCCCACGGGCCGGAGCACTGCCGGCGCCGAACGGAGGGACGCCTAGCTGCGCCGTCTCTCCGCGCTCCGCTTCCAACGCCTCTCCAAGCTTCTGCGCGATGGTGACGGCCGCTTCAGTTGGGAACCAGACCGCGGCGCGCAAGCCGGGGTGGTCGGCAAAGATCGCGGTGCAGCAGCCGTCCCGGCAGGTGCCTACGTCCACCGAATCCACCAGGCCGACGCGGTAGCCGACGAACGCGGACGGCCACGGCTCTTCGTCGTCTCCCCCGCCACCTTCGCCTTCATCGTCGTCGTAGAAGTCGCCATCGCCCCCGCCGCCATCGCCGTCCGAGAGGCGTGGCTCGCGCTGCTCGATGACTTCCGGGCGGTCGAGCACGGCGGCGCCTCCAGGCCCACCGCCCATCGCGCCGAGAACGCCCGACAGGTCGTTGCCGAGGCTCTGGAGCACACGCGCCAGGGCGCGCAGGGCGGGATCGTCGGTCTGCTGGCCCTCGCTCAGGCGGCGCGCCAGCGCTTGCTGGGCGCGTGGCGATGCCGCGACGCGCCGGACCGCCTTGAGGAAGGCGTCGGCCGGGTCTTCGGCGGGGCTGGAGCCGCCCGAACTGCCGGAGCCACCCTGCCTGCTACTCCGGCCGCCGGATTCGGATGCGCCGCCTCCTGATCCGCGCTGCGACCTGAGCTGGCGCAGCCAATCTTCAACGCGCTCGGCGGTAGATGGTGAGGGCTGCTCGGAGGAGTCTTCCGGCTGCTCGTCTTCGGGCCGGTCGACAGGATCTTGCATGGGGAATTCCTGCAGTGAGTCTAACGCAGGCGGATAGCGGGGTTGGCGAGCGTGCCCAACGATGCTACCCGACTGTAACCGCCGCAGCCTTCTTTTCGATGCTGGCGAGCAGGTCGTCGAACGACTTGGCGAAGGAGGCTACGCCTTCTTGCTCCAGGCGCGCCGCGACCGCCTTGAGGTCTATCCCGGCGTCCACCAGGGAACGCGCCAGCGCGTGGGCTTCGGAGAGACCCTCGCGGATGCTGACGCGGACGGTGGCGCGCGCGCGTATGGCGTCCAGCGTCTGTGGCGGGACGGTGTTAATGGTGTCCGGCCCGATGAGCGGATCGACGTACATGGTGTCGGGGAAGGCGGGGTTCTTGGTGCTGGTGCTGGCCCACAGCATCCGTTGCACCCGCGCCCCCTTGGCGCGCAAGCCGGCGAAACGCTCCGACGAGAAGATGCGCTCGAACCGCTCGTAGGCCAGCTTAGCGTTCGCGATGGCTGCCTGCCCCTTGAGGGCGACATCGCTATCGCCAAGCTGCGAGTCCACCAGCGTGTCGACCCGGCTGACGAAGAAGCTGGCGACCGATGCGACCCGGTCGAGCGGATTGCCTGCGGCGGCGAGGCGCTCCAGTCCCTCGATGTACGCGTTGGCGACCGCTTCGTACCGGTCCACGTCGAAGAGCAGGGTGACGTTGACGTTGATGCCCTGGCCGATGGCGTCGGCGATCGCCGGCAGACCCTCGATGGTGGCGGGGATCTTGATCATGACGTTGGGCCGGCCGACCGCGGCGAACAGCCGCGTGGCGGCGGCGGCGGTGCCGGCGGTGTCGCGCGCCAGACGAGGGGAGACCTCCAGGCTGACGTAGCCATCGGCGCCGTCCAGGCGGTCATAGACCGGGCGCAGCACGTCGGCAGCGTCCTGGATGTCGCTAATTGCCAGCGCTTCGAAGATCGACTCAGGGTCCTTGCCCGTGCGCGCAAGCGGTGCGAGCTGGGCATCGTAGTCGGCGCTGCCCGCGATGGCCTTCTCGAAGATGGTGGGATTGGACGTGACGCCGAGCACCCCCTCATCGGCCAGCCGGCCGAGCTCGCCGGTCTGGATCAGGCTGCGGCTGATGTTGTCCAGCCATATAGACTGGCCAAGGTTGTGAAGCGCGGCGAGACGGCCGGATTCCGATTGAGTAGTGGTACTGCCGGTGGCGCTCCCGGCGGACGGTGCGGCGATCTGGGTGACCATCTGCTGCGTTCCCCTCTCTTGAGCCATTCTAACCGCCGCGCGCCAACGTGGGGACGCCGCGTCATCGGCCGGCTGCGCCGGCTGCCATGACTTAGACTACACGCTCCGTGTCGCAGACGCCCGCCGGTGGAGACGTGGCTTTGCGCCGGGACCGGAACCAGCTCGGAGTCCACGTCCGACGGCGCTGGTGGCTACGCATGGCGTGGGTCGCGCTCGCTCTGCTCATCATCGCCAGTGGAGTGCCACGGCTGAGTCACGGATCCTGGGGTTGGCGGGCGGGCAGCAGCGCCGCGCAGGACTTCGGCGGGATCGTGCTGGAGTGGGAGTGGACGGACGTGGCCCAGAGCGCCTGGCTAGCGGAGGGAGACCCCCGCTGGCAGGGGCGGCTGCAGCCGGAGATGAAGGGGCAGAACGTGCTGCGCTTCGTGCCGGGCGTGGCCGTGGCGTGGCTCGGCGCGTGGCTGCGCAGCGCCTGGCCGGCGGCGGTCGTGCTGACGTGGCTATGCTGGCTCGCGTCGGCGGCGGCGCTGTTTGCCCTGTGTCGGGCACTGATTCCCGATTCGGAGCGAGGCATCCGCATGGGCGTCGTTGCGGCGGGACTGGTGGCCCTGAGCCCGGGATTTACCGCGTTCAACGGCTATATAGACGCGCATCAGTTCGGCTACGCGGGCGCAGCACTGGGCCTGCTGGGTGTGGAGGTCGCGTGGCGGCGGTCGCAGGCAGCCCCCACGCCAAGCCCGCGAACGCCATCGCAGTGGGCCGTGGCAGCAGGTGGGGCGATGTTCCTGGCAAACGGGACGTTGGAGCTGGGGCCGCCCCTGCTGGTCCTCGTGTGGCTGCAGTACGCGGTGGCCAGCGTCGCCAGGGAGCCGCAGGCGGTGATCGGCAGCGTACGCTGGTGCGGGATCGTGACGGTGACGTTCCTGGTCCTGCAGGGGGCCTGGTGGCTGGTGGCAAACGTCGCCGTGCTGGGGCACGTGGCGAGCTACAACGAGGGGCTGCAGCATCTCACGTCGAACGCGGTCGAGGCGAGGGCTGACTGGGACCACTTGATCGTGCGGGTCAGAGAGGCTCCGCAGCGGGCGGGCGCTGTATTTCTAACGCCGGTGGTGCTCTGTGCGCTCGTGGGCGCGGTAGCGCTGCCATGGCGTGCGCTGCGGTGGTGCGTGCTGTGGTCCGGGCTGATTGCCGGGGCGGTGCTGGTGACGCGTGACCATCCCCGCACCATCTACCTGGCGTATCCCGCGGTGTATGTCGCGGCTGCGAGCGGCGTCGAGTGGCTGGGGCGGATGCTGGGGCGCATAGCTGGGAGGCAGGGCGATGCCGCCAGGTGGCTACCGGCGTCGGTATTGCTCGCCGTAGTAGGCAAGCTCGTGCTGGGCGACCTGTGGGGTGACGTGACACTGCCGGCCACCTGGTGGGTGGGACAAGCGCCGCCACCGCCGTGAACGGCCTCTGGACACTGTGGCGGGTAGCCGTGGCAGCCGGAGTGGCCGGAGTGGCCGCCGCGGGACTGGCGGCGCAGGTCGGAGCGGTGTGGTGGGAGGATCCAGCCTGGAGGATCGCCCGCAGTGGCGCGGCGGTAGGCTGGCCGGTATTCCTGGCGCTCCTGCTGGCGCGTGCCGCGCACTTGTGGTGGTCGGGCAGGGGCGAAGCCACTGCTCGCAGCAGAGATGGCGGTGCAGCGCCGCTCCGCCTCTGGGAAGTGCTGCTTCGGGCGTGTCTTGTCGCGGCGGTGCCGCTGCCGCGCTATTTGGGCGATCCCGCGGGCGGAGTCGTCGCCTCGTTCTGGATTGTGGCGCTCAGCGCGTGCGCGTACGTCTTCCTGGAACCGGCGCTGCCGCCCGTGTGGCGACGCCGCTTCTGGCCCGGCGCCGCACTGTTCCTCGTCCCATGGGCGCTGCCATGGTGGCCCACCGCCTGGCCGCCCATGCGGTAGGTTGCTCGGACGCCTCTCCCCGGGGAGCGGGAGTCGGCTATTGGTCTACGACCGACCCGTCTACGTGCAAGCGGGCGCCAATGCGTCCGTGGGTGCGGGCGGGATGACGCTCGACCGCCTCGGGCGCGAGCTCGATGCCAATACCCGGCGCATCCGGGATGATCAAAAAGCCATTCTCGCACCGCACGGTCGTCTTGACGATCTCGCTCTTGGGCGCGCGATCCTCGCCGGTGGGGTACTCCTGGATGGCGAAGTTGGGGATGCACGCCGCGATCTGCAGGCACGCGGCGGTGCTCACCGGCGAGAGCGGGTTGTGGGGCACGACCCCGACGTGGTGGGCCTCGGCCAGCGCCGCGATCTTCTTGGTGCCGGTGATGCCACCCGCCAGGCACACGTCCGGGCGCACGTACTGCACCGCGCCGCGCGCCAGCAGCATCTGGAACTCGTAGATCGTGTGCAGGCGCTCCCCCGTGGCGATGGGGATCTCAATGTGCTTGGCAACCTCTGCCATGGCGTCGAAGTTGTCGGGCAGGATGGGATCCTCGTAGAAGTAGGGGTGAAATGGCTCGATGCCGCGCGCCAGGACGACCGCTTCGGCGGGCGTGAGGCGGCGGTGGATCTCGATGCACAGGTCCACGTCGTTGCCGACCGCTTCACGGTAGCGGCGCACGGTGTCGATCGCGTCGCCGATCTTCTGCGCGTGGGTCTTGAAGAAGGGGACGTCGCGCGGCTCGTCGAGGAAGGGAGTCAGGTGGCCGACGGCGGTGAACCCCTGGGCCTTGGCATCAATGCAGCCCTGGACCAGCTGGTCGGCGGTGCGTCCGAAGACGTGGTAGTAGACGCGGGCCTTGTGGCGAGTCTTGCCGCCGAGCAGGTCATAAACCGGCACGCCGAGCGCTTTGCCCTTGATGTCCCACAGCGCGATGTCGATCGCGCTGATGGCGCCCATGATGGCGGCCCCGCGGAAGTGGCCGGACCGGTACATCACGTTCCAGTGGTGCTCGATCAGCCGTGGGTCCTGTCCCACCAGGTAGTCCGCGAACTTGCGGATGGCTGTGGCAGATGCCTCAAGGTGGCCCCAGGTGCCCGACTCGCCGAGGCCGGTGATCCCCTCGTCGGTGTGCACCTGGCAGAACAGGTAGCGGTCGATAGGGATCGCTTCGACTTTGGTGATCTTCACTGGCTGCCTCCCATGCCCCACGAGCGCAAGTTGTCGAGACTGATGCGGACCGACTCCAGCGGGTCGCGGTCGCAACGGTCTTGCTCCACGCAGTGCCATTCCACCGCCGACTCGTCGGAAGCCTGGAGGATGGCTGGCCAGTCGAGGCCACCCTCGCCCACCTCGGCGAACGTCGCGCGCTCATCGCGTGTCACGTCCTTCAGATGGGTGATGGGCACGCGGCCGGCGAACTGGCGGATCATGGCCGCGGGGTCCGATCCGCCCTTGTGGATCCAGTAGACGTCGGGCTCCCAGAAGACCAGCTCGGAGTCGGTTTGGCCGAGCAGAATGTCGATGCCGCGGTCACCAACCGGCGCCTCGGGCACCTGCGGGAACTCGAAGGCATGGTTGTGATAGCCGAACAGGATTCCTCGGTCGCGGCAGCGCTCGCCGATTCGGTTGAGCGATGCTGCGACCTCACGCCAACCCGCGGCGTCCTGCCGGCGCGCCTCCGGCAGCGCGGGGCAGATGATCCACTTGTTGCCGATCTCCAGGTTGTAATCGATGTCCGCGTCCAGCCTGTTCTCCAGCGTGTCCAGGCCAGTGTGGCTTGCCACCGGCTGAAGGCCGGTGTCGGACAGCAACCGGCGCATCTCCGCCGGGGACAGGCCGCCGTAGCCGGCGAACTGGATGCCGTCATAGCCGATTTCGGCGACGCGACTCACTACGCCGCGGAAGTCATCCTTGAGCTGGTCGCGGACGGTGTACAGCTGGAGCGCAACGGGGAGGCGTTTGAGTGTTGGCATGGCCGGGCAAGTGTATAGTGCCGGCCGATATGGAGAAGGTTCGCTTCGGGATCATCGGCAGTGGTGGCATCGCGCGCGGGGCACACATCCCCCAGCTGCTCAGTCACGGAAAGGCGGAGATCGCCTGGTGTGCAGACGTGAGCGAGGCGACGGCCAAAGACGCGGCGGCGCGCGCCGGGACGGCTGACTGTGGCACCGACTACGTGGCGCTGCTGCGCGAGCGGCCGGTGGACGCGGTGACGATCGGCACCCCCCACAACGCGCACCACGCGGCGGTAATGGCGGCGCTGGAGGCGGGCGTGCACGTCTGCTGCGAGAAGCCGCTGGCGATGAACGTCGCCGAGGCGCAGGAGATGGCCGAGCTGGCCCGCGCCAAGGGCGTGATCACGTTCGTGCCGTTCTCCTACTGGTTCGTGCCGGCCGCGCGGCTGCTCAAGGAGCTTATCGACCAGGGACACCTGGGCGAGATCCTGCACGTCACGGGCTATTACAGCCAGGGCAACGCGCTGACGCCCAACGCGACGATGACGTGGCGCTTCCAGAAGGAGATCGCCGGAAGCGGTGCGCTGGGCGACCTGGGGTCGCACTTGATCTCGCTGACCTACCTGTGGGCGGGGCCAGTCAAGCGCCTAACGGCGCAGA
Organism: uncultured Chloroflexota bacterium; assembly: GCA_902805635.1. GTDB lineage: Bacteria > Chloroflexota > UBA11872 > UBA12225 > UBA12225 > CADCTC01. The sequence goes on from CADCTC010000272.1 coordinate 45,877, forward strand.
TGAAGACATTCGTGCACGAGCGCAAGCTGCCGGGCAGCGACGAGATGGGCGCCGTGGACGTGGACGACGACGTGCAGCTGATCGGCGAGCTGGCCAGCGGCGGACTGATCAATCTCTCGGCATCGCGCACGTATGCCGGCAGAAATAACTACCAGCGGGTGGAGGTGAGCGGGCGCGAGGGTGGCGTGGTGTACGACAACTCGCATCCGGACGAGCTGCAGGTGAGCCTGGGCCGCGCCTGGCACGAGCGGAACGCCTGGGCGACGCTGCCCGTGGGGCGGCAGCACCGGCTGACGCAGCTGCACACCTTCGTGGACGCGATCCTGGAAGGCAAGGACCCGGCGGATGTGCGGCCGAACTTCGAGGTCGGACTTGAGGTGCAGAAGGTGATGGAGGCGGCGCAGCGGTCCGCCGAGAGCGGAGCCTGGGTAGATGTGTAGAGGCACGGGCGAGGACTGAGCCGTGCTGGGACGTGGACGGCGCAGCGCAGCCAGGGCCCTGCGCCAAGCGCTGCGTCCGATGGCGCGGTGGGCGCTGCGGAATGAGGCTGCCGTCGAGGCAGGACCAAACCCGCGTCTCGACGCCGTTTCAGAGGAGCGGCGCCTCTCGACGGCGGGCGTGGACTTCAACGACGGCGGGGCGCTCGCGCTGCTGCGGGACGTGTTCCCGCGCTACCGGGCGGAGTACGAGCGATTTCCGCACGAGTCGCCCGGTGACGGCGGCTTTTATCTGCGCAATGGCTACCTCGAGGCGGTGGACGCCGAGGTGCTGTACTGCTTCGTGCGGCACTTCCGGCCAGGGCGGGTGATAGAGGTCGGCAGCGGCTTCTCGACGCTGGTGACGCGCATGGCGATTGAGGCAAATGGAGGCGGTGCGCGCCTGATGTCGATCGACCCGCAGCCGCGCACCGCCATTCGCGCCGCAATCGACGAGCACGTGGCCAGGCCGGTGGAGACGATTGAGCCGGCGTTCTTCGACCAGCTCGGCGAGAACGACGTGCTGTTCATCGACTCAAGCCACACCGTCGTTGGCGGTGGCGATGTAATTTACCTGTTTCTGGAAGTGCTGCCGCGCCTGCGTCCGGGGGTGCTGGTGCACGTCCACGACATCTTCTTGCCGTACGACTATCCACGCCGCTGGGTCGCCGCGGGAAACACCGAGCAGTACCTGCTGCTGGCGTTCCTGAGCTTCAACCGGGAGTTCGAAGTGATGTGGCCAGGTGCACACGTGCGCGGGCAGCACCTCCGCGAGCTGATGGCGGCGATTCCGAGCTGCACGGCAGAGACGTGGCCCGGCAGCTTTTGGATGAGGCGAGCCGCAGGGCCGTCGCGTCTCACTTAACGTGAGTTAGCACATGCACCCGATTTTTGTAGCCCTTTGTAGTCCTTTGTAGCCCCGGCCACACGGTAGACGGTGCTGAGCCCGGGCGCACGTGGCGCTTTGTGTCCATTTGTGTCGTTTTGTGTCCCTTACTGACCGCCGATGCGCGTGCGATATCGTGCATCCCCTCTCTAGTAAGACGGATTTGGGAGCAGAATCCGGCAGCCGGGGTGACGCTCGGGGGACCACACGCTGCGCCGCCCTCGGCATGATGGCGATCCGGACCTTAGTGGGCGTGGCGCGACTCGTCGATCTCCAGCGTGCGCACGTCGCGCGTGGCGAGGTCGAGGACCCGGACGCGGTGATTGTTGGTGTCGGCGATGAAGAGCTGGCCGCGAGCAACGGCCAGGCCGCCGGGTTCCGAGAAGCGTGCCTGGGCCGCGGGACCGTCGGCGTATCCGCCGGGGGCGCCTGAGCCGGCGAACGAGCGGACTTCCCGCCGCGCGAGGTCGTACCGCTTGATGCGATGGTTGTAGGTGTCGGCCAGGAGGACCGACGGACCGTCCGGATCGTCATCCCACACGGCGACCGCGAGTGGGTGCTGGAGGCGAGCGACGTCACGCGTGCCACCGATGTCGCCGAAGTCGAACAGCCCGGCACCGAGCAGCGTGGAGACGTTGCCCGAATGCAGGTCGATCGCCCGCAAGGCGCTGGTCTCGCTGTCCGCGACATAGAGCGTCTTGCCGGCGCGGTCGAGCGCCAGGCCGGAGGGTTGGGCGAAGCACGCGGACTCCCGTGGACCGTCCACCAGCGCCTCGCGGCCCGTGCCAGCGAACGGGAGGATCGCGCCCGCGCGGAGATCCATGACCCAGATCTGATGCGTGCCGGCCATGGCGACGAATAGCAGGCCCGCGTCGTCATGCAGATCGACGTGCGAGCCTGCTTCGGTCGACGGACCGGCGTTGGGATCGGGCAGGAAGGCGAGGTCCCAAGGGCTGGAGAGCGGCACGTCGCGCGCGGCGCTGCCGCCGGGTGGAACCTCGCCGGCGGTGACGAAGCTGCGCGCCTGCTTGCCCGTGCCGGCGATTGTCGTGACGATGCCGCCTTCCGGACTGAGGCGGCGGATGGCGTGGTTCTCGGTGTCGGCGATATACATGACGCCGGTGCGCGAATCGAGCGCGATCCCCTGCGGCCAGTTGAAGCGCGCCTGGTCGGGAGGACCATCCACCAGCCCCGGCTCAGGGCCGCCGCCGATGTGGTGAACGGCGCCGTCCTGGACGCCGAGGCCCATAACGACGAGCCGGTGGTGGTTGCTGTCAGCGATGACGATGTGGCCGCGCCCGCGCTCGTCCACCGCGACCTTGCCGGGGAACGCGAGTGGCCCGGCCGTTTCCGGGGCTGTGACCGCCGCGGCGCCGGCCGGACCAAGATCGAGTGGCTGGCGGTGCAGCAGGCCCTGCCCGTCGAACTCGGCGAGCATCTGCTCTACCACTGGGATGAGGCGCTCGGCCTCGAACTCACCCTCGTGGCGGGCGATGACCTTGCCGCGCGGATGGACGAACATGAGCGTTGGCCAGGCGCGGCAGGCGTAGGCGCCCCAGACGCGGAAGTCGTGGTCGTTGACCACCGGGTGGTGGATGCCGTGGCGGCGCACCGCCTGGGCCACCGCCTCGGTGGCGCGTTCCTCCGGGAACTTGGCTGAGTGCACGCCGATGACGGCGACCGTGTCCGGAAATCGGACTTCGAGCTCCCGCAACTGCGGGAGGATGTGAAGACAGTTAATTCAGCAAAAAGTCCAGAAGTCCAGGACCACCAGCTTGCCGCGCAGGTCGGCCAGCGTCAGGGGCCGGTTGGTATTCACCCATTCGGCCCCTGACGGGAAGTCGGGAGCGTTGACCGCGCCTGCAAACTTTGTCACGCCACCATACTACCTAGAGAGTACCGCGCTACCTGAGTACCCTATGCGTGGCTTCGGCACCGTGGCTTCCAGGGTGCCGGAGCCACGAACCCTGACGCTCCTGCTTTTGGTGAGCGATTTACCACGTTAGGTGGCCCACTGGTGATGGTGTCCCGTGCCGTGTGGTCCGGAAATTGCTGCCACGTCAGGTGCTGTTAAGCGCCAAAGTCGGCGCGCAGGAGGGAGAGACCCATATGGCTCGCTATGGAATTGTCGGCACCGTTGTGCTTATCGTCCTGGTGGTGATTGCGCTCAGGTTTTTGGGGGTGATCTAGGTCAGTAGACGTACCACGAAAGGCAGTAAGCTGCTGGCCTAGAACCCTGTGACCCAGAGCGCCGGGTGGCGCTCCCGAGTAACGTGATGGCGGGCGCCGCCGTCGAGCGCTTCATGGCGGACTACGCACACACTTTGGAGGCCGCCGCCACCGACTGGATGGACGCCGAGCGGGACTTTCACGACACCGTGACGCTCAGCGGCGCCCAGTCTGAGCAATTGCCGGCCGCCGGCTGCCGTCCGGCTCGGCACCCCGGCCGCCGGGGTTCTGTCGCCTAACTAGCCCTAGGTGTGGGGCGAGCCGCCCCCTAGTACGCGCACACCGCGCCTCCCATCACCTGCGTCCCGGTGCGCCGGCTCATCACCTACCGCTGCCCCGAGAGTCGCGGCCACGCGCGACCGCTCGAACAGCCGGTCAAGCTCACGCTCATAGGCCGTGAGGCTCAGCTGCCCCCGCGCGAAGCGCTCCTTGATCACACCCACCATCCCACGCTCAAACTCCGCGTGGCTAAGCTCGCCCACCACGTAGCGCCGCCGGAGGCGTTGCTCGGACGTCGGCCGTGAGTCGCCGCGCATGGACACGCCACCAGCCCCATCGTCTTCATCGTAGTCATAGTCGCTGACGCGCACCTGCTGTGCAGGCTGCCCGATGCCCGCGAAGGCACGGTAGACGAGAATGGCGACGATGGCCGTAAGTGCGAACGGACTGGCTAGCGCGAACAGCTCCATCGGCACCCCAACCACCGCAGCCATCGCGAGAAGCAAGAGCGCGCCAACCGCCATCAGCGTGCGGGCGAAGGCGCTGGAGTGCCACGTATGCGCTCTGCCCCGCCCCCGAGTTTCCCGCCGATCAGAGTCCACGCTCAACAGCTCCGCGCTTCGCATGCGTTCCGTGCTCCTATCCATGTGACCGGCATTGGCCCCGGCCGCGTACCGATTGTAGGCCGGTGACGTCACCCGCCGCCTTGTGCCGTAACTAGCAGTTCGGTCCCTGGGACGAGGCAGACCAGGACCGCCGCTTTGGTGGAGACTGGCGGGAGTTCCAGTTTGAGATTGTCTTGGTGGATGGCGTCCCGTGGGGACCAATTCATGGCCCGGCGGCGAAGTGCCGCCGGGCCAACTTCCTGTGATTCGAGGTCTGGGGATCCGTACGCGTCCGTGGGAGCGCACGTCCTGAGCAGTGCCGCGCTGTCGCTGCGAAGGAGCAACGCGCCGACCTATGCTAACGGGTGCGCTGTTCCTCGGCGACTACTCCTTCGGCCGATTGATGGTGAAGTTGAAGGTGCCCGCCTTGAGCGTTGGGCTGACTTCCTTCACACCGGCGACGAGCTCGTCATCGGAACTGGCCTTGGTGGCCAGGTCCAGAAACGTCTCCGGATCTACTTCTAGCGCGCCGAGGAGGCGCTTATCGGCGGGGCAAGGGTAGATGTAGTCGCCGATGGTGCCCTTGGCCTTGGCGCGCGCCTTGTCGGACATGCGGGCCAGCCACTCGATGCCGCCGATGACGTTGGTGCGGGGACGAGGCTTCCACTCGCCATCGCGCCAGCCGCCATCGCGCACGTCGTTCGTCAGGGGTGCCTGCGGTGCTTCTGTCTGTGCCATTTCGGGTGTTCCTCCGTTGGCGCCTCTGCCGGCGCCACGGTGTGATTATGCACCGCAGGGCAAGCGACCATGGAACACCCAGGGGCGCCCTACGCCGGACGCATGCGCATCAAGAGCCGCAGCGCGCCGCCCGACACGACGGCGCCGTCTTGATTGACGACCTCTAGCTCGAACCGGATCAATCCCGCCTTCGCGCGCGGGATGGCGCGCCGCTCGGCTACCCGGCCGCGCAGGTGGACCTGGTCGCCCGGGTAGACGGGAGCGGTGAACTTCCAATCATCGATGGCGCGGAAGGCGACGGTGGTGTCGGTAAGGATGCCGGTGCTCCAGGCAAGGCCGGTGGCGATGCCTACCATGAGCGCGCCGTGGACGATGCGGCCCTTGAAGCCCTGCTGGCGGGCAAAGTCGTCGTCGGTGTGGAGGCGGTTGTCGTCGCCCGTGAGCCGGATGAACGCGTCGATGTCCTCGCGCGTTACCGGGCGCGGCGCGCTCTCGAAGGTGACGCCGTCTTCCAACTCTTCGAAATAGCTACCCAAGAAACGGATCCTTCGCTGCGCGCAGGATTTCAGGAGCCAGGGTCAAACGGCACCCACTGTGTGACTAGCCGTCAACCCGGCGCAGGATGAGGCACGAATTGTGGCCGCCAAAGCCGAAGTTGTTGGAGAGTGTGCTGTGCACTTCGGCCTTGCGCGCCGTGTTGGGGACGTAGTCCAGGTCGCAGTCGGGGTCGGCGTTCTCGTAGTTGATGGTCGGCGGGATAACCCCGTCCTGGATCACCTGGGCACACACCGCCGCCTCGAACGCACCGCAGCCGCCGGCTGAGTGGCCGACCATGCTCTTCACCGAGCTGACCGGCATGCGGTAGGCACGCTCGCCGAACAGCGTCTTGATCGCCGTGGTTTCGGTGGGGTCGTTGATCGGCGTGCTGGTGCCGTGTGCGTTGATGTAGTCGATGCCGTCCGGCTGGAGCAGGGCGTCGTCTAGCGCGGCGCGCATGGCGCGCACGGCGCCGTTGCCGTCCGGCGCGGGGGCAGTCAGGTGGAACGAATCCATGGAAGCGCCGTACCCGGCCACTTCGGCCAGGATGCGTGCGCCTCGCGCGCGTGCGCTCTCGTACTCCTCAAGGACCAGCGTCGTGGCCATCTCGGAGAACACGAAGCCGTCCCGGTCGCGGTCGAAGGGGCGTGACGCCTTTTCCGGCGCGTCGTTGAACTTGGCGGTCAGAGCGCGCATGTTGCCGAAGCTGGCGATGGCGACAGGGACGAGAGCTGCTTCGGTACCGCCGGCGATGGCTGAGTCGGCCCAGCCGAGGCGGATCGCCGCCAGCGCCAGGCCGATGGCGTCGTTGCTGGACGCACACGCGGATGCGATCGCCATGCCGGCGCCGCGCAGGCCGAAGACCAGGCCGATTTGCCCGGCGGCGGCGTTGGGCATCAGCATGGGGATGCTAAAGGGGCTGACCCGGTTTGGGCCCTTGCCGAGTCGCGTCCCTTCGGCTTCGACCGTGGTTTCCAGACCGCCGACGCCGGTGGCGTAGAAGACGCCGGTGCGGTCGCGGTTGTGCTCGGTGACGTCGAAGCGGGCATCGGCCAACGCCTCACGCGTGGCGGCGATCGCCAGCTGGCAGAAGCGGTCCATGCGGCGAGCCTCGCGAGCGTCCATGAATGATCCCGGGTCGAAGTCCTTCACCTCCCCGGCGATGTGGACGTTCAGCCCCAGCTCGACGGGGTCGAATCGCTTGATGCGCGCGATGCCGGATTGCCCGGCGATAAGTTGCGACCAGGTGTCCGGCCAGGCGTGTGCCAGCGGGTTGACGGAGCCGATCCCGGTGATGACGGCGCGACGGCGGTCAGGCATAGCGAGATTCTAAAGCCGCCGCCTCTTGGTCAGCCCTGCTTGCCGAGGCCGCGACGGCCGCCATGCGGGACTTCGCGGCCGTCGTCGAGGTCGAGGCGGTCGTACATGGTCACGACGTCTCCGATGCGGTTGGCGAAGCCGGCGTCTTCGAGCTGCTTGTTGTGGCGCGCCTGGCTTGTCTCGTCGGTCGGACGACGCGTCTCAGTACGCTCGTTCCACTCCTCGATCTCCTGCTGCGTCAGCGGGCGGCGGTCGAGCAGCACCTTGAGCACCTCATCATCGCTCTCGTTGTTCTGCACGATGTCCTCGAACTCGTCGGCCGTGACGCCGAACAGGTCGAAGAGCTGCGTGGAAAAGCCAACTTTGGCGTTATAGGCGCCGTGGGTGCCTTCGATGTGGGCGCGCATCTTATCGATGGCGCGCGGCAGGAACGTGATGTTGCCCAGGCGGTCGTACGGGCTGCGGGGCGCACCCTTAGTGAGGTCGAGTGATGGCATGTTTACAGCTCCACGGTTGAGATGACGTTATTCGAGGCATCGCCGACCCAGATGCGGCCGTCGGCACTGCGGGTCATGGCGTGCACTTCAGCGCCCTCGATGACCCACTCGTCCAGGACCTTGCCGTCCTTGGGGTCGAGCTTGTAGACGTGGCTGTGATTGGTCTCCACGACGTTGAGGGTGCCGTCCTTCTCGTCCCAGAACAGGCCGTGGGACCGTGCGGCGGGGAAGGGCAGCTCGCGCAGCAGCTCGGCAGTTTCGCCGTCGATCAGCTGCACGATATTGGTGCCGGGGCGGGTGACCCACAGCGTGCCGCTCGCGCCGGGGCCGGCGTTGAGCTTGCCAGCGGGGGCATTGGGATGCAGCTCGGGCTTCTTTTCGGGCCCGGCAGGCGGTGTCACGCCACCCTCGTACGGGCGCCACTGGACGCCGTGGACGCCACCCTTCTCGGCATTCGGCAGGTGCAGCGCAGCGGTGCAGTGGCCGGTCTGCGGGTCATGGCGGAAGATCATGGAAGGACGCACGTTGGACGTGACCCACACCGAGCCGACGCCGAAGCTGGTGCCGCTGGCATTGCGCGCCGGGCTGGCAAAGCTGGTGAGCGTCTTGCCGTTGTAGTCGATCAGATACGTACGGTCATCGCGCTGATCGGAGACCCACAGGCCCTCGCGCACGGCTTCCAGGCCGTTGACCTGCGGCCCAGGGCCTTTGAACGCCTCCTTGGCGCGTACGGTGCGTAGCTGCGTTGCGACCACGGCGGGGAACTCCTTCTTGAGCGAGTGTTGAGGTGCGTTGCGATACGGTGGGCATTGTATAGGGCCGCGGACCTCACCCTGGCCTCCGGCCTGTCCCTCTCCACAGAGTGGAGAGGGACTCCTGCGGACGCGGACGGCGAACGCCAATCAGAGAGCGCGGTACCAGCGATACCAGGGCAGCTCGGCCCACTCATGGAAGCCCTTATCAATCTCCCAGCCGGTGATCTCGCGCGTGAACCCGTGGCGCAGGCGGTACAGCAGGGAGTAGACGCCTGGGTGGCGGGGGCGGTTGGTAACCACGTCCACTGCAAGATGCAGCCACGTGCCGGCAGCCAGGCCGGCCAGCGCCGAGGCAACGGCGGGGCGCCCAAGTGCCGAACCCAGTGGTGTCTGGCGACGGACCACGTAGTCGGGCAGTGGCGGGTGACCGGAACGACGCAGCGCCACCGCCCCCGCAACGGTAATGGCGACAGCGAGCTCCCACCCGTGGAGCGGCG
>CADCTC010000272.1:54645-78054 GCA_902805635.1 uncultured Chloroflexota bacterium
GCGGCGCAAGGGAGTGGCTCTTCTCGTCCCGGGCGCGAGTCCAGACATAGTCGACCAGATGGTCCAGGTCGATCAGCAAACCACCGGCGAAGACACCGGCGACGGATGGAGAGCCCCATCGCCGGCCGGCCGCAACTGCGGCCGGGAGAGCAGCCAGGAGGTGCCAGCGCGGACGGGCCACTAGATTTCCACCACAGCGCCGTGATTATGGCTGAGCCACCTCTGTCCAGGTGCCGCGATCAACCGACGCCGCCAAAGCATCGGCAAGCAGGTGCGCTCTCAGGGCGTGGCTGAATCCTGGGAATGTGTGGTCGCCTCGAACGTCACCCAGGTCACCCACGGCGCGAACCAGCCGGTCCATGTGGAATGCCGGGAACCGGGCGTCATCCGTCGCGATGTCGTCGGGAATGGGCAGTGTGTTCCAGGCGGTCATCGGCTGGTCATCGCCACGGAGCGCGCAGCGGGCCAGGGTGCGGTCCGCGTCAAGCTCCACGTCCAGTGAGGCTTGATCGCCGTAGAGCGCCCAGCGAAAGCCATTGCGCCAGCCCAGCGAGCTGCGCGAGAAGACCGCCGACGCCACGCCACCGCGGGCGGTCCGCGCACTGAACGACCAGCCGTGATCGACCCCGTCCGGCTCGTCCATGCGCGCCGCGCAGACAGCGCCGATGTGGCCGAAGCCAGCCACATCGAGTAGGCCAGCCATGGCGTCGAACAGGTGGGCGCCGCTGTCTCGCAGGGCGCTGCCGTGTCTGAAGTCAGGCAAGAAGTTATGGCTCTGCAGCAGCGCAAATGCGGCGTGGAGCGGCGCTCCCAACTCGTGAGAACGGAGCCACCGTTCGGCGACGCGGTAGCCTGGAACTGATCGATACGTGAAATTCACCGCCGTCCGGACACCGGCGACGGCGGCGGCCTCCACCAGGGAAGCTGCCTGGGCGCTGTCGGTTCCCAGTGGTTTCTCGCAGATGACGTGGCAGCCCGCGTCGATGGCGGCGAGGCACAGGGGAAGGTGCGTACTGGCGGGCGTGTTGATGAAGACGGCGTCAAGCTCTGCTTCGGCGAGCATTATGGAGAGACTTGAGAAGGGGAGAGGGGAGGCATGGTCTCGGACCGCATCGGCGGCCTTGGTTGCCTTCACAAGGTCGCGGCTGCAGATAGCTACGAGCTCGGCGTGTGGAGAGGCGGCCAGGCCGGGGACCAGGAGCCGTTGGGCACGGGCATTGACGCCCACAAAGCCGAGACGCAGGGGCTGCCGCAGTGGCGCGACGGCGACAGGAACGGTCACGGGCGGGGCAGTATAGTCGAGCCGCGATGGCGAAGGTGCTGATCACGGGTGGGGCGGGGTACGTGGGATCGGTGGTGACGGGAGCGTTCCTAGCAGCGGGGCACTGGGTGACGGTGCTTGATTCGCTGGAGAGCGGTGGACAGGGGCTGCTGGGGTACGTGTGTAATCCAGCGTTTCGGTTCGTGCGGGGCGATGTGCGCGACGCGCGGAAGGTGGCTGGAGCAGTGGCCGGCCAGGATGTGATCGTGCACCTTGCGGCCGTGGTGGGCTTCGGGGCGTGCAATGCCGACCCCCAGCGTGCCGAGTCGATCAACGTCGAGGGAATGCGGGCGCTGCTGGGCGCGCGTGACACGCGGCAGCTAGTCCTCCATGCTTCCACCGGCAGTGTGTACGGCGCGGTGCCCGATGGGCTGTGCCGGGAAGACCTGGACCCGCAGCCGCTGTCGGTCTACGGGCGCACCAAGCTGGAAGCGGAACGCTTGGTTCTGGAGGCGGGGAACGCCACCGCACTCCGGTTTGCCACCGCGTTTGGGATGTCACCGCGCATGCGAGTGGACCTGCTGGTCAATGGCTTCGTCTACGACGCGCGCTGCCGGGGCTACGTGGTGATTTATGACAAGGATGCGCGGCGCACGTTCATCCACGTGCGAGACATGGCACACGCTTTCCTGTTCGCGTTGGACCACATGGGACAGATGGACGGCCAGGTCTATAACTGCGGTGCGGAGCGGCTGAACCTCACCAAGCAGCAGATCGCCGATCTCCTGTCGCAACGCTGCCGCTTCCAGGCTTTCTATGGCCCTGTCGGCTCAGACGAAGACAAACGCGACTACGCCGTCTCTTATGAGAAGCTGCACGCCCTTGGCTTTCAGCCCGAAGTCGCCATTGAGGATGGCCTGGACGAGCTGCTGCGCGGGGTGGACCTGCTGGAACACCGCGGCCCGTACGGCAACGCCTAGGGCTGCAGGCCCAGGTCAGCGGCAATCGGCTTGAGGGAGTCTGTGACGGCGCGGATCTGTTCGTCGAGGTCGACGCCGAGCTCGGCGGCGCCGTTGACGATGTCGTCGCGATTGACGGCGCGGGCGAAGGCTTTGTCCTTCATCTTCTTGCGAACGGAAGACGGCTCGACGTCGGACAGGCTCTTGGATGGGCGGACGAGAGCGACCGCGGTGATGAAGCCGGAAAGCTCGTCCACGGCGAAGAGCGCCTTGCGGAGCGGGGTGTCGCGCGGGACGCCACCGTAGCTGGCGTGGGAGAGGATGTCGTTCACCAGGGTCTCGTCGTAGCCGCGCTCGCGCAGGACCCGGGCGCCGGCGAAGGGGTGCTCCTCGATAGTGGGGTGCTGCTCGAAGTCGAAGTCGTGCAGCAGCCCGACAGCACCCCAGTGCTCTGGGTCGCCTCCCATACGCTCGGCCATGGCGCGCATGGCAGCCTCCACGGCGAGAGCGTGGCGGATCAGGACAGGCGACGTGGTGTGCTCGGTGAGCAGCGCCCAGGCTTGCTCACGGGTGAGGGGGTGTGCAACGCTGGCTGACATCGTGGTGACTTCGTCGGACAGCATACCGGAGGTGAACGCTCTGGGGGGCGTCTCCGGCGGAGAGGCGGCCCCTGCGGCGCCCGGCAATTCTGGAGCAGGTGGGGCCACTGCCGGCGACCCCGCAGGCACACGTGTGGTGGCGGTCATTCCGGCCTGGAACGAAGCGGTCGCGCTGCGAACGGTGCTGGAGGAGCTGGCGCGACTGCCCACTGGGACGCTGTACCGCGTGATCGTGGCCGACGGAGGAAGTAGTGATGGGACGCCGGAGGTAGCCAGGGCGGGCGGGGCGGACGTGGTGGCACAGCAGCGCCGCGGCTACGGGGCTGCGTGTTGGGAGGGTTTCGCCCGCGCCAGGCAGCTAGGCGCGGACGTGGTGGTGTTCCTGGACGGGGACGGGAGCGATCCTCCCGGTGCGCTGCCGGCGCTGCTGGCGCCGGTGCTGCTGGGCGAGGTGGATCTGGCGCTGGGGGCACGACGCGCCTCACGCGGCAGTGCCGGGATGCTGCCCTGGCACGCTCGACTCGGCAATACGCTGGTCTGCGCGCTGCTGCGGTGGCGGACGAGCCGGCGGGTTACCGATCTGCCATCAATGAAGGCGGCGCGCGTCGCGACGCTGGAGGCGCTGGAGCTGCGCGAGATGGGCTACGGCTGGACGACGGAGATGATCGCCAGGTCGCTCGCACGCGGTCTGCGGATCAGCGAGCTACCGGTGAGCGTGCGGCCGCGACTGGGCGGCACGTCCAAGGTGTCCGGCAACCTCATAGCGAGTGTACGAGCCGCGTACGCGCTGGTGCGGGTAGCGATCCAGGCAACCAGATAGCGGGCAGGTGGCGGGCCTGTGGCCGCAGGCGCGGCTACTTCACGACGGACGTGACAGGGTCGGTTGTCTTGGCAGCGGCGGACGTTGTTGTCTGAGCGGCCTGCGTGACCGGCGCGGCTGCCGCTGGCGCGCTCGTAACTGCCTGCGTGACCGGCGACGTGCCTGCCCCGGTGCTCGCGCCTCCCATCGTGGAAGAGGTGGAACCACTTCCACCGGCCGCCCCGGTAGGCGCACTTACTGTGGTCGTCGTAGAAGTCGAGCCGCTTCCAGCGGTCGTCCTGGTGCTTGCGTTTGCCGTCGTGCCTGAAGCCGGCGCTGCACCCGTGCTGGTCGTCACACTGGCGCCGGTCGAGGCGGCTGTTGTCCCGCTTGTGCCCGTCGTCGTCGCGCCGGTCCCACTGGATACGGCCCCGGCCGCGCTTGCGGACGTCGAACCGGCGCTGGTCGAGACGGAGCCGGACGCCGCGATGGTAGGTCTGGGTGTCGGCGAACGTGGAACACTGGTGGCAGGGACAGTGGTAGCGGTCGCGGTCGCCGGCACACGCGTGGGCGCGAGCGTAACGACGAGTGTTGGCACCGCGGGGATCGCAGTAGGAGTGGCCGGGGGGCTCACAGCGTCAATCATGCCTCCAGTGGTAGGGACGGCGGCAGCCGCCGTGTCCGTGCCACTGCTGGTGACCGCGGCGGTGATACCGGTGGAAGATCCGACTACGGGTACTTCAGCAACAGGAATGATCGCGACCGTTGTGCCCTCCACCGTGCCGCCGACCTCGGCATCGGCCACCACGTCGAGCGAGTTGCTTGAGCGCGATGAGTCAGGCGCCTGGCCATCGACTGCGGGCGGAACAATCTCGTCCTGCGGTCCCGCGCCAGATCCGACCGTCAAGGGCAATGTTTGGTCGAGCGTCTTCTCGACGCCGGAGGCAAGGTCGACGATCCGGCCCAGCAGCTCGACGACCGGTCCGCTAGCTAGGTTCTCGGGCGGCGTCGGAGATGTCGAGGGCACAGCCGTCGCCACGATCTGCGGCACGACGGTAGCCGTCGCGGGTGGAGGCAGCGCGACGGTTGGCAGAGCAGCCCGGACCACGGTCGGGATGGGAGCAGCGGTTGGGACGGCTGTTGGTGCTGGGGCCGCCGCCGCCAGCTCAGCGGGAGCCGTGGAACGGTCTGACGTACGAGGTTCGGCTGTAGCAGGCGCCACAGCAGCTGCTTGAGCCGCGGGCAGAGGCGGAAGACTGGGAGCGCCGGCTAAGGTGGGGGACGTCCCAGCCGCGGCTGACCCACCGGCGGCGCCTGTTCCATCCGAGGCTGGCTCGCCAGGCGCTCGAACGGGCGGCCCCACTTCGGCGGAGCGTTCTGGTAGTGCTGCATCCGGCCCAACTCCGGATGACTGCAGCGCAGTGGCCGGCGTGGCCGGCAGTGGAACACTTGTGGCGGTAATTGCAGCCTAGAGCGCGGGGACTGCGCCGAGCGCGGGAGCGGCCGCAGGGACCGCAGCAACGCCGACCGGTGCAACCGGTGCCGGCGGGGCGGGCTGAGGGACGCCGAGCGCGGTGGCGAACGATCCGATCAGAGTGGTAGCCGCGGCCGCGGGGCGGAAGCCCGTGGCTTCTTCGATGGCACTGCCGATTGGTGTTTGCCAGACGAGCACGAGCATGACGCTGCCGAGAAACCCGGCGCCAGAGTACAGCAGAGACGCGGCACGTGAGCGCTGGCCGAACATGCTCTCCTCAAGAGTAACGTCAAACGTTGCTTTGGTGTAACTATTGGCACACGACAGCAATTCTCCGGCCACGCCACACTTAGGCGGTGACGGAGGCTCCGGCCGGCGCCGCTGTAACTTCGGCCGCGTCGGCCGGTACCGGCCTGAGCGGCAGGCGGAGCGTGAAGGTGCTGCCTTCGCCGAGGGTGCTGCGCACATTGATCGTGCCGCCTAACCGTTCGGCCATCTGCTTGCTGAGGGCAAGGCCCAGTCCGGTGCCACGCTCCTTGCGGATATCCGGGTTGCCGCTGCGGAAGAACTTGCCGAACAAGCGGCGCAGGTCATCCTCGGACATGCCGTAGCCGGTGTCGCAAACCGATATCTCCACAAGATCGGGCTGATTGGCGTGGTCCCCGCTGTCGAGTCCGCTGGGCTTGCTGACACCATTGGGTAGACTGGGCCCAGTCGGCTGGCCCAGTAGATCAGGTGCTTCACCGCGCGTGACTTCACCTGCCGCTAGGCGATGCAGAGTAACAGTGACGGCGCCGCCCTCCGGCGTGTACTTGATGCCGTTGGACACCAGGTTGCTCAGCACCTCCCGGACGTACAGGTCAGACGTCCAGGTGGGCGGTAGTTCCGGGTCGCCCTCGCGGCGGAGATCGATGGACTTCTGGGCCGCCTGGCTAGCGATGCCGTCGAGCACGTCGTCGACCAGTTTGCCGAGGCGAACCTCGCCCAGGTCGAGCGGCAAATCGGCACGCTCCACCCGGGCGATGTCCAGCAGGTTGTTCACCAGGCGGAGCAGGTGGCGCTCGGCATTCTGGATCCGCTCGACGTACGAAATAGCCTTAGTCGTGTCGAGGCCCGCCGAGACGGGGGCGCGATCGAGCACCCGATGGAGAAGGTCGAGGTAGCCTGTAGAGGACGTGAGCGGGCTGCGCAACTCGTGCGTTACGAGCGCGACGAACTCCTCGCGCAGGCGCTCATTTTCCTTTTGTGCGGTGATGTCGCGGGCGATGCCGATGCCTAGCCGCAGTTTCCCGGCAGCGTCATTGGCAGCTGCATACGTAAGCAGCACGGTCTTGGGCAGCTGGTCCGGCTGCTGGTAGATCACGTCGACTGAGACAGGCGCCGCGTCGCGCTGCGCCTGGATGAGCGGGCAGCGCTCGGGGCACAGGCGCGCGCCGTGCTGATCCTCAAAGTGGCAGACGTCTGCGCACGCGCGGCCCAGGATCGCGTCGGGCGGCAGGCCGAGCAGCTGCTCCAAAGCGGGGTTGGTGGTGCTAATCCGAAGCTGCGGGTCAACCGTGAAGATTGCCTCGCCTGAATGGGTGACCAGCGTATCCAGCCGCTCGCGCTGCTCCTGGACGGTGCGCAGGAGCCGGCCCATAGCATCGTGCAGTGTGCGCAAGTTAGCGTAGGTGCGTACCACCAACAGGACGCCGAAAATGCCGGCCAGCATGATCCCCTGCCTCTCGACCCCGAGTGTGAGGTAAATGGCCTGGAACACAACGGCGAGAGGCAGCAGCGCGGCGTTGAAAAGCAGGTCGGTGCGGGCAAGCGCGACAACGCCTGCCCAACCGCCTGGGTGGAGGCGACGGTCGAGCCAATCGAGCACGGTGTCGATCCCGCTGGCCGACACGACGAACATGGCGAAGCGTGCCAGGTCTGGCAGGGTGAGCTCGGCGCCGGAGGCGGGCTGTGGGAGCGCGCGTGAGGAGTCCAGTGGAAATGCAGCGGTGCCGTCCAGGGGCGCTGCGCCGGCCAGCCACGCGCCCGCGGCAGCGGCCAGCGTCAAGCGGGCCGCCCCGGCGACGCTCCCGAACACGGGACCGCGGCGCGCAGCATTGCCGAAGAGGGAGCCAAAGCCTGCCGCGACGACAGCGGCCGGAGCGCCCAGCTGCCACCAGGTGAGCCCTACAGGCAGCAGAAGAAGTGACACGTTGCGGCGGGGCTCGAAGTGAAGTGCAAGCGTGGCCGCGGCGGCGGACGCCGCGATCAGGACGACGAAGTCCAGCTGCGCCCCCGATACGTCGTCGGCTGCCGGCCACGGCAACAGCGCCCGGAGCTGGTCCTGCGGACGCGACCACAGGGCGACAGCGGCTGCCAAGATGATGAGCAGCCGATAGGCAAGCGAAGCGGACGGCGAGCGCGCGGCGGTAATGCCTTAGTCTACGGCTGTCTGAGGAGCAGGGTGTAGGCGGCCGCGCTGCGTCCTCCGCTGGCGAGCGATTACACCGGCCAGACTAGCGGGGCCATAAAGGCGATGACGGCGGCAATTACGAGCGTGAGCGGGACGCCGACATACACGAAGTCGGAGAATCGATAGCCGCCGGGACTGTAGATCAGCAGGTTGCCGTGGTGGCCAATGGGACTAAGGAAGCACGTGACCGCGGCCATGGCGACCGTGACGACGTACGCCTCAGGGGCATGTCCAAGCGCGGCCGCGAGCGAGGCGGCGACCGGGGCAAAGATCGCGGTAGTGGCGGCGTCGGACATGAACTGCGTGACGACGCCCACTACGATGTAGAGCGCGACGCAGATTGTCACGGGGTTCCACCCCGTGACAATGCCCTGCATCCACCCAGCGACCATTTCAGACGTGCCGGTCTTTTGCATCGCGGTGCCAAGCGGGATAGCGCCGGCGATGAAGACGAAGATCCGCTGGTCGATAGCACGGTAGGCTTGCCTTGGAGTCAGGCAGCCGGCAATCACCATGGCCACGGCGCCGCCTACCGCCGCGATCTGCAGATCGATTACTCCCAGAGCAGTGAGGGCCACGGCGCCGACCAGGATGCCGGTGGCGGTCAAGGCCTTGCGGGTGCGGCGCGCTTCGCCCTGGAACGGGACCATCAGGAGGAAGTCGCGATCGTTGGCGACGCGCCCAAGCGCCTCCTGGCTACCTTGCAAGACGAGCACGTCGCCATCCTGCATGCGGATGCGGGAGAGCTCGTCGCCGAGCCAGCCGCGCTTGCGCCAGATGGAGACGACGATGGCGCCGTAACGGCGGCGGAAGTCGATCTGCCCGATGGTGCGGCCGACCAGGTCCGAACGCGGCGCCACGACGACCTGGACTAACTGCGCTTCGACGTCTTCGGCCTCTTCATCGCCGCTACTGGCCGTCTCCTGGTGGTACTGCGCGACGGGGTGAAGCTCTAAGCCGACTTCCTCGCGGAAGGCGATGATTTCTTCAGGTGTGGCACGGACGAGCAGCACGTCACCCTCTGCGAGGGTCTGCTCGCCATAGGGCGGCGGCACGTGGCGGCGGTTGCGCACCCACCCGGTGATGGTGAATTGATAGCTCTCGTCCTCTTTCACCTGCGCTATGGTCTTGCCCAGGAAGGGGGAGTTGGGGAGTATGGTGAGCTCGGTGAAGTAGTCGTTCAGGCGAAAGCGGCTGGAGGTGTCTTCGGCGCCGCGGCGGTTGGGAAGGAAGAAGCGCCCGACGAGCAAGACGAAGAGCGTGCCGGCAATGGTGATGGCGATGCCGATGGGTGAGATCGAGAAGATGCCCAGGCCGGGGCGGCCGGCCTCGCGCAGCGTGTTGCTGGCCACCAGGAACGCCGGGGCGCCGATGATGGTGATGGCGGTGCCCAGGGACGCGGCGAAGGAGATGGGCATCAACGTCTTAGAGGCGGCTAAATCGCGCTCGCGTGAGAGGTTAAGCGCGACTGGGACCATGATGGCAGTGGTGGTGACGTGGTGGGTGAACGCCGAGAGCGCTGCCACCGAAGGCATGATCACGGCAATGGCACGGGTGAGGCTGCTGCCGGCCCACCGTCCTATCCAACTGCCGATGGTTTCAGAGACGCCGGTCTGGTGCAGCGCACCGGCCATGACGAAGATGCCCGCAAGGACGATTGCGGGTTCGCTGCTGAAGCCGGCGACGGCCTCTTTCGGCTCCAATACGTGAGTCACGGCGAGCGCGACGACAATGAGCACGGCGACGATGTCGTTGCGCACGCGCTCTGTCATGAGCACGATGACGGCGACCGCCAGGATGACGAGATAGATAATCTGTTGCTGCTGCACAGTACTCCCTAACCCCAGGAAATCGCCGGCCAAGGGGCGCACGGATCGTGCCACGCTGGTGTCGCGCTGGTGCCGCGCTTGTATCGCGTGATTCGTCGGCCGTGTCGGCCTAGTAGGGGGATCGGCGCGGTCATGGCAGTCTCCCAAGAATGGCGACGCGGTCGTGGTCGGCGAGCGGCAACGTCTGGCTGATTGCAGCCAGGCGGGGAACGTCCACCTCGGCGCCGACCTGCACGCCAACGCCAAGCCTTTCGCCCGTGGCATACGTCATCGGCGGGTACTGAAGCTTGACCACTTCGCCCGGCTGCCAGCGGTAGGTGGGGCGCCAGAGCTGCGTTGGGGTGCCGTCATCATGAATGCGAGCTAAGCCGTCCGGGCCCACCCTGAACGTGGTGAACCGGTAGGCGCGGTCGATGGGGCGCAGGGCGCGCACATAGAAAACCGGCAACACGCGCCGGCCAACAAAGCTGACTTCGGGGACAAGTGGAGCACCGTAGGCGACTACTTCGAACAGGTCGTCGAAGCGGGCTGTGGCGGGGTGCCAGCGCTCAGTCGGAGCCGCGTGGGTGAAGCTGAGGAATGCCTCTGATGGCTGCGGGCGGCTAGTGACGCCGCTGACGGCTTGGGACCGCTCAAGCAGTAGGAACCCCGCTGCGCTATCGAGGAGGCGGAACCGCGAGCTCGATAGCAGGACGCTTGCTTCGGTGAACAGCTCATCCGGGTAGAGCGGGTCGGAGGTTCCTACCATGTCGATCAACACGAACTCAGCGTCTTCCACGGCTGGGAAGACGTAGATGCGCTCCCGATTGGAAACGTGCGGAAAGATGTTTGACTGCGCCGAAAGCGACGCGCGGGGCGGGACACGAGCCAGCAGCGGCTGTAAAGCGGCGAGACGTCCGTTGTCCTGCGGCCACGAGAATCGGGCCGCGGGTGGAAGGAGTCCGTGCGCACGTGCCTGGAAGAGAGCGGCGCTGAAGACAACCGCTGAAAGGACAAGCGACAAACGTTGCGTGGGCAGCCCCGCCACCGACCGTCCCCAGCCTGAGAGCCGTCGGATGCCGGCCACGGCGCCAAAGATGAGTCCGGCCACTGCCTCAGCCGAGTAGTGCGCGCCGCCGCCGTGCTGCCACGGAGAGCTTGAGAGGCCATTGATCGCCAGGGCAGGCGCCGCCAGGGCGAGCTCAATGGGCGCAACTACTCCTACAAAGCCGGTGCTTGCCAGCAGCTCCCGAACGTAGGTAAGGGTGAAGCCCGGCACGGGCCAGACCGGCCGGCCCGACAGCCAACTCGCTGGGAGCGTCCGCAGGTGACTAATCGAGTCTGCATAGCGGGCGGCGAACAGCGATGGCGCGCCGCCACTGAAGCGCGGGATGATCGCTAGGAGGCAGACCGCTACCCAGGCGAGCGATGCGGCCATGATGCACATGCCAAAGCGTGCCCGACCCTGGATGAGCCAGGCGTAGACGCCGAGCGCCCCAACGAAGAGGGCGACTTCCTCCTTGAGCAGCGCGCTCAGCACGGCGGTGACGACGAAGGCGCGGTCGCGGCGGGACACGACAAAGTAGGCGGCAAAGAGGAGGAAGGTGGAGGCGGTGGAGACGAGGTGGAAATCCGAGAGGTTGGCAGCCTGGAGCGATGGCGAGAGCAGATACGCGGCGGCGATAGCCAGCCCGGCGACGGCGTGGCCGAGCAGCCGGTGGGCCAGGAGGTATGCCGGCAGCGCGCCCAGGGCGATGGCGGCGGTGAGGAATACGATCAGCGTCTCAACCCCGGGGCGAATGAAGTACAGGGCGGAGAGCGGCAGGAAGAGCAGCTCGGTGTGGAAGGCGAGCAGCGAATCGCGGTCGGCGCCGGGGCCGAACTGGAGCGGCCGTCCGTTCTCGGCGCCGACTGGGCCACGGAATACGGTGAAGCGGAAGAAGCGCCCCTGAGTCATGTTCCAGGTGACTTGATCGGCATATCCCATGTCCAGCGCCTGCGATTCCAAGTTCCAGTGCCGCCGCAGCGCGAGTGAGCCGGCCGTAAGGGAGTAGGCGAGCATCATGGCGGCGAGGACAAGCGCCGGGACGAGGCGGGGGACTGCGGTCATGCCCGGCTATGCGGTGGCGGAGAGTTCGATGGTGTGGTGGCCGGAGCCGCCGTTCGGCTGGGGGAGCGCGAAGGCGTGGGGCTGGATGGCGCCGGTGCCGTCGATCGCGCGGCTGGTGAGCTGGATGGCCCGTCCGGCGGCGCCGGGGGCAACGTCGAACTCAGCCGCCCAGCGCACCCACGTGTCCTTACCGAGCGGTGGCTCCAGAAGGACCGTCGGCCGCCAGGTACGGCCGCTGTCCAGGCTAAACTGGACGGCGTTGATGCCGCGGTCGCCGGCGTAGGCGATACCGGCGACGGTGTGGCGGCCGGGAGCGAGGCCGGCGCCGTTGGCGGGCGTGTCGATCCGGGACATGGTTTTGACAATGCCGGTGCGGCTCCAGTTCCGCTGGCCGTACCAGTCGATATGCTCAGTGCGCAACGCGCGGATGCCGATCACCCACTTGCAGCTCTTGTAGCCGTAGCGGCCCGGACTGAGGAGGCGCACGGGGAAGCCATGCTGGCGGGGCAGCGGCTGGCCGTACATCTCGTACACCACCAGGGTGTCTGGATTGGTGGCGAGTGCCACAGGGATGGAGCTGGAGTACTCGTCGGCCCCCTGTACCTGGAGGCTGATTACACCGGACTTCAGGCCCCCGGCGAGGTCCAGCACGTCAACGAGTCGGGCGCCCTTCCAGGGGGCGGTGCTGATCAGGTCGCAGCCGAAGTAGGTCAGCTCGCACATGGCGGTGAAGTTGCTGATGCACTCCAGCGTCTTGTGGACCTCGACCGCTGGCAGCTGCCGCAACGTGCGGTAGTCGAGCTGCACCGGACGGTTGACTTCGCCATCGATCACCATGCGCCATGATTCGGCGTCGACCACCGGGTCGGCCACGGCGTTCTTGGTGACCACATAGTGCGCCTGGACCGGCGTTATCAGCGTGGCCAGCTCCCCCTTGGCGCGTGAGGCGGCGGTGAGCGCGCCGTCCTTGTCGCGCTCCAGCTGGCGCTCTGCCGGGAGTGGGTGAGGAGTCGGGATCGGGGCAGCAGCGGTGGCTGCAGGCGCCGGTGTCGGTATCTCTGCCGCAGGCGTCGGGGGCTGAGGGTCCTGCGTCGGTGGTGGCGCGGCTGCGAGCGGGAGCGTGCTGCCCAGGGCGCCGCCCCCGACGCGTACCTGCCGCAGCGCCACGAGATATGAGCCGGCGGCCCCCGCCGCGCCGAGCGCGAACGCGCGCCGAGCGGCGCGGCGTGCGGGGGCGGTGCTCGTCGTGGCGGGTGGTCGACCGAAACCCAGGCCCGCGAGCAGCGCCGCGCTGTACGTCAGAGCGGTCGCACCGTAGGTGCCGTTGACGACGATCGGGTGTTGGAACAGGTCAACGCCGAAGAACCCGCCGCCAGTGAGGGGCATCAGCACGCCCATGGCCAGGAGGAACAGCGCTGCGCCCAGGCCAAGCACCGCCAGCGGCGGCCAGCGTCGCCGTAGGGCGACCGCGCCGAGCGCGACGAGAATAGCACCCATCACGACGATACCGCCGTAGAGGGCGTATACCTTTGCCTGTGGGCCAAGGCTCTGGATGCCGCCGGCAAAGGCGTCGATGGGGACGAAGAGCAGCAGCCACTCCATCATCCGCTCGGGGAGGGTGCGGACCTGGAATGCCTGGCGCAGGGCAAACATCACGCCCAGTGCGGAGGCGGCCGCGGCGGCGCTCCAGGCAAGGGATGCTTTCCAGGTCATTACCATGACTCCTGCTGTTTACCTACCCCCCGACCCCTTCCCTGTAGGGAAGGGGAGTGGGGCGACTCGAGTCGGCATGGGCGGGATCGGCTTCACGTCCCATGACACGGAGTGCGCGGCGCGTATGTGGTGCGGTTGTGGCCGGCATGATCTCGAGCGATACACGCAACTGTTCGAGTACCGCGCAATCGTCGACGTCTTGCCAGCTTTGAAGCACGTGCGTGCGCAGCCTGAGGGTCTGGCAGCGGTCCACCGTCTCACGTGCGACGGTGCTGGTGCTCCAGACCATGTCTCGAAACAGGTGTGGGTGAACGGCGGACGCGGCGAGCAGGTAGTAGCCACCGTCTTCGCTGGGGCCGAGCACCACGTCCGCCCCATCGCGAAGGGCGAGGAACGCCTCGCGCAGCGTCGCGGGTGGAAGCGTTGGAGTGTCCATGCCGATCACGGATACGGCGCGGTAGCCGGCGGCGAGGCCGCGGACGAAGGCGCTCTCCAGCGCGTCGCCCAGGCCATGAGTCGACTGCGTGTCGACTGGTACATCCGCTGAGACGTGCTCCGCCAGCGATTGCTGCTCCAGGACATCCCGGCACATGAGGCGAACGTCCGCGCCGGATGACTGTGCCAGCACCACGGTGTCCAGTAGGAAAGCACGGGCGAGATCGGCCGCCTGCTCGTGCGTCAGTGGCGGGCACAGACGCGTCTTGGAGTGGCCGGGCCGGGGCGCCTTGGCGATGATGTAGACGACTTCGTCAGACGCGCGTTGGGCGTGCGGTACGGCAGCCATGCTGCGCTCAAGGGTAGATGGAGAGCGTGTGCACGGCCCTACAGGGGTTACGTAGCGATCTGCTAGAGTGCCGGCGTGGAGAGGTGGGAGCACCGCACGGTGCTGATCCGGCGCACGGCAGGGGTGTGGTCGATCCAGTTCGCGGACGGACAAGCACTGGAGGGGATCGACCAGGTATTGGACGAGTACGGCAGTCGCGGGTGGGAGCTGGTCAGCTTGCAGCCGCAGAGCTGGGGCACCGAGGCGGGGCAGTATGGGCCGTACGACGTGTCGGCTTGGCGAGCGACGTTCAAGCGGCGAGTGATTGACGGCGGGAGCGCTGCGGCCTCGGCAGCGGGAGGCGGCCGGTGATCCGGTGGGAATACGCGTACCTATTCGTGGGGATGCGTGGGAGTGATCACGTGGTGGCGTCGCTGAATGGTCGGCCAGTGGACATCCAGAATAATCCGCAGACGCCGTGGGACGTGATGAACACCATGGGGGCGGAGGGCTGGGAGTTCGTGGCGGCGGTGCCGACCAGTCCGCTGCAGAACACGCGGCAGGCGGGCGAGCAGGTGGTCGAGGGATACTGGATCTTCTATCTCAAGCGCCCCCGCCTGGACGGATAGCGTTCAGCGCCAGACGGGGCGAGTGTGGGGGATGAGGCGGGGGAGGGTGATCAGGCGCCAGGAGTGTGCTGTGCCGTCGCCTTCTAGAGGGACGAAGACATCCGGGCGGTTGCGCTTCACGAGCAGGAGCAGCACAGGGTAAGCGATGACGCCGGACGCGAGCGCGGCACCAGCGGCGTAAACGGCTTCGGCGCTCTCGGACTGCAGGGTGGCGACCACCGCGACGATTGAGAGTGCCGTCGGCAGCAGGCTGACCAGGATGGCGCCAGGCCAGCCGCCGGGGATGCGGTAGGGCCGCGGCGCGTGGGGCAGCCGCGCGCGCAGGACGAGCAGCGCGATCTTTTCCATGGCGAGCGCGGCGCCGTAGAGAATGACGTCTATCACCACGAGCGCGGGGAAGTCGGCGAACGAGAAGATGGTGTAGATCACCGCGCACAGCAGCACCGAGACCCACGGCGTGCCGTAGCGCGGGTGTATGCGCGTGAGCGCCGCGGGCAGGTACCCGTCGGCCGCCATGACGAATGGCACGCGCGAGACGCCGAGCAGGTTGGCGCTGAACAGCGCGGCGGCGCTGACGAGGCCAGTCACAGCCACCCAGAGGCCGAACTCCGTACCGCCGAGCGCAGCGGCGATGTCGGGCAATGACCCTTCGCTCCACTGCTTCCAGTCTGGTGTCCCGGCGAGGCCGGCCAGCACCGGCAGAAAATACGTCAGCGTCACCAGCGGCAGCGCGATGGCGAGCATGCGCGGCACGTCGCGCCTGGGACGCTTGACTTCCTCCGAGACGGTCGAGAGGTAGTCCCACCCCTGGTAATTCCACATGACGACGAAGAGTCCTAGGCCGAAGGCACCCAGCAGCGGCTCCCCCGGAGGCGCGATCGGCATCCAAGGCACTGCGCCGTCGGTGAAGATGCGGGTTAGACCGAGCGCGGTCATCACGACGAACGGGGCCAGGATGACGGCGGTGAACAGGACAGAAGTGCTGCCGACGGGGCGCACGCCCCGTACGTTGAGCAGCGCGAAGGGCCAGATCACGGCCAGGCCCACCAACCAGCGAGCGGTGGGGTCCTCTTTCAGGACGGTGATGCCGAATCGTTCGAGCACCGCCGAGAGGTAGGCGGAGAATAGGACCGGGTAGATGGCCATGTCCACGAAAGACGCCAGCCAACTCCACCACCCTTCCTGGAAGCCCCAGAAGGGGCCGAGCGCCTTCTTGACCCACGCGTAGTAGCCACCCTCGACCGGCATCATGGTGGAGAGCTCCGCGACCACGACAGCGGCGGGCACGCTCCAGACGAGCGGCGTCAAGAGCAGGAGTGCCAGCGAGACGCCGGGACCGGACTGGCTCACCAGCTCTTCCAGGCCGAACGGCCCGCCGCTGACCGAGCAGAACATCACCATGACCAGCGGCAGCAGGCCCAACTGGCGTCGCTTGAGTGCGGGCGCGAGCGTGGTGACGGCGTGCGAAGCCTGATGTGGGCGGGCCATGGCAGCGGGGAGCGATTGTAGAATGGCCGCGGGTGCTGGCGTTTCCGGCGGCGGTGGTGGCAATCTTTGGGTGGGCGTCGCTGTACCCTGTGGCGAAGCCGGCACTGGCGGAGGTGCCGCCGGTGGCGGTGGCGCTGGCGCGGGCAGCAATCGCGAGCGTGGTGCTGGCAACGTTTTCTATCGCGCGGTCCCGCGGCCTGCGGCCGGGGCTGGCGCACCTCCGGCGCGAGGCGACGACGGGCTGGCGGCAGGTAGCGGTGGTAGGCGTCGTGTCGTTCACCGGCACGTCGCTGCTGGCGATGATGGCGCAGCAGGTGCTGCCGGCATCTGTGGTTGGCCTGCTGAACAATCTGTCGCCGCTTTGGATCGCGATCTACGTGACGCTGGCAGGTCGTGCGGCGCGCGGCGCGCTGCTGATGGCCGGGTCCCTCGTCGCGGCGGGGGGTGTAGCGCTGGTGCTTTTGGGTGGGAGCGGCGGGGGCGGCGAAGGTCCAGGCGTGAGCGTGATGGCGTCTCCCGAAGCTGCCGCCGGCGTGCTGCTGGCGCTGTCTGGAAGCATGCTCATTGGGTACTCACAGGTGCTTACGCGCCGGCTGATGCAGGGGCGCGATCCACTGGCGCTGACGGCGATTGGCGCCGGGTGGGGAGCCTTGCCGCTGCTGGCGCTGACACTGCTTGGGATCGGCGCCTCGCCAGGCGTGTATCTGGCAGCGTCGGTCGAGACGCAGTGGCGGCTGGTGTGGTTAGGAGTGATGTCCACCGCGCTGAACTTTGGGTTGTGGTCGTACGCGCTGGCGCACCTGCCGGTATCTCGGGTGGTGCCGCTGCAGTACTTGATTGCTCCCGGCGGCGTGGCGCTGGCGGTGGTGCTGTTAGGCGAGCCGGTCGGTCCGCAAATGGCGTTCGGCACGCTGGCGATCCTCGCGGGCATCGCACTGGCACGACGGGGCGCGGAGGTTTCGTAACCCCTCCCCCTTCCCCTCCCCCGCAGGGAGAGGGGGGACTCTCCGACAGCGGACATGGGCCTTCAATGCAACCCGTAGGAGCGCGATCAAGTGGGCTCCCCTTGCTTACAATGGCAATCAGGAGACCAGATGCCAGGATTACTTGAGGGGAAGGTTGGAATCATCGCCAACCTATCGGAGCGGCACGGGTACCCGTGGGGGATCGCCCAGGCATGCCTGCGAGAAGGGGCGCGCCTGGCGTTCGGCTACCAGGAACGGTTCGCGCGGCACGTGGAGGAGCTGGCGGCAGATGTGCCGGGGGCGCTGCGCTTCCCACTGGAGTTCGGATCAGACGGGCAGGACGACCAGCTGACGGCAGCGATGGACCTGGTGCGGCGCGAGTGCGGCGGCCTGGATTTCGTGGTGCACACCGCAGCGTTCGCGCCACCGGCGGCGATGATGGGGCGCTTCACCGACACAGAGCGCGCGCACTTTCAGACCGCGCTCGACGTGAGCGCATATTCCTTCTTGGCGCTGGTGCGGGCGGCGGAGCCGCTCTTCAAGGAGCGGGGGGGCGGGAGCGCCGTCGCCCTGACGTATTACGGCGGCGAGAAGGTGGTGCTCGGCTACAAGGTGATGGGGATCGCCAAAGCGGCACTCGACTCAGTCGGGCGTTACCTGGCGGCCGAGCTGGGGCCGGAGAAGATCCGGGTCAACCTCCTGTCGCTCGGACCGCAGCGCACGGTAGCGGCGCGCGGCATCCCTGGTTTCATGGACCTGCTGCGCAAAGCCGGGGAGACAGCGCCGCTGCGCACCAACATCGAACCGATCGACGGGGGGAACGCGGCGGTATTCCTCTGCAGTGATTTAGGGCGGTTCGTGACGGGGGAGATCCTGCACGTGGACTCGGGCTACAACGTGCTGGGCATGTGGGCGCCTGGCACCGAAGGATAGGCTTAGCGTCCCTCTGCTTGCCTGAGACACGGCGCGGCCGTAGACTTCCTGGTGCCGGCACCAGACGGTAGTCCGCCGCAGCGACGGCGAACCGGCGCAGAGGGATGACTAAGATGTTGACGAAGGCCGTGGCGAACGTCGCCACAGGAATGACCCGGCGCCGGATTGTAGGGGTGGCCGGCAGCGCAGCGGCCGGGCTTACGCTGGCGGCGTGCGGCGCAAGCGGCGAGCAGCCGGCAGCGCAGCAGAAAGGCCCCGTGACGATCGAGGTATTGACGCGCAACGGCGTGGCAGCGCCCGATGGCCACAGCCAGTTCTATGACAAGCGCGCCAAGCAGATCTTCACTCCGCAGACCAACATCACGGTCAACTTCCTGGACGCGCAGCCGGACGTGGGAGAGAAGCTGACGGTCATGGCATCGGCGGGCACGGTGCCGGACGGGTCTTGGTTTGGCGTGGTGGCGGACGGCAACGCCGGCCGCGAGCAGGCCGGCAAGGGCATCTTCAAGCCACTAGACGACCTGGCCAAGAAGGACAGCAAGTTCGACATCAAGCCTTATTTCAAGGCGATGTTGGATGGGCTGACCGTAAACGGCAAGCTGTACGCCCTGCCAACTCACGCGCACTACGGCACGAACGTGCTGTACTACAACAAGAACCTTACCGACGGTGCGGGCGTGAAGGTGCCGGACGACGGCAACTGGACGCACGACGAGATGCTGGAAGCGGCGCGCAAGATCACGCGCAAGGACCAGGACGTGTGGGGCTACTGGCCGGAGTGGGGCCTGCCTGAGTTCGGCGCGTTCTGGGTGCGCCAGTTCGGCGGCGAGTTCCTCGACGAGGCCGGCAAGAAGGTCCTGCTGGACAGCGCCGAAGCGCGCGCCGCATTCGAGTGGTGCTACAACTGCTATTCCAAGGCGCAGGTCATTGACAACCTGTTCCGCGAGGTGCAGGGGGCGCCGTTGAACCAGGGCGGCCGGCGCGGCCTGTTTGGGTTGGGCAAGTTGGGCATGTTCGCCACGACGCCCGGCCTGGTGGCTGCCTACCGGAACCCGGCTCAGCAGGAGATCAAGTTCCCGATGGGGATCGCGCTGTTCCCGAAGAGCCCACAGGGGCGCCGTGGGACGCAGGCATCCGGGTCCGGCGTGGGACTGACAAACACGAAGAACCAGGACGCGGTATGGCAGTGGCTGAAGTTCGCAACCGACAAAGACAATGGCATCGAGCAAGTCTTTGGCGGCGCGGGCAGCCCCGGCGGGCGCACGGACGCCTGGAATGACCCGAAGCTGCTCAAGGAGCGCGACCCGATCTACTCGACCATCATCAAGACGTTCCCGCAAGGCGCCGGTTCGCTGCGGCTGGCGGCGAACAACCGCTATCCCGCGGTCGTGAAGGCAGCGAACGACGAGATCAACAAGTACTTCCGCGGCGAGGTCAACATCCAGGACGGGATGAAGAACGCCACCAACGCGGCGAACGTCGAGCTCAGCCGCTAATTGCACGCCGCTCCGCGAAACCGCGGAGCGGCGTGCCCCCCCCTATCCGGTTCCGGGCGAGCGTGAGCTCTCAACAGCGCACGAACACACAAATCGGGCCGTGGAGCGAGAACTCCACGGCCTGTTGTGGCTGTCTTCGATTCGCCGCCGGCTGCGCCGGGTCTTCTAACTCCGGCGGCGCACCGGCCCGACTGGGCGCGCCACGACGGGCACCAGCACGGGTTGTGGCTCGGGGATGAAGACCCGGCGCAGTACCTCAATCACGCGCTCCGGCCATGATCCCGATGGCTGCTCGTCGCGCCCGTTCACATCGTTTGCCTGCAACATAGACTGACTTTCTAATCATACGCGCCACGAACAGGCACGGATGCGGATTGATCGCTCGTCTTTCCGAAGCAGGATGCGTACCAGGCCACCGGGCCCACGGCTCGAGCAGTCAGCAACTATCTGTACTGCGTTACCTCGTCGAACTGTGTGTGGAATTCGGGGCTCAGAATCTCCCTGAGGCGGGCCTGTTCCATCGCGCGGTGCTCCATCGCCTGCGCGACCACCTTGTCGGCGATCTCGGCAGGAACGACGGTAATCCCGTTCTCATCACCGTGCAGCAGATCGCCGTGGTGCACTTCCATGCCGCCAATGTTGACGGTAGCGCCGACGTCATAGATGCACGGCTGGCCATGCGCCACGACGAGGCCACGGCCGAAGTAGTGGAAATCACCGAGTGAGCGGATCTCGACGATGTCGCGCAGGCCACCATTGGTCACGAGGCCCGCAGCGCCGACACGCTTCATGGTGGTGGCCATCATCTCACCCACATGACAGGAGAGGTCGATGCGCGCCGGATCCCCATCGTCGCCGATGACGACGACGGCGGGTAGAGGCTGGATGGCGTAGATGGCGCGGTAGAGCTCGGTGTGCTCGCGGCGGTCTTTGCCCTCGGTGGTGCTGTCCCCGCGGCAGGTCACGGCGTAGCCGAGCAGGGTGCCGAGGCCGGGGACCAGGCACTTCACGTCGGCGCCGGCGTAGCCCTGCACGCGCGGGCGGACCTTGAAGTGCTCGATCGCGTTGGCGATGGTGGGGCTATCTACAGCGCGCAGCTCGGCTAGCTGTTCTGCGGAAAGCCGGGCAGCGCCGGGCGGCAGCGCGGCGTGCGCCGTCGGTGTGGTCATGCGTCTTCTCCTCCGGGATGCGTGAAGACGCGATTGTAAAGTGGGACCTCACCCCTGCTGCCGATGCACAGCACGGGCCCCCGCCTCTCTCGCAGGAGAGGGGGGTGTGGCGGCTCAGCGCGAAGTGGCGAAAGCTACGTCAGGCCGCGGCCCGGGCGGCGCCGCTGTCGATGCGGATTGGCTCAGGCTGCCTGGCTTCTGCCGGGTGCTCCGCTACGGGCGTGAGCGAAACGCCGGGAGCGACGGCGCCGAGCGAAGACGCAATGGAGGTGAGCCACTCGTCCGCGGCGCGGGTGAGGCGGGGGCGGAGGACCAGCCGGTCGAACAGGCGGCCACCGAGAGTAGCCGGCCGGTAGGTGAGGCGGCAGCGCAGGCGGGTCTGGCCGTCTGCCTGGGCGATGAGCCAGAAGCGCAGGCGCCAGCGCCGGATGGCGCCGCCGCGGTCCAGCGCCTCGAGCTCGATCGTGCGCTGCTCGTCCACGTCTGAGACGTGCTCGTCCCACGTCACGCGACGGCGGCGCAGGAGCGGAGCGCCGAGCACTACCGCGGTGCAGCGGCGCCGGTCGCCGACGCGGATCACAGGACTGGCGGGCGCGCCGGCCAGTGGCCCAGCCGGCCCCTCCGCGCCACCCAGCGCGTTGGCGTCGGGCGAACCGGCATCAAGTGCGTCCGGCGCGATGATCCGTTCGGGGTCCACGAGTGGCTGGATGTCTTCCAGGCGTAGGGTGCCGCGGGTGTCTTCCCACCCAGACCAACTGGTGTGGTTCAACAGCGCGTGCCAGACGGCGCTCCCCTCAGCCGGAACGACCGTGACCGCCTCGATCTGCGTCAGTCTCGCCATATGATGTGCGCTTTCTCCTGATGGGTGCGGCCGCAGCCCGGTAGAGGCGGCGGTCGCTCAGGGAACGCGCAGTGGTGGAGGCGAGTTTCGAGCGGCGCTATGCGCCGATACTGAGGGTAGCGTCCATGAAGGCGCGCGAAGCACGCTGCACCACGACGTTGGCCTGGAAAGCGCGCCGCGCCACCAGGACATTGGTCAGCTCCTGTGCGATGTCCACGTCGTCCCGCACGAAGCTCTCATCAAGTTCGGGGCTCAGGAAGGGGGAAGAGGGGGCGGACGGGGAGCGCCGCTCGACGAGCTCAGTCTGTGCCCGCACGCCGCCGGTACCACGTGGTGGCGGCGCCTCAGACTCGAAACGTGTGCGCACGACCTGAGCGTCGCGCACGTTGAGCTGGGAGATGTTGTGTGCGGAGTCGTCCACGGCGCGGGTCTGCGCGCCCAGCGCGCTGGTGGAGATTCGGTCGAGCGCCATGGTGTCTTTGCTCTGCATGGTACTGCGAAGTGGGCCGGACTTCAAGTGAAGAAATCACGCTCGGTGGACCTTACCCTAGCCTACGGCCTGTCCCTCTCCCCCAGGAGAGGGGCCAGAGGCTCTCGGACCGTTGGTAGACTGGACAACCGACAGACGGGAGAGTATGGAGTGACTGGACAGAGCGAGACGCAGCGGTTCGTGGAACAGCACAGGGCGCTGCGGCGGCTGGAGGGCCAGGTGGCCGTGGTGACCGGAGCGGGCACCGGGATTGGGCAGGCGAGCGCGGTGGCGCTGGCAGCCGAAGGAGCGAAGGTGGCGTTGAGCGGCCGGAGGCGCGGGCCGCTAGACGAGACGGCCAAGCAAATCCAGGCGTTTGGCGGCGAAGCGTTGGTGGTAACGGGGGACGTCTCCCAACCGGATGACGTGGACCGGCTGTTCGGTGAAGTAGAGCAGCGCTGGGGGCGGGTGGACGTGGTGTTCGCTAACGCGGGTATCAACACCAGGGAGCGCAACATCCACAACATCCCACTCGACGACTGGCGGTCAGTGATCGACGTCAACCTGTCGGGCGCGTTCTACACCGCTCGTCGCGCCCTGGAGACGATGCGGCGCCAGAAGTCGGGCACGATCATCAACCTGGTGTCGGGCGCGGGGAAGCGGGCAGGGGCGATGCCGGGTGTGGCATATAGCGCGTCCAAGCACGGCCAGTCCGCGCTGACGCAGTCTATCAACGACGAGGAGAAGGCGTTCAACATCCGCGCGTGCTCGGTCTTCCCCGGCGAAGTGGATACCCCGATCATGGACCAGCGCCCGGTGCCGCCGCCTCCCGAGGCGCGCGCGACGATGCTGCAGCCGGAAGACGTGGCGGAAGCGGTCGTGCTGGTGGCGGCGCTGCCGCCGCGGGCGTTGATCGAGGAGATCGTGATCCGGCCAACGGCAGTGCGTTCTCACGCGGCGGAAGTGAGCTTGCCGAAGCCTACCTAACCCGCGACCCCTTCCGTAAAGGGAAGGGGGGTTCGCCTTCGGGATGGCTCGGCAGATGTTGTGAGACGAACTGGGAGAACAAGATGGCAGCGGTGCGAGTGGCGATCGTGGGGTGCGGCGCGATAGCGCAGGCGCACCTGCGATCGATTCGGGCTATTGGCGCGGAGGTGGTGGATGTGGCGGGGGTGTTCGACACCAACCGCGAGCGCGCCGAGCAGCGGGCGCAAGAGTTCGGCGTCGAGCGGGTCTACGGGTCGTGGGATGAACTGCTGGGGGATGGCACCGCCACCGTGGTGGTGGTGCTGCTGCCCCACGACCAGCACGCCCGGTTCACGATTGAGGCGCTGGAGGCGGGGCGCCACGTGGTAGTGGAGAAGCCGCTGGCAACCAGCATCGCGGATTGTGACCGGATGATCGCAGCGGCGGGGCGGGCGGGGCGGCAGCTGCGGCCGGTGCACAACCGGATCTACGATCCAGGCACCGACGCTGTGTCT
>CADCTC010000273.1 GCA_902805635.1 uncultured Chloroflexota bacterium
CGTCTGTGATGGCTGCCAGAAAGGCGCGCTTGCCGGCCGGCTCCGCCAGCGACCGCGCCATGAAGCGCCGTGCGTAGGCCAGCTCCGCCCAATACCGGTACTCATGCGGCCACCAGCCCACAGCCGTCTCGTAGGCGCCCACCGCCTCCGCGGCGCGCTGCGCCTTGGCCAGCGCCTGCGCCTGCTTGTACGACGCGCTGGCCAGCAGCGGCCGCGCCTGCCACCAGCCCACCAGCACCACCGCCACGACGCCCAGCGCGCCCGCCAGCGGCGGTGCCCACGCCGGCAGCGGCCGTTCCTCCCGGCCGTTAGCCTCGTGGCGCACACGCCCCGCTGGTCCCATGGCGCGTGCTGCTATTCCCGCGCCCGACAGGGCGAGCAGTCCACCCGCCAGCACCCACGCCAGCGACGACGGCGCGGCCGTCTCGATGTTGAACTGCTGCGCCACCTGGTACGACACTAGGCCCGCGATAGCGCCCGCTGCCAGCCCCTGGCCCACGCCTATCCTGTGCCTGCCGAACAGTCGTAGCATGGGCGCCCTACCCGCCAGCACACCGTCCGGGACCACAGCGGCGCCCTGTCCCTCCATGCGGCTGGCAGGCGACGTCAACCGCCACGCGGCGCTTGCCACCAGCCCCGCCAGCGCCACCAGGCTCAGCCACCCAACCAATCCGGTCGCGGCCATCCCATCAAGTGTGGCGTTGTGCGCGCGGTCGTACGTCTCGTTCACCGCATCGGTGCCCAGCACGCCCCGGCGGCCTCCCAGCGGCGGCAGCACCTGCGGGAACATCGTCTCCATCGTGTCTGGCCCGAAGCCAAAGATGGGGCGCTGCTTCACCATGTCCAGTGCAGGGCCCCACAGCGCCAGGCGCGTCGCCGCCGTCGCCTCTTCCGGGTTGAACACGTCCGCTATGCGCCCCAGCGGCCCGCCCACGCGGCGCAGCGTGTCTTGCGTGGCCCACAGTCCGCCCGCCACCACCAGTCCCACCAGCGCTGCGCCGGCGGCCCAGTGCCGCCACGGCCCTCCGCGCGCGCGCACCGCCAGGACGCTGAACACCACCACTCCCACCGTTATGCCCACCCACGCGCCACGCGTCTGAGTCAGCACCAGCGCCAGGAGCTGCACCGCCAGCGCCGCGCCCCAGGCAGTGCGCGCACCCATCGTGCGGGCGGTGAGCGCGCCGCCCATGGTGAGTCCCGCGGCCAGCACCAGGTAGTCGGCTAGGAAGTTGGGATTTCCAAACGTGCTGTACGGCCGCCAGTTCTGGCTTTCGTTATAGAGTAGGTCCGCCTGGAAGACGCGCTGGATGGTCGCGTGCAGCGCCACCATTGATCCGGCTACCGCGACCGCCATCGCCACCCGCCGCAGCTGCGCCGGCCGCGCGAGCGTCCCGGCCGCGACCAGGAAGAGCACCAGGTAGCCAACCTGCGTCTGCCACCCTGCCCACCGATACCAGATGCCCCAGAGACTTACCCACGGCGCAACCGATAGCAGCGTCGCCACCGTCCACGCCGCCAGTACCGCTGTGGCCGCCCACACCGCCGGCCGGCGCACCGCCTGCGCCAAACCAAAGCGCAGCCGCCCAACCGCGCCGTCTTCCGATGGATCGGCCAGCGCGTGCAGCAGCGACGCGGCGCCCGCCAGCGCCAGCGATGACAGGAGCAGGAAGCGCAGCAGCGCTTGCTTCGGCAGCTCGAACGATTCGTGCGTCGCGTTCAGCTGCGTCACGGGCAGCGCCAGCAGCAGTGCCAGCAGTGCGCCCTCCAGCACCAACGATGGCCTGGGCCACCACAGCGCCATGCGGACGGGAGGACGCACTATGGCCTGGCGCGCCGCCCGCCCGGTCTCGACGCGCGCGCCGCGGCGTGGCTTCGCGCGGACGCCGCTAGAAGTGGTGGTCGCCACGGTGGAAGCCTACACAATCTCGCCATCGGCGTCGTTCGCGGTATCTCTCGCGATGCCCCTCCCGGTGTTCTCCCGGCATGGACCTTGCCCACACTGCGGCGAAGGAGTCACCCACCACCATGCCAGTCGAACAGTCCGACAGGAAAGCGGAAGGCGACAAGACGCCTAAGTTCCCAGAGACAAAGAGCGAGCAGCCGCGCAAGAGCAGCACCCAGGGCACCGATCATCGGGGCCACGAGCAAGACGACAACGCCGGCGCCAAAGACCACCGCCGTCGCGTAGATGCCGGCGACGCCCGCAAGCACGCGCGCTAGCCCACTTAGCCCAACTCGTACAGCTCGCCGTATTTCCGGGTGAGATAGCGCACCAGCGGCTCGCTCCGTAGCGGGCCACCGGTGATGCCTTCCACCAGCTCCGGCGTGGTGAGCTTGCGGCCATGCCGGTAGAGCCGCTCCTGCAGCCACGTCAGCAGCGAATTCAACTCCCCGCGCTCTATCTGCGCCGGGATGTCGGGCTGCTCCGCTACCGCTGCGTCGAAGAACTGCGCGCCCAGGATGTTGCCCAGCGTGTAGCCCTGGAACAGCCCACCGATCCGCCCTGTGTACCAGTGCACGTCCTGCAGCACGCCGTCGCGGTCATCGGGCGGCGTAATTCCCAGGTCCGAGCGGTAGCGCTCATTCCACGCCTCGGGCAGATCCTTCACAGCCAGCCCGCCTTCCAGCAGGTCTAGCTCCAGCCCAAAACGGATCATGATGTGGAGGTTGTAGGTCACCTCGTCCGCCTCCACCCGTATCAGCGACCGCTCCACCTTGTTGATGGCGCGGTAGAACGTGTCCAGTGGCACACTGCCCAGCTGCGCCGGGAAGTGGGACTGCAGCCGCGGATAGAAGAAGGTCCAGAAACCGCGGCTGCGCCCCACGCGGTTCTCCCACAGGCGCGACTGGCTTTCATGCACGCCGGATGATGCCCCGCTTCCCAACGGCGTCGCATCCAGAGGCGGCGCCACCCCCTGCTCGTACAGGCCGTGCCCGGCCTCGTGCAGCGTGGCAAAGAGGCACTCGCGCAGGTCGTGCTCATTCACTCGCGTGGTGATGCGCACGTCCCCATGCGCGAACCGCGTGGTGTACGGGTGGGCAGACTTGTCCTGCCGGCCACGCTCGAAGTCGTAGCCAAACAGCCGGATCGCCTCAACGCCAGCGGCCCACTGCGCCTGCTCCGGGTAGTGCTGTCGCAGGCACGCGTCATCCGCCACCAGCTGTCCCGTGATCGCCCGCACCAGCGGCACCAGGTGGCCGCGCAGCTCGTCAAACACGCGCCGCACCTCCGCCGCAGTCACACCGGGGTCCGAGTCGTCGATCAGCGGGTCCGCCACGTGGGCGTAGCCGGGGAAGAAGCCCGCGTACTGCAGTGAGAGGTCCAGAGTCTTTTCCAGGAACGGCTGCACCGCACGGAAATCGTTCGCCGGGCGCGCCGCCACCCACGCGTCGTAGGACGCCGCGCCATGCGCCCGGTCCTCCGCCACGAACGACGCCGGCACCCGCACCGCCTTCTCATAGTCGCGCCGCGTGACGCGGATCAGGCTCGCCTCGTCCGACTGCGGAGACAGGCTCTCCTCGTACGGCCGCAGGTCGTCGAGCAGGTGGCCAATCGCGTCGTCGGTGAAGCGCTCGTGCGCCAGACGACCGAGCGTGGCCAGCTGTCGCCCGCGCGCCCCGGAGCCGCCCGGCGGCATGTAGGTGGTCTGGTCCCAGCTGAGCACCGCGGACGCCGCGCCAATGTCACTGACCTCCACCAGGCGGCGGCGCAGCTCCGCGTACTTGGGGTCTGCGCCGCCCGTACCGTCATCTACCTGTCGGGCGTCGTTCTTTGCCGTCATCAGGCCAGAGGATACGGCCGGCGCGATACTGCCGCGTCCATCCATCCATGCCTGTACGGCTGCGCAGTACGGAGAACCGCTCTTCTACTCCGCGATTCCGAGGTACAGACACGCCGCGGCCATCAAGAAGCGCGCACGCGCGACCAGGCCGGCCACCTCAATGCGCTCGTTGGTGCCGTGCACGCCCGTGTCGCGCGATTCGGCCTCCGGGTGCAGCGGCATGAAGTCATACACCTGCACGCCCAGCGGCCGCAGGAAGCGCGAATCGGTGAAGCCGCCGCACAGCGCGGGGACCAGAGCCAGGTCGTTCCGGCGCAGCGCCCGCTGCAGCGCATCCTGCGCTACGTCCCGGAAAGGATGGTCGTAGTCCGATGCGTTGGAGACTGCCGTCGTCTCCACCTCCACCCGTGCCCAGGGCAGGTCAGCCAGCAGTCGCTCCAGCTCCGCCTGCACGTACGCCGCGTCCTGGTGCGGCAGCGTGCGCGAGTCGCAGACCAGCGTGCACGCCGCCGGAATGGAGTTGGACTTCACCCCTGCTTGGAGCATGGTTGGCACCACTGTCAGGCGTGATGCCGAGCGCAGACCGTCCGCCACCGACGGATACTCGCGCTCCAGCGTCTCGATCACGCCCGGCAGCGCCTCAGCACCAATCGCCCCCGGCAGGCCGTGCCGTGCCCCCAGCGCAGCGAACAGCGGGTGCGAGGTGTCCAGCTGCGGCCGGTACGCACGCAGGCGCTCCAGCACAATCCCGGCGCGCTCCAGCGCGTTCTCCGCACGCCACGGCGCGGAGGCATGGCCGGGCCGCCCGTCCAGGTGAATACGTACCTCCAGGCGTCCCTTCTCTCCCGTGGCAAAGCCATACGCCAGGCCGGCGGGCGACCGCGCCGCCCCGCCGCCGCCCTCGTTGAGCGCCACGGTGCAGCGCACCTGCGCCGCCAGGTCCGGCTGCGCCGCCACCCACCCTGCGCCGAAGCGCCCGCCAGACTCCTCGTCGGCCGCGGCGAGCAGGACCAGGTCACCCTTGAGCGAAACGCGCCGCCGGCGCAGCAGCAGCAGCACCAGCGCTTCGCACGCCGCTAGCGACTTTGCGTCGTGGCTGCCCCGGCCATAGACCGTCCCATCCCGCACCACACCATCGAATGGCGGGTATGGCCAGCGCTGCGGGTCCTCCACCGGCACCACGTCCAGGTGCGCCATGAACAAGAGGCTGGGATCGGTCAGTCGCCAGCCCGGCTGGCGCGCGTCACCCGGTAACCGCGCGATAAGGCTGCCGCGTGCCGGCGCCGACTCGTAGACCGCGCCGGGAATACCCTCCGCGGCCAGCCTATCGCGCAGGAACATGGCGCACGGTGTTTCGTTCCCGTTGGGCTCACCACCCACGCCCGGATGCCCGTCGCCATAGTTGACGGTGGCGAAGCGCACCAGGTCGCTCAGCAGCTGCCCCAGCTCACCGGCGGAGGCGTCCACGTCCGCCAGCAGCTGATCGAGGATGTCCATGCGCGTGCAGCGTAGCACTCCTGCCGCCGCGACCACTCGTGACTACTTACCGCAGCGAGCCCTCGATGGCGCGTGTGACCGGCTTCGAGTCCGGCGGCGTGTCGGGCGACCAGCGCCCAATCAGGTTGCCGTTACCATCGATCAGGAACTTCTCGAAGTTCCAGCGCACGGGGCCTGGATCTGGCCCAGTGGACGTGAGCCAGCGGTAGAGCGGGTGCATCTTACTCTTGTCGCGGATGCGGACCTTGCCCATCAGCTCGTACGTCACGCCGTACTCGCGCGTGCAGAATGCCTTGATCGTCGCCAGGTCGTCCGGCTCTTCGTCCGCAAAGTCGTTGCAGGGGAACCCGATCACGCGGAACCCGCGCCGCCCATACCGCTGCTGGAGCGCTTGCAGCACACCGTGCTGCGGAGTGTGCCCTCAGTAGGAGGCGGTGTTGACGATCAGCAGCGACTCACCACGGAACTCCCCCAACGTGCGCGTGTTCCCCTGCGCGTCCTGGAACGGAATGTCATGGATACTGCCCTCAGATTGCGGCTGGTTATGTGTCTTTTTATTGGCCATAGGTGAGATGAGTGTAATCCCCCGTGGAAGCACCTGCGAGGGCACCTGCGGGTACACTGGCGCGCGTGACCGGCACGGCAACCGCCCCACGCCTGCTGCTGGCGCTGGATTGCGACGGCACGCTGCTGGATCCCACCGGCCACATCACACCGCGCGTGCGCGACGCCGTGCGTGCCGCGGCCGAAGCGGGCGCGCTGGTAACGCTCGCCACCGGACGTCGCCTGCAGGGCGCGCGCCAGTACGCCGCCGAGCTGGGATTACGCACGCCGCTGGTGCTGCAAGACGGCGCCACCGTGCAAGACCCGCTCACCGGCGCGCTGCTGCACCAGGACCCACTTCCGGCGGCGCTGGTGGTGCGCCTGGTGCAATTGGCGCTGGAGTACGGGCTGCATCCGCTGCTCCAGCGCATCACCGAAGACCCTGTGGGCGACACAATCCACGTCCTAGACGCCGCCGGCGAGGACCCGGTGATGGCGCAGTACCTGGCCAGTCGCACCCCGGTGATGCGCGGCGACCAGGCTGGCTTGATCGCCGCCACGCCGATCGCGCGCTTCCAGGCCATGGGGGCCGAGGCGCCGGCGCGCGCCCTGTTGGCGCACGTGCAAGAGCGCGTGGAGGAGCTCTGTTGCCGCGCGCTGCTCAGCGCGCCGCTCGACTACGCTGACTTCCCCCTGTGGGCGGTGCTGGTCTCCAACGGCGGCTGCTCCAAGGCGGAAGCCGTCGCCGCGCTCGCCGCGCGCCATCAGTTGACGCTGGCCCAATGCGTCGTAGTCGGCGACTGGTTCAACGACGTCGAGCTGCTCGAGCAGGTGCGCGATGCCGGTGGCGTCAGCGTCGCCATGGGCCAGGCGCCCGACGAGGTCAAAGCCGCCGCCGGCTTCGTCGTGGGCACCAACGTCGAGGACGGCGTCGCCGAAGCGATCGAACGCTTCGTGCTTCCGGCACTCCAGCCCGCACGCCGGTAGCCGCTCCGCCCAACTGCGGGCGGCGCGCCGGCTCACGCTAGCAGCGCGGCTTCGTGATAAGGTTCGGGCACGCGGCAGCGCGCTCTGGCGCGCCCGCCCACACGGTGACGGAGGGACCAGCTCACCATGACAGCGACCGTTGAGAGGCCACAGCGCGCCGACGCGCTCCCAGCTCCAGCGAAGCCCGCCAAGCAGCCAACGCCAACCCTGGACGCAGACCGCGCACAGCGGCTCTACACCACTCGTGCAGTGCAGGCCGACCCTTCCGCGGACCGGTTGAGCGACGCACAGGTCCGGCAGTTCCGGGAGCAGGGCTGGCTCGCGCTGGAGGGCGTCTACTCAGCCGCCGAAGTGGAGTTGGGGAAAGCGGCGCTGGCCGACTTCATCCACGGCCGCATTGCCCCCACAGACGGGCGCACGCACGTCCAGGAAGAGCCCGCGCTGCGGCTCGCGGATGGCTCGCTCGCGCCGGAGTCCACGGAAGAGCGCGAGCTGCGCGTGCGCAAGGTGTTTGACTTCACCCACCACGACCCACGCCTTGCAGAATTGACCATGCAGGCGCGGCTGCGCGCCATGCTGGACCAGCTCATCGGCGCGGACAGCCGCCTCATTCAGGACATGGCGCTGCTCAAGCCGCCGCGCGTCGGCTCGGAGAAACCCTGGCACCAGGACACCGCTTACTTCGATTGGCTGCCGCTGGGCGGCATCATCGGGTGCTGGATTGCGCTCGATCGTGCCACGGTGGAGAACGGCTGCATGCAGGTCATTCCCCGCACGCACGCCGAAGGGCCGGTGGCCCATTTCCACCACCGCGACTGCCAGATCGCCGACGAGCGCGTGCGCGTCCCCGAAGCAATCGCCATCCCCTTGGCGCCCGGCGGCGTGCTCTTCTTCAGCGGCCTGATCCACCACGGCACGCCTCCCAACTACAGCGCCGACCGCCGGCGCGCCCTGCAGTTCCACTACGCTGCCGCCAACTGCCATAACATGACCTACGAGGAGCACGCCGCCCTCTTCAATGAGGGCGGCCTCTACGCCGGCTGCCGCGGCTGGGGCAACAACCAGATCGACCGTGCCAGGTACCCAACGCCGTAGGCGGCGCGGCCCCGGCCCCGTCCTGCACACGTGGGTTCCCTGAGGTGATGACGTGGATGAGACGTTGCAGCACTCCTGGGACGTAACCACCAGCGAGGCAGTCGCCATCCAGAAGCGGTTAGCGCCGCACGTAGTGCGTGAGAACGCATTTGGCGAGCTGCGCTACATCGCGGGCGTGGATGCGGGCTTTCCCAAGGAGACGTCGCGCGCCGCCATCGCCGTCTTGACCTTCCCCGGACTGGAGCTGGTGGAGACCGTGGTGGCGGAGCTGCCGGTCGCCTTTCCGTACGTGCCCGGTCTGCTTTCCTTTAGAGAAGCCCCCGCGGCAATCGCTGCCTTCCACAAGCTCACCACCCGCCCGGACCTGCTGATCGTTGATGGCCAGGGTATCGCCCACCGCCGGCGCTTCGGCATCGCCTGCCACCTGGGGGTGCTGCTGGACGTACCGGCCATCGGCTCGGCCAAGTCACTGCTCGTCGGCCGCCACGCCGACCTCCCAGAGGAAGCCGGCGCCACCACGGATCTCGTCCACCGTGGCGAAGTGATCGGCTCGGTGGTCCGCACGCGCACCCGCGTCAAGCCGCTCTACGTCTCCACCGGCCACCGCGTGGACCTGCCCACCGCGGTGGAGCTCATCCTGGCCTGCTGCCGCAAGTACCGCCTCCCCGAGCCCCAGCGCGCCGCCCACAATGCCGCCAGCGGCTACGCGCGCTGAAGATGGCTCGAGCTACTAGCCCTTGGGTAGTCGCCTGGAAGTCGCCTGCTATCGTTGGCGCCGCCGGAGGGTGATTGCGTGAAGATCAGCGGCGTCAAGTGGTTCGTCGTGGACGGCGGCGCGCGGCCGTGGACGTTCGTCAAGGTCGAGACCGACGACGGCGTGGTCGGCTGGGGCGACTGCACCGAGTGGGACGCTTGGCCCGGCGTCGTGGCCATGATCGACCACCTGGCGCCGCTCGTCATCGGGCGCGACCCGCAAGACACCGAGCGCATCTGGTTCGACCTCGCCGCCTACAACGTCCGCCACAAGGGCGGTCTGGCCTGGAAGGCCATGGCCGGCATCGACTCGGCGCTCTGGGACATCAAGGGCAAGGTGCTCGGCGCGCCGGTCTGGCAGCTGCTGGGCGGCAAGGTGCGCGACCGGTTGCGCCTCTACTGGTCGCATTGCGGCTCCTTCCGCAACCGCGCGGCCGAGAAGCTGAACCGCCCCGCCGTACGCACCACCGATGACCTCCGCCGGCTCTCCGAAGAGGTGCTGGAGAAGGGCTACACCGCCATCAAGACCAACATGATGCGCCTGGAAGACCTGCCCGATCCCGGCTTCTCCAAGGCCAGCGGTACCGGCGGCGACGCACTGCCCGCCACGCTGAAGAACGCCGTGGGTGTGGTGTCCACCTTCCGTGACGCCCTGGGCCCGGACGTGGGCATTGCCCTGGACATCGCGCTGCGCTTTAAGCTCGGCGGCGCCATCGACATCGCGCGCGTCCTGGAGCCCTACAACCTCATGTGGCTGGAAACCGAGACGTTCGATCCCGGTGCCCTGCGCACCATCCGCGAATCCACCCGCACGCGCATCTGCACCGGCGAGAGCCTCTTCGGGCTGGACGGCTACAAACCCTTCCTAGAGCGCTACGCCCAGGACGTCATCATGCCGGACTTCGCCTGGAACGGCATCACCATGGGTCGCAAGGTGTGCGACCTTGCCCTGGCCTACGACACGCTGGTGGCGCCCCACAACTGCCATAGCCCCATCTGCACCCTTGTATCCGCCAACGTCATGGCAGCCTGCTCAAACTTCATGATCCTGGAGATTGACGAAGACGACGCCCCCTGGCGTGACGACCTGATGACCCACCCCTTCACGATCGATAACGGCCACCTTGTGGTCCCCGACCGGCCAGGCTTGGGCTCCGACCTGATCGAGCGCGAGCTAGAGAAACACGCCATAGACCAGTAGGCACTGGCGCAGCCTCGACCCCACGTGGGCCGCCAACGCATCAGTGCGCGTGGCCGTGGTGCTCGTCTTCCTCTCCTAGACCAAAGCGCTGGCGCAGGCGGGCGGGATCGGCGGCAGCAGGCAGCGGGACGCGCCCCAGCAGGCGCATGCCGTTCAGGATCACCACGATGCTGGCGCCCGTGTCAGCAGCGATGGCCAGCCACAGGTTGGCGTACCCAAATGCGCCCAGCGCGAGCACCACCAGCTTGGTGACGATGGCAAACCCGACGTTGAACCGGATGGTGCGAGCGGCGCGGCGCGAGAGCTCAAGCACCCAGGGCAGACGCGTCAGGTCGTCAGCCACCAGCGCCACGTCCGCCGTGTCCAGGGCAGCATCCGATCCAGCCACCCCCATCGCGATGCCGACCGTCGCCACGGCCAGCGCGGGCGCGTCGTTCACCCCATCGCCCACCATCGCGGCCGCCCCCTGCTCCTCCACCAACCGCCGCACCGCAGCCACCTTGTCCTCCGGCAGCAGCCCGGCATAGACATCCTCCGGGGCGATCCCCACCTGCCGCGCGATCGCCTGCGCTGTGGCGTCGGTATCGCCGGAGACCAGCACCACCCGCCGCACGCCGGTGCGGCGCAGCGCCGCCACCGCCTCGCGCGCCGCCGGGCGCAGCGCGTCCGCCAGCGCGATCACCCCCGCCGGCTGTCCCTCCACGGCGACCACCACGGGCGTCTGCCCGGCGGCGGCCAGCTCCTCCAGCGCCACGTGCACGCTGCCCAGCGGCACGCCGGCCGCTTCCACCCAGGCGGCGCGCCCGGCGAGCACGTTGCGACCAGCCACACGCGCACGCACGCCGCTGCCCGTAGCCGCCTCGAAAGACTCCACCACCGGCAGGTCTGCTAGTCCCTGCCGTCGGGCAGCACGCACAATCGCTCGCGCCAGGGGGTGTTCAGACCGGTGCTCCGCCGCCGCTGCCAGCTGGAGCAGCTCACGCTCAGTGTCGGACGACAATGCAACAACACGCTGCACTTCAGGCACGCCACGCGTCAGCGTGCCTGTCTTGTCGAACGCGACGGCGCGCAGGCGGCCCGCGTGCTCCAGGTACGCCCCGCCCTTGATCAGGACCCCGTGGCGTGACGCGTTGCCGATGGCGGCCACCACGGTGACGGGCGTAGACACCACCAGCGCGCACGGGCACGCCACCAGCAACAGCACCAACGCGCGGTTGAACCAGGGCGCCAGCGGCTCCCCGAACACCAGCGGCGGCACCGCCATGAGCAAGACCGCGCACACCACCACCAGCGGCGTGTACACACGGGCGAACTTTTCCACGAAACGCTGGCTGGGCGCCTTCTCGCTCTGCGCCTCCTCCACCAGATGGATGATGCGCGCCAGCGTATTCTCGGAGAACGGCCGCGTCGTGCGGACTTCCAGGTACCCCTGGCCGTTGATCGTTCCCGCGAACACCGCGTCGCCCTCCGTCTTGTCCGCCGGCACCGATTCCCCCGTGATCGGCGCCTGGTCCACCGCCGAAGCGCCGTGCACCACCACACCATCCAGTGGCACACGGTCGCCGGGCCGCACCAGCACCACAGACCCGGCTGGCACGTCCTCCACGCGCACCGTGCGCTCAGAGGCATCGGCCTGGCGCACCTGCGCCGTCTCCGGCGCCATGGCCATCAGCGCCTGGATAGAGCGCCGCGTGCGCGCCAGGGTGATCTCCTCCAGCAGCTCGCCGAGCGAGAACAGGAAGACCACCGTGGCGCCCTCCCCCCACTGCCCCAGCACGACCGCCCCCGCGACCGCCACAGTCACCAGGAAGTTGATGTCCAGCGACCGCTCGCGCACCACGCCACGCAGCCCCGCCGGCACGATCTGCACAGCCCCGGCAGCCATCGCCAGGCCAAACAGCGCCAGCGTCAGTGGCTGCGACCAGCCGGCTG
The DNA here is from genome assembly GCA_902805635.1 of uncultured Chloroflexota bacterium. Taxonomy (GTDB): domain Bacteria; phylum Chloroflexota; class UBA11872; order UBA12225; family UBA12225; genus CADCTC01. The sequence continues at coordinate 11,791 of CADCTC010000273.1, forward strand.
CCTCCGCAAGCATCCCCGCCGCCAGGCAGACACCTGAGAGGACCACCAACACCATCGTGCGGTCTACGGTCCGCCACGCCTTCCCACGCGCTGCCTGCGCAGCATCGTGCTCGCGCTCGTGCTCGTGCTCGTGCTCGTGCTCGTGCTCGTCAGGATGCGGCACGGCATCGGCCAGTGGCGCGGGCGCAGAATGGGTGCTGGTCACGCTGGTACAACCAGTCTACGGGCATGACGGGTATGCTGGAAGAGCAGGTCGATCCTTCCTACAAGTGGAAGGTGCTGGGCGTTGTGGGATCGGGCGTGTACATGGTCACGCTCGACGCTGGCATCGTGAACGTGGCGCTGCCGGTGCTGACGCGCGAGTTCAACGCGCCGCTGACCGACATCCAGTGGGTGATCCTGGCGTACGTGCTCTGCATCACGGGCCTGCTGCTGCCCGCGGGACGCCTGGCCGACATGCTAGGGCGGCGCGAGGTCTTCCTCGGCGGCTTCATCCTGTTCGGAGCCGCCTCCGCGTTGTGCGGCGTGGCGCCGACCGTGCCACTGCTGGTCGGCGCGCGCGTGCTGCAGGGCGTAGCGGGCGCGCTAATGCAGGCCAACATGGCCGCGCTGCTCACGCAGGCGTTCCCCGCCCGTGAGCGCGGCCGGACGCTGGGCCTCAACAGCTCCATTGTCTCGTCGGGACTGCTGAGCGGGCCCGTGATCGGCGGAATAATCACCGAGCAGCTGGGCTGGCGCTGGGCGTTCTTCATCAACGTGCCGATCAGCGTCGTGGCCATGTTCGTCGGGCTGCGCCTGCTGCGCCACACCCCGGTCAACCGAAACCAGCGCTTCGATCTCGCCGGCGCCGCGCTGTTCCTGCTGGCGGTGGTGGCGCTGCTGCTGGGACTGAACCAGGGCGAGAGCTGGGGCTGGGCCAGCCCACTTACGTTGGCCTGCTTCGGCGCGGCGGTTGCCTCCGCGGTGGCGTTCATCTGGGTCGAGCGGCGCGTAGACCAACCCACAGTGGACCTAGACCTGTTCCGCAACCGCGGCTTTAGCGCCTCCGCCGCCGCGGCCTTCCTCAGCTTCCTGGCCATCTCCCCCGTGACGCTGTTGATGCCCTTCTACTTCCAGTTGGTCCTCGGACTGCCGGTAGGACAGTCCGGCCTGCTCCTGGCCGTCATCCCGGCCACCGTGGCATTGCTGGCGCCCGTGAGTGGCAGCCTCTCAGACCGCTTTGGCTCGCGCGCCATCGCCTCCGCGGGCATGGCCATCCAGACCGCCGGCATGCTGTCGCTGGTGTTCCTGCCCGTGCAGGGCGCCGCGCTGGACGCCGTGGTCAGGCTGGTGGTCATGGGCGTGGGCATGGCCATCTTCATGTCGCCCAACGCCAGCGCCATGTTCGGCTCGGTCCCGCGCTCTCGCCTGGGTCTGGTGGGCGGCTTCCAGGCCCTCACCCGCAACCTGGGGCAGCTCACCTCCTTCTTTGGGCGCCCGACCGGAGAGCCACGCGCACAGGCAGCCTGACCGATTTACATTCGGCTCGCCAGCACGCTCCGGGCACGCTCCAGGTCCTCGGGCGTATTCACATTGAAAAAAGAAAGCCCATCCGGGTCGAGCTCAGCCAGGGTGACGGCCTCCACGTACTGCACCCGCACGTCCTCGAAGAACCCGGTGATCTTGAGCCGACCGGCCTCAAGCTTCCGGCGCATCGGTTCCAGACACGCCTTGGAATAGATGGCGTGCAGCGGCTCTGGCTCTTCGCGGACCGGCACCAGCACGTCGTAATCGCGCGGCTGCTCAACCATCCAGCGCAGGAGCCGGACACTCAAGAACGGCATGTCGGTGGCGACGGCAAGCCCGTAGTCGCCCAAAGCAGCGAAAAGTCCGGAGTAGATGCCCCCCAAGCTACCTCCCTCGGCGTACAGGTCGGGCGCCACCCTGTACGGAACGGCGCGCGCCGCGCGGTACCCCACCACGAGCACGTCGTCGCACACCAATTGGAGCGTGGCGCCCGCCGCTTCGAGCAGCGTCGTCGCCGGCACGCCCAGACCGCCCGGCGCATCAGGCACATTCGCCCCTACACCATCGCCAGGTGCAGGCGGCGGCCACGCCATGCTCGTCTTGTCCATACCAAGGCGGCGGCTGCGTCCGCCGGCCAGGATGATGCCCGTCACGCTCACAGCGGCGGCCAGTCAAGCATCACCACCCGGACCCGCTCCCCCGCACTGATCCGCGTCTGCCCGCGCATCAGGCGCACCAGCGCATTGGCCTTCACCATAGACGTGATGATGCCTGAGCCCTGCTCGCCCGTGAGGCGGGCCGTCCATTCCGGCTCCCCACCATCCGCCCAGCGCTGTTCGACCACCGCACGCATGAAGTTCTCGCGCCCGCTGCGGTTGGAGATCGCCTGGAGCGCGGTCGCGTACATCTCTACCTTGCGCCAGCGGGTATGGCCTGCCAGTCGCAACAGCGCCGCCCGCACGAACAGCTCGAACGTCACCATCACGGCCACCGGGTTACCCGGCAGCGCCAGAATCGGCACGCCACGCAGCGTGCCGAACGTGAGCGGCCGGCCCGGACGGATGTCGATCGACCAGAAGGCGATCTCACCCTCCTCGCGCAGCACCTCCTTGACCACGTCCCGGTCACCCAGTGACACGCCGCCCGACGTGAGCAGCAGGTCCGCGCCGCGCGCAATCGCGTCCAGCAGCCGCGCGCGCACAGTCTCCTTGTCATCACGCGCGATGCCGAGCGACAGCGGCTCGCCGCCGTGGTGGCGGACGTAGGCCGCCAGCGACTGGCTGTTGGCGTCCCGGATGTGCCCGGGGGTCAGCGGCTCCGCGGGCGGCGTCAGCTCGTCCCCGGTAGACAGGATGCCGACCCTGGGCCGCCTGTGCACCCATACTTCCGTGCGGCCCAGCGAGGCAAGTGCCCCGATCTCGGCCGGACGCAGCGGCGTCCCCGCGCGCAGGATGATCTCCCCCTTACGCTGGTCCTCGCCCACGTAGCGCACGTTGTCGCCCGGTCCAACACCGCGGAAGACGCGCACGCTGCGCTCGGCCTCCGCCACCGGCGCGGCGCTCGCGCGCTGCCAGCCGCCAAACCCCGCGCCGTCGGTGTCCTCGTACGGCACGATGCCATCGGTCCCGTCCGGCAGTGGCGCGCCCGTGAGCACACGGTACGTCTCGCCGCGCGTGGCTGCCCGCGGCGGTACTTCGCCGGCCGCTACCTCTCCCAGCACGCGCAGCTGCACCGCATGATCGCCCGCCGCCATGGCCACGTCGGCCGCCGCCACGGCATACCCATCTACCGCGCAGTTGGTGAACGGCGGGATGTCCATATCCGCCGGCACGTCTTCCACCAGTACCCGCCCGATCGCCTCGATGGCCGGCACGCGCTCGTGCTCCCCAAGCGGCGCGAACGCGCCGGCAATACGCTCCAGCGCGTCGTCAACTGAGATTCGGTCGGGCGCCGGCCCGCCCAATCGCTCCACAGAGAGTGGCGGCGCCAGCGGCACAGACTGCCGCGAGGTGGATGATGTCACCGCAGCGACGATACCGAATGGCGCCGCGCCCAGTCTTGAGAGCCTGGCCCGAGACTCCGGCTGGGGCGCCTCAGAACAGCCGCGATCTACCCACCCGCCGCGGACGCGACGAGCAGCAGGGTATCTCCGGGTGCCAGCGGCCGCGAGTGATCGAGAATGAAGTCCCGTCCGTTCAGGTTCAACACGTACCCCTCCAGCAGACGGTGCGTGGCCGGATCGATCACCGGGCCCAACAACGCCGGAACACGCGCGGCCAGGGCGACGACAGCCTGGGCAAGTGTCCCTGCCTCCGCATGCGGCAAGTCGAGAATCCGCTCGCCCGCGGTCAGCCGCGCAACACCGAACAGCTCGATGCGAACGCGCTCGGCACCATCAACCAACGGAATAGGCGTGTCCAATGCATTTCATCGGATCAGGGACCGATCTGTGAGAGCAATGTCGCTCGTTGTATCTCGATCCGGTCTGGAGCCAGTGACGGATCGTGAATCCGGCAGCCCTAGAATACAGGTGAGGAACGGACGGCAGACACGGCAGATGCGGACCACCAGCTTGGAATGGGCGCTCGGCATCTTCATCGCGGGCGTGGGCACGTTCATGCTCGTGGCGCCACACCAGTTCAGCGCCGGCGGGTATGACGCGGTGCGCCCCGCCCTGCCGTGGTGGGGCGCCGGCTTCTGCCTGGCCGGCATGGCGCTTCTTGCCGTGCCCGTCTACGCCCTGGCGCACTGGCTGCGCCTGGCGGCGCATACTATCGCCGCCGCGGCGCTTTGGAGCCTGGCCTTCTCGTTCGGCGCCACCGGCATCTGGGGCAGCGCCGCAGGGTACGCTGTGCTAGGTGCAGCGTCGGCCTCCGCCGCGCTTGCGCCCGCCGGTCCGCACGCGCCGCTCGCGCCCGCCGGGCGACGCCGGCCTGACCTCCTGGCGCTCGCCATGGGCGCCATTGCGCTATTGCACAGCGTCGCGCTGCTCGCCATCCCGGCCGCATACCGTGTGCCCACCTACGACCCTATCCGAGCCAATGCCGCGTTCTTTGGCGTCGCCTTCCTCGCCGCTGGAATGGGGTTGCTGGCCACGCAGCTTTTGGGAAGGCGACTTGCGCCTGCGCCCTCCGCCATGGCGCACGCGCTAGCAGCGGCTGTCTTCCTGCTCTGGGCGGCGGCCCTGATGCTGCCCAACCGCGCGTGGACGGGGGTGGCGCTCTACGGCGGCGTCGGCGCCGTCGTCGGGCTGCTGCCGTGGCTGCAGCGCGCCGCGCCGCTCATGGCCAGCTCGTCGTCACTGCGGTCGCGGCTGGCGCTCGCGCTCGCCGTGGCCGCCGCGGCGCCGCTCATCCTGGCCGCCACGCTGATCGCCCGCCAGGAAGAGCGCGCGGCGCTGGAGGAGGCGCTCGCACGGCAGCAGGCCTTCGCCGGCATCCTGGCGCAAGACACCGCGCAGTACGTCGGGCTGCACCGCAGCGCCGTCGCGGCCCTCGCCAGCCAGGTGGCGCTGCTCGCACCCGATCCAGGCGAGCAGACGTGGCTGCTCGATTCGGTCAGCACCGCCTACCCCGCTCTCAGCTTCCTCAGCACGTTTGACGAGCGCGGCGGCGGCATTGCGCGCTCGACCGCGCGCGCGCCGGAGGCGGTGGCGCGCCTGCCCGTGTTCGAAGAGGCAAGACTCTCCCACGCCCCGGCGGCGGACGTGCTCCTTCGGCAGGAGCTGTCGCCCGCGCCGCTCTTCGCACTCGCCGCACCGGTCATGCGCGATGGGCAGTTCGACGGCATCGTGCTGGGCGCCGTCGAGTCGGTCCGTCTGACCGATCTGCTGGCCTCCCCGCGCATGGGCGCCGGCAGTGAGACGTACCTGGTGGACTCGCTTGGCCGAGCCATCGCCCACCCGGACCTCTCGCTGGCAGCGTCGCTGGCGGACTTCTCACGCTTGCCCCCCGTGGCGGCGCTGCTCGCCCAGGACGACGCGCCGCGCGCCATGCGTTACCGCGGTTGGGGCGGCGAGCGGCTGGTGGGCTACGCGCGCGTCCCGTCTTTGGGCTGGGGGGTGGTGGTGGAGCGGCCGGCCAGCGTCGTGCTGGCCGACTCGTTCGCGCGGCGCGACCTGATCTTCGGTCTCTTAGTCCTGGCCATCACCCTGGCCGCGGCGGCCGGGTGGGTGGCAGCCGGGCAGCTCACCCGCTCCCTCTCCGCGCTGGCGCGGGCCGCAGACGCGCTGGCGGCCGAGCGCACCGATGCGCCTCTCCCGCGCAGCACCGCCGCCGAGCTCGATCGCCTGGCCGCGGCCTTCGGCGCCATGCGCGACCGGCTGGCGGCGCGCACGGCCGAGCGCGAAGAGGCCATCCGCATGCGCGACAACGTGCTGGGCACGGTCTCGCACGACCTCAAGAACCCGCTGACCACCATCGCTCTGCGCGCCGACGTCCTTCAAGAAGAGGCGACCGAGCTGCTGCAGGCGTCCGAGGCGCGAGAGGCGATGGGTATGCCCGCTGCGCCCGCGCTGACCACCGTCGCGGCTGCCGCCGGGCGCACGGCGGGCGCGGGCGGCCACGCGATCAGCACCCCCGCGGACGCGGACCGCGGCATCCCTTCACGAGTGGCCGCCGTGCTGGACGCGGAGCTGACCGACCGGCTCGCCGGCGTCGCCGACGGCCTGGGGCGCATCGTCGCCACTACACAGAAGATGCATTCGATGATCGACGAGCTGGTCGATACCGCACGCCTGCACTCGGGACAGCGGCTGGACCTCACCCTCCGCCCCGTGGACCTGACGGCTCTGGCCCAGGCCGTTGTAGAGGAGTACCGGCACACCGCCGAGCGACACCAGCTCACGTTTGATTCGCCCGACGGAACGCTGGTCGGGTCATGGGACCAGGCGCGGCTGGAGCGCGTGCTCCACAACGTGATCGGCAACGCCATCAAATACAGCCCACAGGGCGGCGCCGTCGCCGTCGCGGCGCGCCGCGTCCTGGAACCCGGCGGCGCCGCGTGGGCGGAAGTAGCCGTGAGCGACCAGGGCATGGGCATCCCGGAGTCAGAGCTCCCGCGGCTGTTCCAGCGCTTCTACCGCGCGTCCAACGTCGCGGGCACCATCCGAGGCACGGGACTGGGGCTGTACAGCGCGCGCGAGATCGTGCTGCAGCACGGCGGCGCCGTCAGCGTGCAGAGCCGCGAGGGGCACGGCACCACGTTCACCATCCGGCTGCCCCTGCAGCACTCAACCCCCTGATGGCGCCCCGCGAGCTCACGCTTGCCGCGCCACAAGATCCAGCTCCAGGCGGATCTCGTCCACCACCATCAGCACCGGCTCGGCCCTGGGCGGCGTCATGCCGAAGTCGCCGAACCTGACGGCGGTGGTGGCGCGCGCCGTGAGCTGGGCGCCCGCACGGCGGGCCGTGACGTCCCAGGTCACCTCTTTCAGTACTCCGCGGAGCACCATCGGCCCGGTCAGCCGAAACGAGTGTTCGCCTGATGCCGGCAGGGGGTTAGGCAGCCCCGCGGCGGTCTGGGGCATGAACTCGGCCGTGGCGAACTCACCCGTGCGCAGCGTCACCTGCTTGATGAAGCTATCCCGGCGCGGGTCGTCGGTGCGCAGCTCGCGCAGGTCCACGCTGATGCGCGACGCGTCCGCCGCTAGGCCCCCCTCGCGGCGCAGGACCACGCGCCCGCCGACCGCGCCCGTAGAGCCAACCGCGTCGCTGGGCACCTGCACCCCAACCAGCTGCTCGCGCACACGGAACGTGGCCCTGGACTGCTCTGGCACGATGCTGAACACCAGCGCACCCGCCGGCGGCGTGGCCACTGCCGGCAGCGCTGCCGCCTGTCCGGCAGCCGCCCCGGCAGTGCCCGGCGTGCCAGAACTGCCCGGTGAGACGCCTGCGCCGGGAGACGCAGAGGGCGCCGCACCGCCGGAACCGCCCGCGAAGCTACACGCGCTCAGAGCCAGCACCGCCCCAGCCGCCGCGGCGCGGCGCCGCCCGCGCCACGCCCCCCACCCCGCCTTCACCATGATGCCGCCCTGCACGTCCTACTTCACCTGTCCCCCAGAGCATACGCCCAGGGCAAGTGAGCCGGCCCCAAACGGGGAACGCCGAGCAGGACGGGGCCTACGTCGCTACGTCGCGGCCATGTCAGCGAGCGTCCACCGCGTGCGCCTTTAGCCAGTCCTCGTTGAGCGCGTAACCCAGCCCCGGCTTGCCGTTCAGGATCAGGTGTCCCTGCTCCACACGGTACGGCTCTGTCAGCAGCCGGTTGTGCGCCTCGATCAGCGGGTGCGAGTGCTCCAGCCGGTAGAAGTTCGGGATGGAGCTGACCACGTGCGCCGCCGAGATGATCTCCAGTGGCCCCATCGGCACGCAATGCGGCGAGACCGGCACGTTGTACACCTCCGCCAGCTGCGCGATCTTCTTCGCCTTGGAGATGCCGCCCGTCCAGATCGTGTCTGGCATCACGTAATCCGCCAGGCGCTGCTGCAGCACCGGCAGGAAGTCCCACCGCGTGCGCAGCCGCTCGCCCGTCGCGATCGGCGCGTTCGTGTGCTCGCGCACCGTGCGCAGCGCGTCATAGCTCTCCGGCGGCACCGGCTCCTCGAACCACCCGATCCGCGACCGCTCGTACAGCGTATTCGCCAGGCGGATCGCCGTGGGCACGTTGTAGTGCCCGTGCGCGTCGATCAGCACTTCTAACGCCGGCCCCACCACCTCGCGCACCGCAGCCACCACGTCGTACCCCAGCTGCTCCCCCGCCTGGCTGATCTCCCCCGACTGGTAGCTGCGATGGTACGCCTGCATCTCGAAGAAGGGGTCCAGCTTGCACGCGGTGTGCCCCAGCGGCACCAGCTTCTCGCGCGCCGCCGCCGCGTACGCCTCCGGCGTGCTCGCCGACCCCGCGAACCACGAGTTGCTGTACAGCGACACCCGCTCGCGGAACCGCCCGCCCAGCAAGTCATACACCGGCCGCCCCGCCGCCTGCCCCTTGATGTCCCACAGCGCGATGTCCACCCCCGCCGCCACCGCCGTCCCAAACCCGCGCGACCCGAAGTACGAGAACCGCCGGAAGATCGAATGCCAGATCGGCTCCACGTCCTCCGGGTTCCGCCCCACCAGCAGGTCCGGCGCCAGCTCCAGCAACGCCGACCGCACGCTCCCCGCTGTCCCCGCCGCGTTGCCGCCCGCCTCCCCCCAGCCAGTGATGCCCTCGTCCGTCTCCAGCTTGACAAACACCCAGTTCCGGTCGTCCGGCTGCGGAATCACGTACGGCGTGATGGTGGTGATTTTCATTGCACTGCGGCGCATGATACGAAGCGCCCGCCGCCCCACCTACCAGCTGGTCTCACCCTCACCATTGAGCGACAGGTGCGTCATCGCCGCGTCTGGCTCTGCCCCGTGCCAGTGGCGCGTGCCCGGCTCGATGTACAGCACGTCCCCCGGCGTCACGTGCCGCTCCTCATCCTCTGTCGCCACCACACCTCGCCCCTCTGTGATCACCAGCACCTGGTGGAACGTGTGCGTGTGCCACTTCGTCCGTCCACCCGCCGAGAACGCCACCTCGGACACGCGGTACTGCGGGTTGGCGTTGAGCATCTGGCTGCTCACCTGCCCGATGAAGATGTCGCTCTCGGACCGCGCTCGCGCGCTCTGCTCACGACGGACGTACTGCATTGTTGGCATGGCCTCGCCTCCTCTCTATCCTACGCCCCTACGTGTACCAGCCCAGAAAGCGCGAGCCGGTGGCCACAGCCGCGCTATAGTGGCGCCGGGGACGGCCCTGCCGTCTCCTACCTGAGGTGCGAGAGGAGCGGCGAATGGTGGCGAACGGAATTGACATCCACGGCGCAGTGCCCGTGCTGGCGATGCCGTTCGACGACAATGGCGCCATCGACGAGCAGAGCCTCCTGCGCGAGATCGACTTCTGCCTGGAGGCCGACTCACAGGCGATCTGCTTCGGCATCGGCAGCGAGAGCAACCAGCTGACCGACGCTGAGCGAGCCCAGGTATGGACGCTGGCCGCCCGCCACCTGAAGGGCGCCGCGCCGCTCGTCGTCGCCACCTCCCACGCCAGCCGCGAGGGCACCATCGCGCTCACGCGCCTGGCCCGCGAGTGCGGCGCCGACTGCGCCATGGTCAACCCGCCGCGCGGCGGTGACCACCTCGTGGCGCTGTTCCGCGAGCTATCCGACCAGGTGCAGATGCCGCTGATGATCCAGGACGCCGCCGGCAACGCCCCAGTGGACGTGCTGCTGCGCGCAAGTCAGGAAGGCAGCCGGGTAGTCGCCGCCAAGATAGAGCCCGCCGGCGCCGCGCTCAAGATCGGCCGCCTCGTAGACGCGCTGCGCGCAGAAGGGCTGCTCTCCGGCGCTGAGAGCACCGTGAGCCCCGGGCACACTGGGAACACCGGGAACACCGGGAACACCCACGGCAGCACCGGCACCGTCGGCCGCGTCACCGTGCTCGGTGGCGCCGGCGGCAGCTGGCTTCCGGAGGAGCTCGAAGCCGGGTCGGTGGGGACCATGCCCCATCCCGCCATCATCGACGCCTTCCGCACAGTCTGCGACCGCTATGCCGCCGGGGACGCGGCCGACGGATTGGACGTATACACGCGCCAGATCGCCCCGCTGCTGCGCGCCGTTGCCGTTGCCGGTCCCGGCGCAGGAGACGGCGGCGGCACCATGGTCTGGGTCCACAAGGCGCTGCTCCAACGCGCCGGCATACTCCGCACCACCTACTGCCGCTCCGGCAACACGCCCGCGCCCGACTCGGTGATGGCGCGCGTCCTGGAGCACGTGACCCGCGCGGACCTACTCGTGGCGCGACGCGAGGGCAGGCAATGAAGCCCTCCCCGCTTGCCCGCCCAGCGTAGCCTTAACTATGTTCTGCGCCGCGGCCGTGCGCGGCCTGCCCGAGGTGCGACCTGGCGACGACCTCGTTGCCCTGCTGCTCGAAGCGCTCAGTAGCGGCGGCTGTGAGCTCGCACCGCTGCACGACGCAGACGTAGTCGTCTTCACTTCCAAGGCCGTCTCCAAGGCGGAAGGGCGCCTCGTCCGGCTCGACGACGTCACACCATCCCCGTTCGCCACCACCTGGGCGGCCGCCAACGCCAAAGACCCCCGCCAGGTAGAGGTCGTGCTGCGCGAGGCCAGGCGCATCGTCCGCATGGACCGCGGCGTCCTCATCGCCGAGACTCACCACGGCGTCATCTGCGCCAATGCCGGCGTCGACGCCTCAAACGCGCCCTCAACGGGGACCGTCATGCTGCTGCCCCAGGACCCCGACGCCTCCGCGCGTGCCCTGCGCTGTGACCTCACCCGCCGGGCTGGCGTCGACGTCACCGTCCTCATCTCGGACACTTTCGGCCGGCCCTGGCGGACCGGCCAGACCAACGTCGCCATCGGCGCCAGCGGCATCGCCGCCGTCCACCGCTACGATGGCCATGTGGACCCCATCGGCTACACGCTCAAGGCCACCGAGATCGCCGTCGCCGACGAGCTAGCCGCCGCCGCCGAGCTGGTCATGGGCAAGCTCGACCGCGTGCCCGTCGCCATTGCCCGCGGCGCCGCCTACACCCACCTGGCCGAAGACGACCCGGATCCCGGCGCTGCCGCGCTCGTGCGCGCGCCCGGCACCGACATGTTCCGCTGACCCCACCACCTGGCACGCCCCCGAGGATGCAGCCCACTCCGCCGCCCTTGCCGTCCCCACCCATCCTGCCTTCCACCGCCCAAGCGCGCCCGCCGGTCCGCGTCAGTCGGCGCCATCTGCTGCTCGGCCCCATCCAATACGCCTCGGGCGAGCAAAGCCCTCCCACTGCGGCCACCATCGCCAGCCTTCCCTTTCTGGCCGCACTCGCAGCCTGCGCACCATCGCGCGCCACAGACCGCCGCGGCCCGGCCAGTCCCACCGCCCCGTCCGGCGGCACCCCGACACCCACAGCGCGCCGCGCCACCCCCGTGCCGCTGGAGATGTGGCTCCCCGGCCGCCAGGCCGACGCCACGGCGCTCGAGCCGTTCCACGCCGAGTTCCTGGCCGAGACGCCAGGCGCCGCCGCGGTGACCGTCCAGCTCGTCACCAACGAGGACATGATGGACCGCCTCACCGCCGCCCTCGCATCTGGCACACCGCCCGATGTCGCCCGCCTCAAGGAATATCGCCTCGCCGACCTCGGCGCTCGCGGCGCCCTCCTGCCACTCGACGCACTCGTCGCCGCCGATCGCGAGGTCCGGCTGGCCGACTTCACGACTCAGTCCGTCGACGGTTCCCGCCACCACACCACATCATCGCCGCGCGCCGGTGGCACTGCGGCTGCCGGTACGCGGAGCTCCGTCGATCGCCCGCTCCTCGGTGTCCCAGACAGCCACCAGATAGTGGCACTCTTCTGGAACCGAGAACTGCTGGCACACGCCGGCCTCGATCCAGACACCCCACCCGCCAGTTGGGAAACCCTGCGGCGCGGCGCGCGGGCCGTCCAGGCGCTCACCGGAGCGGCCGTCGGCGCTGCGGCCGAGACAACCGGCGGCCCCAGCCGCCCCGCCGGGACCGCCGACCCCGCAGCCGCACGCGGCTTCCAGTTCTACGAGTTCTCACAGCGCGAGCAGACCTACTGCTGGTTCATAGAATGGGTCTGGCGAGCCGGCGGTGAGGTCTGGGCCGGCATGCCGGGAACGCCCAGCGCCCTCCGCGCCACGCTCGATACCCCCGCCGCCGCTCGCGCGCTCCAGTTCCAGGTGGACCTACTGCACGCCGACCGCACCGCCGTCCCCGTCGGCACCCCCGTGCCGGAGCTCATCGCCAACGTGGCGCAGGGACGCGTCGGCTACTGGATGACCACCGCTAACGCCGCGCTCACCTACGCCCGCACCGCCCCCGGCCTCCGCTTCGGTATGGGCCCGCTGCCCCCCGACCAGCGCGACGCGCACCAGCTCCAGCACAATGCCCTCTCGGTCTTCGCCGGCTCCCGCGCCCCCGACCTCGCCTACCGCCTGGTCAGCTACCGCTCCCGCGCCGGCGTCCAGGCGCGCTGGGCAGCCGACGGTGCGTGGCTTCCCGTCCGGCCTTCCCTCTGGTCCCGCCCCCCCTTCGCCGCCGACCCGCTCTGGCGCGAGATCGGCGCGCTCGTGCACCGCCCCGCCAACCGCACCAAGCCCACCATCCCCGAATGGGACGCCTTCACCGCCGCCATCCTCCCACCTCTGCTCGCCGCCTGGCAGGGCGACCTCGCCCCCAGGGGCGCCCTCCTCCGCGCCCAACACGCCGCCAACACCCGCCTCGCCACCACTCCGTAAGGCCACCCGCCTTGCGCACCCCACGAGCTCCTCCGCCCGGCACGCTGCTTGCGAGGGCCGTTCAGCCGCCGGCGCGGGTAGAGCGCCTCGGCGGTGCAGAGCGGTTCAGAAAGGGGCATATTCAATGGCCATCAATCGTCGCGCAACCGTCATTCGCGGATTACTTGCCGGCGGGGCGTTCGCCGCCCTCGCCGGCTGCGGCGGAGACGCGGGCGCCGGAGGCAGCGGCTCGCCCGGCTCGGGCGGGACCACCGGCACACCCGGTGCCAACACCGGCACGGGCACCACCGGCGGAGGAACAAGTCTCATCGCCGGAACCCCCATCGGCAGCACCAGCGGCCAGGGCCAGGGCCCCGGACCCCTTGCGACCACCGGCACGAGCGCCTCCGGCACGCCCGGCACTGGCACCGGCGGCCCACCAGGCCAGAGCGGCGGCGGCCCCTCCCGCTAGCCGTACAGCTGCTCCTCGCCGGAGAGCCCCTTCCCCTCGTCCAGCAACAGCGGCGCCTGGTAGGGCTTGCCCTCCTGCTTCTTCGGCTTCGGGATCGCGCCCGCCGCTAGGAGCTACAGAACCCCTTCCGCCTTTTCACGGTGATCCCCGTCGCTAGCCACTGGTGACCATAAACGCGGCAACTCGCTACCCTTATTTCAAGAATCAGCCTGTGTTTGAAGTAAGGCATGCGACCGTGGCGCCTTATTGTCAACGGTGTCAACAGGAGGGTTTCATGACCAGCCAGCGCACGCGTGCGGGTCGCGATGTAACAAAGCCGGCTGGCCATCGCACCTTCGTCCCCGCGCCGCTCCCGTAGGCCGGACCCTGCCCCACGGAGCTGGACCAGATCCGTCGCTTGATGGACCTGTGCGCGCCGGCATCCGAGGTGGAGCGACACCTCAGGCACGGCACGCCAGATGCTCGTTCAACCACCGGTGCCCGATCTCCAAGCGCTGCGCAACGCCTTTCGCGGCAACCCAACGCCGTTCACCACTCACGCGGCGCGTGCCATGCTCCACCACAGGATCCTGAGCGCCGAGGTGGTAGAAGTACTGGCAGGACCACACGCTGAGGTGATCGAGGACTATTCCACTGATCCGCGCGGCCCCAGCTGCCTGGTCCACGGCCGAACGGAACGTGGGAGAATCCTCCACGTGGTCCTGAGCGTGCATGGCGGCTGGGTGATCACCGTCTATCCGCCAGCAGAGACCGAGCCAGAAGCGTGGACGCCTGACTACCGGCAGCGGAGGTAACCGTGCAACAAGAGCAAGCGTGCGCATACTGCCACGGCGCATTGGCCGATCAGACGGTTCGCCATGCCGTGACGTTCGGCCGCCACGTCATCGTGTTCACCGACGTGCCCGCACGCGTCTGCCGCCAGTGCAGCGAGCCGTTCTTCGCCGGTCCCGTGGTTGACGAGATGAACCGCTTCGCCTGGAACCTCGGTGATAGCAGCAATGCACCCACGGGTGACCTATCCGTGCACGTCCATCGCCTCGGCGCAGCGCCGGCCGCGGCGTGACGGCGTCAGCACATGGTTGTCGCTAGCTCACGCCAGCTGCAGTAACCGCAGTAACCTCATTCGTCGCCTGCGTCAGCGCGCCATACGTATCGGGACGCCGGTCCGCACGAAACTCCTCCGCATAGGGATACTCGCCGCTGCGCGTCCAAGAATGCACCAGGCGCGGCGCGTCCAGGTCCACGCTGGCGGTAGCCACGCCAACGTCCCGGCTCATCTCCGCCAGGATGGCGCCGTCTTGCCCCACCACCCCGCTGCGCCCCACCATCATCCCCGGCCGCCACGCACCCTCGCCGCGCACCGCGAAGCAGCTCGAAACCAGGTACACGCCGTTGTCGATCGCCCGCGAGCGCAGCGTGATGTCCCACACCACGTCGCCCCAACCGCTCTGCACGTGAGGCCAGGCGATGATCTCCGCCCCGTTCAGCGCCAGGCAGCGCGCGCTCTCCACAAAGCTGTTGTCGTGGCACGTCATCACGCCAACCCTGCCGAAGTCCAGCTCGAACACCGGCCACGTGTCCCCCGCCACTACCCCGCGCTCGATCTCCCCCCGCGTGGGGTGCACTTTGTCGTAGCAGCCCGCCACGCGCCCGCTCTTGTCGATCACCACCGCGCTGTTGCGCAGCCGCCCCGCCTCGTCCACCCGGTACACGGGAAGCACCACCGCCATGCGGTGCGCGGCGGCCAGCCGCCGGATCGCCGCCGTGAAGGGGCCGTCGAGTGTCTCCGCCTCGCTGCTGTAGTCGCCCTCGCCCACGTTGGCGCCCACCATGTTCAGGTTTTCAGGCAGCACCGCCAGGTCGGTGTTCCTGCTGGTTGCCTCCAGCAGGAGGTCCGTCGCCACTTCCAGGTGCGCCGCCCGCGCCTCCTCCAGCGTGTCCCGCCTCAACAGCGGCGGCTGAATGGCGCTGAGCGTCACCTTCCGGGTCATATCTGTCTTTCCATCTTACTCACTCGCACGTCTGCCCGCTGGCATACACCCACGCCTCCCTATACGAACTCAATCGCAAACCGAACTGACCCGAAAATCTCCCCTCGTCCACCGTTCTATCTCTATGAGGGGATGTCCATCCCTCCCATTCAGGGTACGACCACGCATACCGCTACCGGCAGAAAAGTAAGAGAACCTGCGCCAAACTGCATCATCAAACGCGCCCCCTCGCCACTACTCCTTCCATCCCCACACCACCCAGCGCGCACCTTCACAACCGAACAGCTGTGGCAGCACTTGCTGGCAGCCACTCACTCCCTTCCCGTGTAGCTTGGGACACAAAGGGACACATCGGGACACAACACCTGCCCGCCACCGTCAGCCGTCTCCATCACGCGCCCTGCACCCTCTACCGAGTACCTTGGCTCACAATGGGTCACAAATAGTCACAAGAATGACCCCTGAGTCGCCCGGCTACAGCGCCGTCCGCGTGCTCCGCGCCCCGTCAAAGCTCAGCAGCGACGGCTTCCCGTCCAACACCGTCTCCAGGTGCACCGTCCGGTCCCAGATCTGCTGCACGTACCGCAGCGTCCGCTCCGCGTACTTCAAGTCCAGCTCATCCCCGTCGAAGCAGTGCTTCAAGTACAGCTCGCGGTTGCGCCGGTAGTCCCCGTCCTCCACCACGATGTAGGGGATCCCATACGTCGTCATG